>DASSJR010000205.1:0-12229 GCA_035691135.1 Nocardioides sp. | reverse complement strand
GCGCCGACCTTGATCACCGCAACACCGCCGGCCAGCTTGGCCAGGCGCTCCTGCAGCTTCTCGCGGTCGTAGTCGGAGTCGGACTTCTCGATCTCGGCACGGATCTGGTTCACCCGGCCGGCGATCTGGTCGGCGTCGCCGGCACCCTCGACGATGGTGGTCTCGTCCTTGGTGATGACGACCTTGCGGGCCTGGCCGAGCATCTCGATGCCGGTCGACTCCAGCTTCAGGCCGACCTCCTCGGAGATGACCTGGCCGCCGGTCAGGATCGCGATGTCCTGGAGCATGGCCTTGCGACGGTCACCGAAGCCCGGAGCCTTGACGGCGACGGACTTGAAGGTGCCGCGGATCTTGTTGACGACCAGCGTGGACAGGGCCTCGCCGTCGGTGTCCTCGGCGATGATGACCAGCGGCTTGCCGGACTGCATGACCTTCTCCAGCAGCGGCAGCAGGTCCTTGACCGAGGAGATCTTGGAGTTGGCGATCAGGACGTAGGGGTCCTCGAGGACCGTCTCCATCCGCTCGGGGTCGGTGACGAAGTAGGCCGAGATGTAGCCCTTGTCGAAGCGCATGCCCTCGGTCAGCTCGAGGTCGAGGCCGAAGGTGTTCGACTCCTCGACGGTGATGACGCCTTCCTTGCCGACCTTGTCCATCGCCTCAGCGATGATCTCGCCGACGGTCGGGTCGCCCGCGGAGATCGAGGCCGTGGCCGCGATCTGCTCCTTGGTCTCGACGTCCTTGGCCAGGCTGAGCAGCTGCTCGGACACGGCGGCCACGGCGGCCTCGATGCCACGCTTGAGGCCCATCGGGTTGGCGCCCGCGGCCACGTTGCGCAGGCCCTCGCGGACCATCGCCTGGGCGAGCACGGTGGCCGTGGTGGTGCCGTCACCGGCCACGTCGTCGGTCTTCTTGGCGACCTCCTTGACGAGCTCGGCGCCGATCTTCTCGTACGGCTCCTCGAGCTCGATCTCCTTGGCGATGGAGACGCCGTCGTTGGTGATGGTGGGCGCGCCCCACTTCTTCTCGAGTACGACGTTGCGACCCTTGGGACCGAGCGTGACCTTGACCGCGTCGGCGAGCGTGTTCATGCCACGCTCGAGACCGCGACGGGCCTCCTCGTTGAAAGCAATCAGCTTTGACATAACTCTTGCGATTCCTCACGCTTGAAGAGTTCGGTGGTGAGGCGTGGTGGGCTGCCCGCGACGGCCGACCCGGCCGCCCCGGCGGACCCTTCCCGCGGGGCTTTGGGATCTCAACGTCACCACGCCTGTTGTCACTCTCATGCTAAGAGTGCCAGCTCAATGTTTAGCACTCGGGGTGGGAGAGTGCAAACAACTCCGGCCCTCAGCTCAGCCGGCCGGTGACCAGCTCCGCGAACGAGCCGGCATTCTCCGGGAGTACGTCAAGGTAGAGCCCGGGCTCGGTGAGCTCGAGCTCGCTGAGCGCGAGGGTGCCGTCGGCGAGCCGCATCATGTCGACCCGGCCGTAGTCCAGGGCGACGCCCAGGAACCGGTCGGCCGCCGCGTTGGCGGCCAGGGCCAGGTCGGCGGCCTCGTCGCGCAGCGGCACCGGTCGCGTCGAGCCCCCGAAGTGCTCGTGCACCCGGATCTCGCCGCCGGCCGGCAGCTTGTCGACCTGGGACACCGGGACTCCGCCCAGCACGAACACCGATGTCTCCCCCTCCGTCCGCACCGAGGAGACGAGCGGCTGAACCACCCAGGGCCCGCGACCCGGGGGAAGCTCGGGGTGGTCCTTGATCTCGGTGCCGAGCCGGGGGTCGGCCGGGTCGTCCACGACCAGGACGCCGGCTCCGCTGGCACCCACCCGTGGCTTCACCACGGCCACGCCGAACTCGCGGACGCCCGCGGCCAGCTCTTCGAGCGTGCCGGCGGTGCGGGTGGGCACCACGGGCAGCGCGCCGCCCAGGCCGGCCAGATAGGCCTTGTCGACGTTCCAGGCGAACACCTCGGGCCCGTTGAGCAGACGGGTCCGCACGGCGACCTGCCGGGCCCAGGACAGGAACTCCTCGTGCCGCTCCATGTAGTCCCAGGTCGAGCGCACCGCCACCAGGTCCGCAGCCGCCCAGTCAACGGCCGGGTCGTCCCAGACCACCCATGTGGCGTTGAGGCCGCGAGCGGCCAGGGCCTCGTCCAGAGCTGCGGCGCCGGGCTCGCCTCCGGGCCAGTTGGAGGAGGTAGCAAGGAGGACGGAGCGCACCTGACGAGGCTAGGAGCCGGCCCCGCTTCGGCCAAACGAGATTCCGGCCGTTGTCGATTTCGACGTACCCCACCCGTCATCTCGGTGACAGACTCACCAGCAGCGCGAGAGAGGACCCATCATGACCGAGTACATCGTCCTGATCCCCGGCAACGAGGCGCAGTGGGCCGAGGCCGACCAGGCTGAGCGCGAGCGCGTCTACGGCCTGCACCAGAAGTTCGCCGCCGCCCTGGCCGAGCGAGGTCACACGGTGACCGGCGGCGCCGAGCTCCTGCCGTCGAGCGAGGCGCGGACGGTGCGCGCCGGCAGCGACGGCCTGGTCATCACCGACGGCCCGTACGCCGAGTCCGTCGAGCAGCTGAGTGGCTTCTACACGATCACGTCGGACGACCTCGACGACCTGCTCCAGGTCGTGGGCATCCTCACCGAGGGTGAGACGGGGCTCGAGGTCCGCCCGCTCGCCGGCGGATCGTCCGGCCCGGCGTGACCGTTCCTGCCTGATGGGCGAGCGCCTCGCCGGGCTGTGGCGCGACGAGTGGGGCCGTTTGCTGGCCCTGCTCGTCACCCAGTTCGGCAGGCTGGACCTCGCCGAGGACGGCCTGGCCGACGCGTTCGAGGGCGCTGCGCGCACGTGGCCGACGGATGGCGTCCCGGCCAACCCGCCGGCGTGGCTGCTGACCGTCGCCCGCCGGCGCATCCTCGACCGGCTACGCGCCGAGACCACCGCGGCCCGGAAGCTGCCCGTGCTCGTCGTCGATTCCCAGCTGCAGGAGGAGGCACAACGCGTCATGGCCGATGCCGGGGAGATGGTGCACGACGAGCGGCTGCGGCTGGTGCTCCTGTGCGCCCACCCGGCGCTGGCGCGCGAGTCGGCCGCGGCGCTGACGCTCCGGCTGGTGCTCGGCATCAGCACGGTCGACATCGCCCGCCTCTTCCTGGTCAGCACGCCGACCATGGCGGCGCGGCTGACCCGTGCCCGCAAGCGGCTGGCGGGCGAGCGGTTCGAGGTCCCGGTCGGTCCTGAGCTGGCGGAGCGCGTGGGGATCGCGGCCGACATCGCCTATCTGGCCTTCACCGCCGCCTACGCTCCCGCGTCGGGCCCCGAGGTGTTCAGACCGGAGCTGGCGGCCGAGTCGATCCGGCTGGCCCGGGTGATCCGCCAGGTCGCCCCGCCGAACACCGAGCTGGACGCGCTGTTGGCGCTGATGCTGTTGCAGCACTCCCGCCGGGATGCGCGGGTGGACAGTGCCGGGGAGCTGGTGCTGCTGGCCGACCAGGACCGAGCCCGATGGAACCGTACCGAGATCGACGAGGCCGTCGAGCTGCTCACCCCGCTCGCCGGGGCACCGCCGGCGCCGTACCTCCTCCAGGCACTGATTGCCGCCGAGCACGCCATCGCGCCGCGGGCGCAGGAAACCGCGTGGACCCGCATCTCGCGGCACTACACGGAGCTGGAGGAGCTCACCGGCTCACCCGTGGTGCGACTCAACCGGGCGGTGGCCGTGGCCGAGGCCGACGGACCGCTGGCCGGGCTGCGCCTGCTCGACGGACTCGACCTGCCCGGCCACCGGCTGCCCGGGGTCCGGGCCGAGCTCCTGCTGCGCGCCGGGAATTACGCCGAGGCGCGCGAGGCCTTCGACCTCGCCCTCTCCCGCTGCGACCACGAGGCCGAGCGGCGCCACCTCCAGTCAAGGCGATCCTCAGTGCCGAACTGAGTCCCCGTACGCATGTGGGGGACCGCCCGCTCCCCGACGATGTGGCCATGGACACTGACGTCGCCCCGCGACCCACCACGCGGCCGGCCACACCGGCCCAGCTCGAATGGCTCGGCAAGGAGCTCCAGCTCTGGCAGTCCGAAGGGCTCCTCCACGAGGAACAGGTTGGAGCCATCCTCCGTCACTACCACGCCACCCGCCGCTTCTCACTCGCCCGTCTGCTGCTCGCCCTCGGCGCCGTGTTCGTCGGGGTCGGGCTGATCTGGCTCGTCGCCGCGAACCTCGACGAGCTGTCCCCGCTCCTCCGGTTCCTCGCGCTCTCGGCCATCTGGCTGGCGCTCCTCGTCGCAGGCGAGGTGCTCCACTCCCGCCGGCCCCAGGTCCCCTCCCAGGCGACCGACTCGGTGCGCCTCCTGGCCGCGCTGGCCTTCGGCGCCGTGGTGTTCCAAGCGGCCCAGTCACTGCAGGTGCCGGCGTACGAGCCTCTGCTGGTGGGCCTGTGGGCCGCTGGGGCCGTCGCTCACGCCTATGCCGTGCGCGGACTCGGTCCTGTGCTGGTCGGCATCCCCACGCTGGTCACCTGGTTCGTGTGGCAGGTCATGTGGGACTCGCCCTCGGCGCTCTCTGCCGTCCTGGCACTCGCCGTCGCTGCGGTGGTCGCCGTCGCGGTCGGTGCCCTGCACAGCCGGGGGCTGGAACGGTTCGCGCCGCTCTGGCGCGAGGCGGGGGCCGCGCTCGCGCTCTCCGCACTCTTTGCCGCGGCGCTGCCGTCCGTCAGCCCGGTCGACTTCGTCTGGAGCACCTGGCTGGTGGTGGGCGTCGTCGCGGCGACACTCACCACCGGCGCGGCGGTCGTCCTCGCCCGCGGTCACGCTCGGTGGGAGCCTCTCGGGGCGGTGGGGGTCCTCGTTGCCTCGGTCCTGCTGGTGCTCTGGGATGCGGGAGACGACGTCGAGACGGTTGGGCTGGTCGACTGGGCGCACGCGGCCGTCAGCGTGGCCATCTACGTGGTGGTCGCGGTCGGCGTCGCGGTTCTCGGAATCGTGCACAACAGCTGGCGCCTGACCGCGCTGGCCACGCTCGGCCTGGTGGTGTTCACGACGTTCCAGAGCTTCGCGGTGTTCGCGCCGATCATCCAGGGCGCTTGGCTCTTCGTGGCGCTGGGCCTGGTCTTCCTCGGAACCGGCTACCTGTTCGACCGGACTCGTCGCGAGCTCGCAGCCAACCTCGAAGGAGCCGACCGATGAACAAGCGCCTGGTCCTGGTGGCCGCCCTCCAGCTCGCGCTCGTCGCGGTCGGGGTCGCACCTCAGCTCTCCGCGCGCGTCACCGGGGAGGAGTACCGGATGCGGGTTGCTCCGGTCGACCCGGTCGACCCGTTCCGGGGCGCCTACGTGACCCTCGACTATCCCGACCTCGCCCGGGACGGCACCTTCTCCGCCGACGGTGGGCTCGGGGCGCTGGAGGACGGAGAGAGTGGTCCGGTCTACGTGTCGCTGGCCGAGCAGGGCGGGCTCATGCGCGCCACGGCGTTCAGCCGCACTCGTCCCGAGCACGGGCCGTACCTGGCGTGCGACGACCGGTACTGGCAGATCCGGTGCGGTATCGAGAGCTGGTTCGCCTCCCAGTCCGAGGCGCGGCGGCTTGGAGATGAGCTCGCCGAGAAGGGTGGGATCGCGGTCGTGCGGATCGACTCTCGCGGCCACGCGGCCCTGCTCGACCTGGAGGCCGACTGACCCGCTGGTCTGGACACCCCAGGTGACCCTCCGTTGCATTTCACAACCGGTTGATGCCCCGGGCGAACGATCTCTCTGTAGTTGGGGTGCAGGGACGGTCAAAAAGGGGATTACCTGCGATGTTCGAGAACTTGAATGAGCCGCACTCAGGCGGATCGACAAACGAAGAGACGACTTCACTGCTGACGGACGGGGTGGAGGGGTTGTCACGCCGCCTGTTCCTGCAGGCGGGTGCGGTTGGCACGGCTGGCGCGGCAGTGGTCGCCGCCGGAACCTTCGGCAAGCCCTATCTCGCGAAGAAGGGGCTGCTGTCGGCTGACGGCGCCTTTGCAGCCACGTCCACCGCGCTCGGTGACGCGCTGTTCTACCTGGAGAACTTCCCGACCAGCCCGCTGATCCTCCACCCGTTCCAGGACCCGCTGGTGATCCCGAAGGCCCTGCGGCCGGAAGGAAAGCTGGACTTCACTCGCTGGGCGGAGCCGCCCGGACCTGGCCTGGGCCAGCAGAACTCGCGGCGCAACGACCGCCACCAGATCTGGCCGAGCAAGATCGGCTACCCGGACCCGATCATCTACAAGATCGACCTGAAGCTGGCCACTCACCGGTTCACCACGTCGAAGGTGCTGCCGATCGACAGCCTCGGCCAGCCCACTGTTTCCTTCGACAACGGTCGCCAGGTGGCGGCCGGCGTCCACCGGACCCTGCCGCCGAGCACGATCTACGGATTCAACGGCCAGTTCCCGGGCCCGATGATCAACGCTGAATACGGCAAGCCGGCGATCGTCCGCTTCGCCAACCACCTGAACCGCAACCCGCTCGGGCTGGACCGGCAGGACTTCGGCGCCAACGACGCCACCTTCCTGACCCACCTGCACAACGGGCACACCGCGCCGGAGAGCGACGGCAACCCGCACTACGCCCAGCAGTTCGGTCCCCGGTGGCGCGGCTACCAGCCCGACGACTGGGTCGACAACCTGTACCTGAACTGGCCGGCGGGTGGCGACGACCGGGAGAAGCAGAGCTTCTTCTGGTTCCACGACCACACCATGGACCAGACCGGGGCGAACGTTTACAAGGGCATGGTCGGCCTCTACCCGATCTACGACCCCAAGCACGGCATGGACATGGGCGACGAGCGGCGCGGTCTCCGGCTTCCCGGCGTCCGCACCAACCACCGTGACGGCTCGTTCGACGTCGCCTACGACATCCCTCTGGCGTTGTTCGACTGCCGCCTGGAGGACGGCGTGACCACCCACGAGGACATGCACGACGGCATGGGCGAGTACCCCAAGGCGCACAACCCGTCGACGCACCCCGAGTGGTGGGGCAAGACGTTCTTCAAGCACTTCCCCAACCACGGGTTCGTCGGTGACATCTTCACCGTCAACGGCACGGCCTACCCCGTGATGCACGTGAAGCGCCGGAAGTACCGCCTCCGGTTCCTGGACTGCTCGATCTCGCGGATCTACGAGCTGAAGCTGATGAGCTCGACCCAGGGTCCCCAGTCGGCCGTTTCCCTCGGCCTCGTGGGCGACGAGCTCGATGGTCAGTACCGGATCCCGGACGGCGAGCAGTGCATGCAGTTCACCCAGATCGCCTCGGACGGCGGGCTGCTGCCGTTCCCGATCAAGCGGGACTCCTTCGAGCTGTGGCCGGCCAAGCGCCGCGAGTTCATCGTCGACTTCACGAAGTACCAGGACGGTACGCCGACCACCAAGGGCGACGTCATCTACCTGACCAACATCATGAAGATGCCCGACGGCCGGATGTGGACCCAGTCGTCGCGGTTCGGGCTGGACCCTGAGTACAAGGTCCCGATGATGAAGATCGTGATCGGCGACCGAGCGCCGGACAACAGCCGGATCCCGAAGCAGATGCGCGCACTCCCGCCGTTGCCCAAGAACTGGCGGAGCATGATGGACGACCGGAAGATCTTCGAGGTCGAGCGCGGCAGCGGCGGTGGCGAGATCGAGTGGCTCATCAACGGCGTGCCGTTCGACCCGGGCATCGTGGCCCGAAGCCTCCAGAACCCGGCAGGAAACAGCCCACTGGCGCGGCAGAAGAAGAACAGCTTCGCCCTCTGGGAGATCCGCAACGGCGGCGGTGGCTGGGTGCACCCGTTCCACCTGCACATGGAGGAGCACCGCACGGTGATGCGAGACGGTCGGGAGGTTCTCAACGGGGAGCCCGGGCACCCGGACGACCGCTCACGTGAGGACCTGGTGGCTCTCGATCCGGGTGAGTCCGTGATCGTCTACCGCGGGTTCCGGGACTTCGTCGGACCCTACGTCGCCCACTGCCACAACCTGGCGCACGAGGACCACGCCATGATGTTCGGTTGGGAGATCACGTAGTGACTCAGCTGTCCCCTCCAGTTCCGGACACGGTGAGGGCATCCATACGGCCGGCCGGCCGGACGGCCATCCCGTGGACGACGGTGCTCACCTTCGCCGCCGTCCTGGCCACGGCCGACTGGTTCTGGGTGGTCGCCCTGCGCGGCGCCGTGGGGGCGACCGAGCGGACCCGTGGGCCCTTCGTCTCCTGGCTGCAGGGGTCGGTGTTGCTGATCCCGCTCTTCGCCGTCGCGGTCCTCGGGGCGCTGGCCCTGGCCTACCGCTGGTTCGGACCCGTGCTGCGCAAGCGGAGGGCCGTACTGGCGACCAGTCTGCTGGTGGTCGTGGCCGGCACCCTGGCCGGTGTGGCCGCACTGCTCGCCAGCGGGGCCTATGACCTGCAGCTGCAGCTCACCATGCTGAACCACATGCTCCCGATGGGGACCCAGTGCAGCGGGAGCTGCCAGGAGCTGCAGCGGGAGGCCACCCTGGCCCTCCAGGTGAAGGCGCTCGGCATCGGCAGCCTGATCCTCCTGGTCACCAACCTGGTCCTCGTGTTCTGGGTCCTCGCCTTGCGTGGCGGTCGGCTCCACCCCGCCAAGGTGGTGCGGTCCGGGGCGACAGGTACCGGCACCCGCCAGGCGTCGTGGTCGAGCGAGGTCCAGCTGCTGCTGGTCGCCGGGCTCGTCGGCACGGGCACGGTCGTGGCGGTCCACGCGACCGCGGACCTGCTCCACTCGGTCGCCGCCGCCCTGGCGCTCCTGATGGTCGCGACCGCCCAGCTGGTGGTCGCCCAGCAGGCGATGTCACGGCCCGGGCGGTCGGCCTGGATCGCCGCCGCGGTGATTGCCATCGCTCTCCCCGCGGTGTGGGCCTGGGCCCACCTGACCGGCAACGCGCTGGGAGGGGCCCTGAAGTCGATCGGTCTCGCGGACGGGGCCGTCGGAGTGCTCGATCTCCTGACGCTCACGACAGCCGTCCTCCTGCTCAGCTCGCCGGCGTGGCTGCGACGTGCCCCCGCGTCGCCCCACGCCGGCAAGCTGGGGGTGGTCTCGGTGATCGCGATCGCGGCGATCGGCGTCGGCGGCAGCGGCCTGGCGATGTTCGACCTCGGCGGCCTCGACGAGACCCCGACACCCGGAGTCCACCACGTGGCCGAGGGCTGACCGCCCCCGTCAGCCCCCGGCCACCGCCGGGATGACCGAGATCTGCGTGCCGTCGGGCGTGGGCGTGGCGAGATTCTCGAGGAACCGGACGTCGTCATTGCCGACGTAGACGTTCACGAACCGGCGCAGTTCGCCGCCCTCGTCGAGGACCCGCCCCTTGATGCCCGAGTAGTGGGCGTCGAGGTCGTCGAGAACGGCAGCCAGGGTGTCGCCCTCAGCGCTCACCTCGGACTCGCCGTCGGTGTAGGTGCGCAGGATCGTGGGGATGCGGACGGAAACGCTCATCTCACTCCTCAGGCCAGGCCGGTTGCCACGAAGGCACCGTACGACGGGTCGATGGTCACCGCAGCCCCGACCTGGTCGGCGACGGCGTCGAGGGTCTTGAGGCCCATGCCGGTGTTGATCACGACCGTCTCCAGCGTCGGGTCGAGCTGGCCGGTCTCGACGAGCTTCTTCAGCACGCCGACGGTGGTGCCTCCTGCGGTCTCGGTGAAGATTCCCTCGGTGCGGGCGAGCAGCAGGATGCCCTCACGCACCTGGTCGTCGCTGACGTCCTCGACGGCTCCACCGGTGCGCCGGCAGATGTCGAGCACGTAGACGCCGTCAGCGGGGTTGCCGATGGCGAGGCTCTTGGCGATCGTGTCCGGGCGGACCGGGCGAACGACCTGCTGACCGTCCTTGAATGCCGTAGCCACCGGCGAGCAGCCGGTCGCCTGGGCGCCGTACACGCGATAGGGCTTCTCCTCGACCAGGCCGAGCTCGATCAGCTCCCGGAAGGCCTTGTCCACCTTGGTCAGCTGGGCCCCCGATGCCACCGGGATCACGACCTGGTCCGGCAACCGCCAGCCGAGCTGCTCGGCGATCTCGTAGCCGAGGGTCTTGGACCCCTCGGCGTAGTAGGGCCGGACGTTGACGTTGACGAACGCCCAGCCGTCCTCCTCGCCCGCGATCTCCGAGGCCAGCCGGTTCACGTCGTCGTAGTTGCCGTTCACGGCCACCAGCGAGTCGGTGTAGACGGCGGAGTTGACCTGCTTGGGTCGCTCGAGGTCGGCGGGGATGAAGACGACGGTCTTGATCCCGGCTCGGGCACCCGCGGCCGCCACGGCGTTGGCGAGGTTGCCGGTGCTCGGACACGCGAAGACCTTGCTGTGGAACTCGCGGGCGGCGCTCAGGGCGCAGGCCACCACGCGGTCCTTGAAGGAGTTGGTGGGGTTGGTGGAGTCGTCCTTCACCCAGAGGGTGTCGATGCCGAGCTCGCGGCCGAGGTTGTTCGCCTTCAGCAGGCGAGTGAAGCCCGGCTCGGTGTTGGGGCTGTCCTCGATGTCGTCGGGAACCGGGAGCAGGGCCTTGTAGCGCCACATGTTGCTCGGACCGGCCTCGATCTCGCGCGCGGTCACGGCCGGGAAGTCGTAGGCGATCTCCAGCGGTCCGAAGCACTCCGGGCACGCGTAGTGGGGGCCGAGTTCGATCTGGTGCCCGCACTCGCGGCAGGACAGGGCGGTGGCGTTGCCGAAGGCACCCTCGCGCAGGGCGGGGCGTCCGGCTGCCTGGTCGACGGACTGGTCGACCGTCTGGGCCTGGGAAGTCACGGCAGTCAAGGATTCCTCCTCATCTTTCCCGCGGCGGCCTTCGCCGTGGGCCGGAATTGGCACCGTCTCCACGACCGTCGGGACTGACTCCCGGACGAGCTCGTGGCGGTTGCCGGGACTTCGACGGGCCGGTCCCTCAGTCCCTCTTGATGAGCTGTTCGGAACCCTACGCAGCGCGTCTCGCCATGCGTACTCCGGGTCCACATGGTGGGCGGATCCGGATAGTCCCGGACGTTCTGGTTGCTCAACAGCCCCCAAGGCGACCGAAACGTCAGGGACTATCGCGACTGGGCGTCAGAGATGAGCTGGCGGAGGAACGCGAGGATGCCGTCGGGTCCGTCGACGACCAGATCGGCCCTGCCGGCGAGCGCGCGCTGCTCCTCCGAGCCCGAGCAGACCAGGAAGGTGGGCAGTCCTTGCTCCCGGAGCTCGGCGACGGCGTCGAAGGCCTCCACGTCGCCGAGGTCGTCGCCGGCGAAGAGGAACCCTCCGACGGGGAGTTTCTCGGTCAGGTTGCGGACCACCTCGCCCTTGTCGGTTCCCCCTGCACGAGCCTCGATCACCTGCCGGCCGGGCTCCACCACCAGCCCGGTCTTCTCGGCCAGCTTCTCGAGCTCGGGCAGCAAGCGGTCGAACGCGCCGGAAGGATCGGGCAACCGCCTCGTGTGGACGGCGACCGCGAGGCCCTTCTCCTCCACGAACGCGTCGGCCGCGTCGAGCTGACGCAGCAGCTTGGGGAGCGCGCCGAGGTACGTCGCGAGCCCGCGAGGCGGGCGCGGCGAGACGATCCGGCGACTGGTCGAGCTCCACCGCTCGTTGCCGTACTGGCCGAAGAGGTAGAGCTCCTTGCCGGAGTCGCCCAGCGCGTTGCCCACGGTGTCGAGCTCCCCGAGGGCCAGCGCCTGACGCGCCGGGCGCCCGGTGATCACGGCGATCGCGCAGACCACCTCGGCGAGCTCGACGAGCACCTCGGCGGCCTCGGGGTGGATGCGGGCCTCGGCGGGGTCGTCGACGATCGGGGCCAGGGTGCCGTCGAAGTCGAGTCCGACGATGGACGTGGAGGCGACCGCGACGAACGCGTCGTACCGCTCCTGGCCCGAGGACGACGTGAACTCCATGGCCGGAAGCCTTTCACGTCGCCCGGCCGGGGGCGGAGCGGTGTCAGGCGGCGTCGGCGGTGAGGATGACCGTCAGGCGGTCCAGGTCCATCGGCTCGATGGCGGGCATGACCCGGCCGATGCCCAGGTCGAGCGCCAGGACCTTGGCGGCGGCCTCGAGTCGTTCGGGGTAGTAGACGGTCGAGGCGGGAATGGTGCCGTACCAGTTGTCGGTGGCGACCACCTGCCATCCGGCGCCGGACGCCTGCTCGGCGGTGCTGCCCGCCAGCCCGGTGATGCCGGAGTTGTTGTAGACCTCGACGTAGACCTTGCCGCGCTCGACCACCGGCTCGGCCTTCTTGATCGCGGGCGCCTTG
>DASSJR010000204.1:0-9460 GCA_035691135.1 Nocardioides sp. | reverse complement strand
GTACCTGCAGTCCCTCGGCTTCGGCTCCAGCCTGCCGGCCATCCTGGAGCGTCCGTACGACGTGCGGATCAACCAGAACGGGATCGACAACTCCTACATGTGGGACAAGAAGGACCTGATCCGGCTCGGCAAGGGCGGCGTCGACGACGGCGAGGACGCCGAGGTGATCGTCCACGAGTACGGCCACGCGATCCACAACGACCAGGTACCCGGCTTCGGGACCAGCTTCGACGCCGGTGCCATCGGCGAGTCGTTCGGCGACTACTTCGGAGTGTCGGTGGGTCTCGACGCGGCCCGCGACAACGGTTGGCCGGTCCGCGCCGCGGAGTCCTGCCCGATGGACTGGGACGCCACTTCCTACGACCCGACCGCTCCGCACTGCATCCGGAACTTCCACACCGGGTTCACGATCCAGAATCACCCCGACAACTGGGGGATCCACAGCGTCGGCCAGATCTGGAGCCAGGCGCTCTGGGAGATCCGGCTCGGCTACGTCGCCCGGGGCCTGACCACCGAGGCCTGGGACACCACCCTGATCAGCTCGCAGTTCCACTACGCGCCCGACACCACCTTCCAGGCAGCCGCCAAGGCGACCTACGAGGAGGCGCTGGCCCGGGACGGCGCGAAGGCCGCGCGGCTGGTGCGCGATAGGTTCGCCGCCCGCGGTATCACGTTCTGACTTTCGACAGGAGGACACGACCTGATGGGTGAGTTCGCACGACTGGAAGTCGGATCCGGAGAGCACGCCGGCGTGGGCACCATTCGGCTCGACCGGCCGAAGATGAACGCGCTCAACGAGCAGGTCCAGGAGGAGATCCGGGCCGCGGCGCACGAGGCGACCGAGCGCGACGACGTCAAGGCGGTCGTGGTCTACGGCGGCGAGCGGGTGTTCGCCGCCGGGGCCGACGTCAAGGAGATGAACGACATGTCCTACACCGACATGATCCAACGCTCCGGTGGCCTCCAGTCGGCGTTCACGGCCGTGGCCAAGATCCCCAAGCCGGTCGTCGCCGCCATCACCGGCTACGCCCTCGGCGGAGGCTGCGAACTGGCACTGTGCGCCGACGTCCGGTTCGCCGCCGAGGACGCCGTCCTCGGGCAGCCCGAGATCCTGCTCGGCATCATCCCGGGCGCCGGTGGCACCCAGCGGCTGACCCGGCTGGTCGGGCCCAGCCGGGCCAAGGACCTGATCTTCACCGGCCGGTTCGTCAAGGCCGACGAGGCGCTCGCGATCGGCCTCGTCGACCGGGTCGTGGCCGCCGACAAGGTCTACGACGAAGCCGCGCAGTGGGCGGCGCAGTTCGCCGGCGCCGCGACGTACGCCCTCCGTGCGGCCAAGGAGACCATCGACCGGGGGCTCGAGGTCGACCTGGAGACGGGGCTCGGGATCGAGCGGCAGCAGTTCGCCGCGCTGTTCGCGACCGAGGACCGGACCATCGGGATGCAGTCGTTCGTGGAGAGCGGCCCGGGGAAGGCCCGGTTCGTGGGACGCTGATCGGCGGACGCGGATCCGCCGCGTGACCCGGATCTGCCATCCTTCGTTGAACGTTTCCGACCCGCTCGAGCAAAGGGAAGTCACTTGGCAGACAAGACAGGCAAGAAGGACACCGACAAGAACGGCGACGGCAACCGGCGCTCGATCAAGGGCGGCAGCACCACGGTGCCGCAGCTGCGTTCGCGCATTGCGCAGGTGGTCTGGCTGTTCTTCGTGGTGGCCGCGGTCTTCCTGGCGGTGGGTGCTCTCTGCATCGCACTGGGCTTCCAGAAGGACAACCCGCTCGTGGAGTTCTTCCTCGCCGGCGCCAACTTCTTCGACCTCGACATCTTCTCGCGCGCGAAGGGCGAGGGCATCAAGTCGTTCACCGGCAGCAACGCCGACGTCAAGAACGCGCTCTTCAACTGGGGGATCGGGGCGATCGTGTATCTCATCGTCGGACGGATCGTGGTCCGGATCATCCAGCCCTGACCCGGGGTGGGGTGTCGGTGGTTGTGACCCATGCCTCGCTGTGAGCGACCCCACCGGCGGGCGTGTTTCGCCCGAGGTTTCCCGCTAGTAACCTCACCGCACAACCTCATCGGCCACACCGAGTGCACAGGAGGGGCCGCAACGGCCACACCATGAACATTGTTGTCTGTGTGAAATACGTTCCCGACGCCACCGGCGACCGGCACTTCGAGGACGACAAGACCGTCGACCGCGTGGGCGTCGACGGGCTGCTGTCGGAGCTCGACGAGTACGCCGTGGAGCAGGCCCTCCAGATCAAGGAGAAGGCCGACGACCCTGAGAGCGTCGAGGTCACCGCCCTCACGGTCGGTCCCGAGCAGGCCGTGGACGCGGTCCGCAAGGCCCTCCAGATGGGAGCCGACAAGGGTGTCCACGTCCTCGACGACGCGATCGCCGGCTCCGACGCCATCGCAACGTCCCTCGTGCTGGCCAAGGCCGTCGAGAAGGTCGGTTCGACCGACCTCGTGGTCTGCGGCATGTCGTCGACCGACGGCAGCATGAGTGTGGTCCCGGCGATGCTCGCCGAGCGGCTCGAGCTCCCACAGGTCACCCTGGCCTCGGTGATCGAGACCCAGGGCGACCAGGTCCGGATCAAGCGCGACAGCGACTCGGCGACCGACGTGATCGGCGCGACGATGCCGCTCGTGCTCTCGGTGACCGACCAGTCCGGCGAAGCCCGCTACCCGTCGTTCAAGGGGATCATGGCGGCCAAGAAGAAGCCGCTCGACACCCTGTCGCTGAGCGACCTCGGCGTCGAGGCCGACCAGGTCGGGCTCTCCGTCGCCTGGACCGAGGTGCAGGAGACGACCGAGCGGCCGCCCCGCACCCAGGGCGAGATCGTCACCGACGAGGACGGCTCGGGCGCCAAGGCGCTCACCGACTTCCTCGCCTCCAAGAAGTTCATCTGAGCCCTTCGAGACGGTCGCTGCGCGACCTCCTCAGGAACCGAAAGAGAGAGCATGTCCGAGATCCTGGTTCTCATCGACCACGCCGAGGGCGCGGTCAAGAAGCCCACCTACGAGCTCCTCACGCTGGCCCGCCGACTCGGGGAGCCCTCCGCGGTGTTCATCGGCCCGGCCGACAAGGCCTCCGAGGCCACCGAGAAGGTGAAGAAGTACGGCGCCGAGAAGGTCTACGTCGTCGACGACAGCGAGATCAAGGGCTACCTCGTCGCGCCCAAGGCCGAGGTGCTCCAGCAGCTGGTCGAGAAGGCGTCCCCGGACGCCGTACTCATCCCGTCGTCCTTCGAGGGCAAGGAGATCGCCGGCCGGCTCGCGATCAAGATCGAGTCCGGCCTGATCACTGACGCCGTCGACGTCGAGGAGGGTCCGGTGACGACGCAGTCGGTCTTCGCCGGCAACTACACGGTGAAGGCCAAGGTCACTAAGGGGACCCCGGTGATCACCGTGAAGCCGAACTCCGCGACCCCGGAGGAGGCCGAGGGGGCCGCCGCGGTCGAGGAGTTCGCAGCGTCCATCTCCGACGCCGCCAAGGGAGCCAAGGTCGTGGCCTCGCAGCCGCGCAAGTCGACCGGCCGCCCCGAGCTCACCGACGCCGCAATCGTGGTGTCCGGTGGTCGTGGCACCGGCGGTGAGTTCGGCGCGATCGAGGAGTTCGCAGACGCCCTCGGTGCCGCTGTCGGCGCCTCGCGCGCCGCGGTCGACTCCGGCTGGATCCCGCACAGCTTCCAGATCGGCCAGACCGGCAAGACCGTCTCCCCGCAGCTCTACATCGCCAACGGCATCTCCGGTGCGATCCAGCACCGCGCCGGCATGCAGACCTCGAAGACGATCGTGGCGGTCAACAAGGACGAGGAAGCCCCGATCTTCGAGCTCGTCGACTTCGGTGTGGTGGGTGACCTCCACAAGGTGCTGCCCGCCGCCACCGAGCAGATCAACGAGCGCAAGGGCTGACCCGCCCGAAACCAGACCGCGCACCACGCTGACCCGTCGTCGATTCGCGACGGGTCAGCGCGACTTCGGAAGTGTCGCCGTTTGGTACCAAACGGTGACAATCGGCTCGAAAAACCTGCCGTTTGTGCCCAATCGTGGGGTGTTGACGAGTGGGAATCTAGGCTCGCTCCATGAGTACCGCACCCTCGGTTGCCGAGGCCGCCGACCGCGCCCGCCGGGCCAGCCGCGGCCTCGCCCTGGCCACCCGGGCCCAGAAGGACCGGGCGCTGCATGCGATGGCGGATGCCCTCGGCGAGGCCGAGCAGGAGATCCTCGCCGCCAACGCGGAGGACGTCACGCGGGCCGAGGGCGCCGGCACGCCCGCCAACGTCGTGGACCGGCTCCGGTTGACCCCGGAGCGACTGGCCGGCATGGCGGAGGGGCTGCGTGAGGTGGCCGGGCTCCCGGACCCGGTCGGCGAGGTGCTGCGGGGGAGCACCCTGGCCAACGGACTGGAGCTGCGGCAGGTCCGGGTGCCGTTCGGCGTGGTCGGGATGATCTACGAGGCCCGCCCCAACGTCACCGCCGACGCGGCCGGGATCTGCCTGAAGTCCGGCAACGCGGTCCTGCTGCGTGGCAGCTCCAGCGCCAGGTCCAGCAACGCCGCGATCGTGGAGGTGCTGCGGGGTGCCGTGCGGTCCGCCGGTCTCGAGGCGGACGTCGTCCAGATGGTCCCCGCCGACACCCGGGAGAGCGTCAAGGAGCTGATGAGGGCACGTGGGCTGGTCGACGTCCTGATCCCCCGCGGCGGCGCCGGCCTGATCCGCGACGTCGTGGAGGGGTCGACGGTCCCGGTGATCGAGACCGGCGTGGGCAACTGCCACGTCTACGTGGACCGCGCGGCCGACCTCGAGAAGGCGTTGGCCATCGTCGTCAATGCGAAGACCCACCGGACCAGCGTCTGCAACGCCGCCGAGTCGCTGCTGGTCCACGCCGGCATCGCCGACGAGCTGCTACCCCGGCTGGTCCCCGCCCTCCAGCGGGCCGGGGTGACGATCCACGGCGACCGGTCCTTCGAGGCGTACGACGGTGTCGTGGCCGCCACCGACGACGACTACGCGACGGAGTACCTCTCCCTGGACATCTCAGCCCGCGTCGTCGACGACCTCGAGGCCGCGATCGAGCACATCCACCGCTTCTCCAGCCACCACACCGACGCGATCGTGACCGAGGACCAGGGGGCGGCCCGGAGGTTCGTCGCCGCGGTCGACGCTGCGGCGGTGCTCGTCAACGCCTCGACCCGGTTCACCGACGGGGGTGAGTTCGGCTTCGGGGCCGAGATCGGCATCAGCACCCAGAAGCTCCACGCCCGCGGCCCCATGGGGCTGCCGGAGATGACGACGTCGAAGTTCGTCGTGACCGGGGACGGTCACGTCCGCTGATCGCTGCCGGTAGGCTGCCCGTCATGGTGCACGTCCTGTCAACCGTCGTCCTGGCCGCGGAGTCCGGCGAAGAGGTCAACCAGGCCCTGAACTGGACCGTCGGAGGCGGCGTCCTGCTCATCCTGCTGGCGCTGCTGGCTGCCCTGGTCGCCTTCGGCGCGGGACGCGAGCACAGCTGAGCGCCGATCCCGCCACCGAGCCCCGGGCCCGCAGGGTCGGGGTCATGGGCGGCACGTTCGACCCCATCCACCACGGGCACCTCGTGGCCGCCAGTGAGGTCCAGGCATGGTTCGACCTCGACGAGGTCGTGTTCGTGCCCACCGGTCGGCCCTACCAGAAGGCCGACCGGGCCATCTCGCCCGCCGAGCACCGCTACCTGATGACGGTCATCGCGACCGCGGCCAACCCGCGGTTCCGGGTCTCCCGGGTCGACATCGACCGCGCCGGGCCGACGTACACCATCGACACGCTGCGCGACCTGCACGCCGAGATGCCCGACGCCGAGCTCTACTTCATCACCGGAGTCGACGCACTGGCCGACATCTTCACCTGGCGCAACGTCGAGGAGCTCTTCGCGCTCGCCAACTTCGTGGGCTGCACCCGCCCGGGCTACGAGATGGACCCCTCAACCCTCGGCTCGATCCCCGCGGAGCGGGTGACCCTGGTCGAGATCCCGGCCCTGACCATCTCCTCGACCGACTGTCGCGAGCGCAAGCAGCGCGGAGAGCCCGTGTGGTACCTCGTTCCCGACGGCGTGGTCCAGTACATCGCCAAGCACGACCTCTACCCCTCGAAAGATCTCGAATGACCGCCACTGATCACGCACTCACCCTCGTCCGGGCCGCGGCGTCCGCCGCTGCCGAGAAGCTCGGGCAACAGATCGTCGCCTTCGACGTCAGCGACCAGCTCGCGATCACTGACGCGTTCGTGCTGGCGTCTGCCAGCAACGACCGGCAGGTCAAGGCGATCGTCGACGAGGTCGAGGACAAGTTGCGGGAGATCGGCGCCAAGCCGGTACGCCGCGAGGGTGAGCGTGACGGGCGCTGGGTGCTGATCGACTACGGCGAGATCGTGGTGCACGTGCAGCACGAGGAGGCGCGGGAGTTCTACGCCCTCGAGCGGCTCTGGCGCGACTGCCCCCTCATCGAGCTGCCCGCAGATGTCGCACACTAGCCGCACCCTGGTCCTGCTCCGGCACGGACAGACGTCCTGGAACCTCGAGCACCGCGCCCAGGGCCACAGCGACGTCGAGCTCGACGACACCGGCCACGCGCAGGCCGCCGCCGTCGCGCCGCACATCGCCGGGTTGGCGCCGGTCCTGCTGTGGTCCTCCGACCTGGCCCGGGCCCGGCAGACCGCGGAGTACATCACCAAGGAGGTGCCGGTCGAGCTGCGCCTGGATCCACGACTGCGGGAGTTCGACCTCGGCGACCGGACCGGGCTGACCAGGAGTGAGTTCGCCGAGGCCTACCCGGAGGAGTACCGCGAGTTCCGGGCCGGCCACTACGACGTCGTCCCCGGGGGCGAGAGTCGCGCCCAGGTGGTCGCCCGGGTGGTCTCCTGCGCGGAGGACGCGCTGACCGCGCTGTCGCCGGGGGAGTGCGGGGTGCTCGTCGGCCACGGCGGCGCGCTCAAGGTGTCGGTGCTGGAGCTGCTCGGCTGGTCGGAGGGCGCCGCGTCCGGGCTGCAGGCGCTCGAGAACTGCGGCTGGGCTGTCATCTCGGACAACGGGGTCGACGGCCGGCTGCGGCTGGCCGCCTGGAACCGGACCGCACCCGATTTCGTGTCCCCACCGGTCGTTGGCTAGGATTCCGCGAGTTGCCGAGAGGCGATGAATGGGGCTGTGGCGCAGCTGGTAGCGCACCTGCATGGCATGCAGGGGGTCAGGGGTTCGAGTCCCCTCAGCTCCACCCAGGACCGCCGCCTTCGGCGGCCTTTTTGCGCCCGCGCAGCTGGTACCGGCTGCGTCAACGTGTGCATGGCATGCAGGGGGTCAGGGGTTCGAGTCCCCTCAGCTCCACCCAGCGCAGACGCATTCGGCGCAGTTCGCGAAGCTCCCCGAAACCACCCACTCGGGTCTGACGGACGGCCAATCCACGTCGCTAGCCTGAAATGGCGACGTTTGCCGCGCAGAGCCGGCCCGCCGATGGCTGGCAGGAGGGAGCGTGCCGGATGAGCAAGTTGGCTTCGCTATCAGCCATCGTGGTCGGAATCGTCATGGCGATCGCGGGAGTCGTGACCTGGGTGGTGGTCATGAACACCCTTTCCGACCAGAGGATCACCGTCTCGGAAGATGCGAGCTGTCTGGCCGGTGACGACGTCAACGGCCCGTTCTCGGCGTACTGCCAGGCCAGTGTGATCGACAAGCACACCCAGGCCATCACCGGCGGCAAGACCTATGCCGAGCTGGGTCAGGACGACCCGCTCCGGGCCACGGCCATGGACTCGGCGTTCCTGCAGGCCTCGCTGTTCACCTCGGTCGTGGCGTTCGGCCTGGCCGCCATGGCGTTCGTGCTCGGGATCGTCATGACCCTGATCGGCTTCGCGATCCGGGCACCTGCGCCGACGACAGTCGCCACTCACGCGGCGGCGGCGACCTGAGGGCAGACACCCGCAGGCTCGAGCACAGAAACTCTAGCCGGCGAAGATCCCGGCCAGCAGCTCCACCGCGGCCTCGGCCGACTCCGCGACCTGCACCTCCGGGCCCGCGAACGCCGGCAGGTCGGTCCCAATTGTGACCACGGGTACGCCGGTGCGCGCGGCGAGGGCGACTTCCGAGAGCGTTCCCCACGACCCTCCGATCGCCAGCACCGCGTCCGCGGCGCGGACCAGCAGCGCGTTGCGCATCTCGCCCATCCCCGTCGGCAGCACGACCGCGTGGCCGGAGGAGGCATCGGCGCGGTCGCCCGTGGGCAGGATCCCGATCGCGGTGCCGCCCACCTCGGAGACCCCCGCCGCGGCGGCGGCCATGACGCCGCCGAGCCCGCCGGTCAGCACCAGCCATCCGCGACCGGCCAGCAGCCGTCCGGCGGTCGTCGCCGTCTCGAAGAGTGCGGGGTCGCGCGGCTCGCTCGCCCCGCTGACGAGCACGTAGGGCGGGTGGGTCGACATCAGGTGATCGTCATGCCCCCGTCGACCGGCAGCGTCTGGCCGGTGACGTAGCCGGCGGCGTCCGAGGCGAGGAACACCACGGTGGCGGCGAGCTCGGCCGGGTCGCCCTTCCGGCCGACCGGGATCCGCCCCTCCTGCGACTCGAGGTAGCCGTCGGGGTACTGCTCGGTCATCTCCGAGGCGAAGAACCCGGGCGCGATCGCATTGACCCGGATCCCCTTGCGCCCGGTCCACTGCTGGGCCAGGTCGCGGGTCATCCCGATCAGGCCGGCCTTGGAGGAGGCGTACGCCGCCTGGGGGAGGCCCGCGGTGGTGAGGCCCAGGACCGAGGAGATGTTGATGATGCTGGACCCCGGCCGCATTACCCGGCCGCAGGCCTGGGCCATCCAGTAGCAGCCGTTGAGGTTGACGTCGATGACCGAGCGGAACTGCTCGGGGCTCTCTCGGGTGGCGGGTACGGCGGTGCCGATGCCAGCGTTGTTGACGAGCACATCGACCCGGCCGAACTCCGACATCGCCGCCTCGACCAGCGCCGTGCACGACCCGGGGTCGGACACATCGGTCGCGACCGCCAGGGCGCGACGTCCGGCGTCGCGCACCAGCGCGGCGGTGTCCTCCAGGCGATCGACCCGACGGGCGCCGAGCACCACGTCGGCCCCCGCCTCCGCCAGACCCCGCGCGAAAGCCACGCCGAGCCCCGAGGAGGCGCCGGTGACGATCGTGACCCGGTCGTCGAGCCGGAACATGTCGGTGACGGTCATGCGCCGGACTATAGAGGCGTTACCATGTGGGACATGCGGAGGATCCTGCTCCTTACCTAGCCGCATCGGTGCGCACACCCCGATGCGGCTGCCCCTCGTGCTCGAGGGGCTTTTTTGTGCGCTGGATCCACCCACCGACGTGAGAGAGACGACGATGACCCACCAGGCAGAGCAGGAGCGGGCGAAGTACGACGTCCACGCCGTGCAGGAGAAGTGGCGCAAGGTCTGGGCCGACCTGGACCACTTCCG
>DASSJR010000203.1:0-5101 GCA_035691135.1 Nocardioides sp. | reverse complement strand
GAGCAGGAGCCAGGGGCTGAGGAGCTGCTTGCCGTGGATTGCCCGGCCGGCCGCCACGGCAAGGACGCCGGTCAGTGCGGCCAGCACGTTCAGCACGATGCGCGCTCCCACACCGTGGTCGTCGTACAGGATCGCGGCGATCGCGATGCCGGCGGAGAAGTGCAGGAGCGTGGTCACCAGCAGCACCGACATCACCCAGCGCTGGACGTTGGTGAGCGCCGTGGTGTCGCCGATCGAGCGCTGGTGGCTACCGCGCAGGTCCTCGGGATCGAGGAGGTGCCGGGATCGGCGCGGTTCGGTCACGACACCAGTGTGACGACCCGCCCCGGGCGTTCACGAACCGGCGGCGATGATCATTCGCTCACAGTGGGCGGTCAGTCGTTGTGGGCAGGTTCGAACAGCTCGACCAGATTCCCCGCCGGATCGGCGACCAGGATCTGACGCCCGCCTGGTCCCTCCACGACGTCGCTGCTGAAGGACAACCCCGCGTCTCGCATCTTCTGCAGCTCGCCGTCGAAGTCGTCGAGGATCAGGTGGATGCGGTTCCGACCGGGGGCGGAGTTCGCGTCCGGAGTGGCGCGGGCCCCGGAGCTCTCCGCGCCGGAGAGGAGCAGCCGCAGGTTCCCGCGGATGACCTCGGCGAAAGCGGGGGCCATGTTGCGGCCTTGCGTGAATCCGAGGTGGGCGGTGTAGAACGCGACGGCCGCCTCCACGTCGTCGACGATGTACCGCACCCCGACAAGCTGTGGCTCTGTGGTCATGGTGGACCTTCGGGTCGACTGTCTCTGGACGACTCGTCACCTTACGCCCAGCGGCGATCACCGGCAGCCCTGTCAGATCCAGCGGTCGAACCAGATCCGGTCCAGCCACTCCGAGTGGGTGAGCAGGCCGTCGGTCCAGATCGGCCAGAACCACGCGAAGTTCAGCACCACGAGCACGAAGAACGACCCGGCCGCGACCACGCCGACGGTACGCCGGCGTGACGGAGCCGCCGACGGGCCGATCAGCGTGCCCATCGTCAGGGTCAGCGCCAGGACCAGGAAGGGCAGGACCAGGATCGCGTAGAACAGGAAGATCGGCCGGTCGTCGTACATCAGCCAGGGCAGCCACGTGGACCCGGCGCCGACGACCGTGAGCCCGTAGCGCCAGTCTCGGCGCCCGACCCACATCACCACCGCGAGGAGCAGCGCGACCGCGCCACCCCACCAGACGGCGGGAGTGCCGAGCAGGATCACCTGCCGGAGGCAGTCGCTGCCGCGCGGGGCGTCGCAGCCCTGGCTGCCGGGCTGGATGTCGACGTCGGCCTCGACCCCCACCGGCCGGTTCAGCAGCAGCCACCCGGACGGGCGCGACTGGTAGGTGTGGTCGGAGCAGTTGAGGAAGTGGGCGTGGAAGGCGTAGACGTCCTGGTGGTAGTTCCACAGCGAGTGCAGCGACTGCACCAGCTCTCCGGGACCGGAGGCGTCCCGCTCGCGCGCCGCCGGCCACCGGTCATCACCGGCGGAGACCGCCTTGCAGCCGTCCTGGTGGTCGTAGCGGGTGTACTGCGAGGAGGACAGGCTGGCCTCGTAGTCGTGCGCATGGACCAGCCAGCCGGTCCAGGTGGCGACGTAGACCAGCAGGGCGACCCCGATCAGCTGGAAGAACGCCGGAACGCCGTCCACCAGCGCCGAGCGGAGCACCGCGCGGCGGACCCCGAACAGGCGCCGGGCGCCGCTGCTCCACGCCCAGGCCAGCACGCCGAACGCGGCGAGTGGGAAGAGCGTTGTCCACTTGGTGCCGATGGCCAGGCCGAACGACACCCCTCCGAGCAGCAGCCACGGCCGGAGCAGCAACCGGCGTACCGGACCGAAGCCGTGTCGCACCCCGTCGGGCGCCAGCCGGCCGAGCCTGGCCCGGAACCAGTCGCGGTCGTTGACCAGGCAGGCCACCCCGCAGAGCAGGAAGAACGCCGCGAAGATGTCGAGCAAGGCCAGCCGGGAGAGCACCAGGTGCAGCCCGTCGAAGCACAGCAGCAGTCCGGCGACACACCCCAGCAGGGTCGACCCGGTGAGCCGCCGCGCCAGCCGGACCATCACCAGCACCATCAGCGAGCCCACGACCGCGGAGGCGATCCGCCAGCCGAAGGGGTCCATCCCGAACGCCTTCTCGCCGAGCGCGATCAGCCACTTCCCGGCCTCGGGGTGCACGATGAACGAGGGGTCGTCGGTCCAGATCCCGGTTGTTTTTCCGTCGAGGATCTTCTTGTCAGCGTTCTCGACGTAGCCCCGGACGTAGCCGTGGTTGAGCATCGACCAGGCGTCCTTGGCGTAGTAGGTCTCGTCGAACGAGAAGTCCCGCGGGGTGCCGAGGTGCCACACGCGCAGGCCGAAGGCCAGCAGAGCCACGCCGACCGCGGCGCCCCACCCGACCAGCGGGTTCTCCCCGCGGAGCCGGCCCAGGGCCCGCCGCCGTGCCGGGGGTACGCCGCCTCCTTCGGTGGTGCCCGACGGACCGACAAGCGGTCGCTCCGGAGCACGGGTGGTCACGGTCGGAAACTGTAATCGGCGGCTCCTGACATGATCGGCCGCATGAGCAGCACCCCATTCGAATGCTCACGTAGTGGTGGGTTGAGGAGGGCGCTCAGCGCCCGTCTCGAAACCTCCGCTTTCAACGGGGACCCCGCATGAGCACCTCGACTGCGCCCGGTGTGCTCGTGCTCGCGGCCACCCCGATCGGCCGGGTCACCGACGCGCCACCACGGCTCGCCGAAGAGCTGGCCGCGGCCGACGTGATCGCGGCCGAGGACACCCGCCGTCTCAAGCGGCTGGTGAGCGACCTCGGCGTCATCGTCGGCGGTCGGGTGGTGTCCTACTTCGAGGGCAACGAGGCCGCCCGCACACCGGCGCTCGTCGAGGCGCTGCTCTCGGGCGAACGGGTGGTGCTCGCCACCGACGCCGGCATGCCGAGCGTCTCCGACCCCGGCTTCCGGCTGGTCGCGGCCGCGGTGGCGGAGGGCATCACCGTGACCGCGGTGCCGGGGCCGAGTGCGGTGCTGACAGCGCTCGCCGTCTCGGGGCTGCCGGTCGACCGGTTCTGCTTCGAGGGTTTCCTGCCCCGCAAGGCCGGCGTGCGTGGACGACGGCTTGCGGACCTCGCCGTCGAGGAGCGCACGATGGTGTTCTTCGAGGCCCCTCATCGCACCGCCGCCGCACTCGAGGCGATGATCGAGGCCTTCGGCGGGGACCGGGCGGCGGCCGTCTGTCGCGAGCTGACCAAGACCCACGAGGAAGTACGCCGGGGCCCGCTCGCCGAGCTGGCGGCCTGGGCTGAGGGCGGGGTGCGTGGCGAGGTGACGATCGTGGTCTCGGGCGCGGCACCGGTCGCGGCGGTGTCCGACGATCCCGACGCGCTGCGCAGGTCCGTCGCCGAGCTGGAGGAGGAAGGCATGAGCCGCAAGGACGCGATCATCGAGACCGCCCGCCTGGCGGGCGTCCCCAAGCGCACCGTCTACAACCTGGTGCACCAGACATGAACAAGCGGATCACGTCCTACTACCGCGACGGCCTCACGTTCGACGTCCGCGACGAGGGGCCCCTCGACGGCCCGGTGGCCGTGCTGCTCCACGGGTTCCCCGAGCGCAACGACTCCTGGCGTGGCGTCGCACCGGTGCTGCACGCCCGGGGCGTTCGCACCCTGGCGCCCGACCAGCGCGGCTACTCGCCGGGCGCCCGGCCCAGCCGGCGCCGCGACTACCGGCTCCCGCTGCTCGTCGACGACGTCGCCGCCCTCGTCGAGCGGGTCGGCGGGCCGGCCCACGTCGTCGGCCACGACTGGGGCGCGGTCGTCGGGTGGGCGCTGGCGGCGACCCGCCCGGAGCTGGTGGCCACTCTCACCACCGCCTCGGTGCCGCACCCGGGCGCGTTCCTGAAGGCGATGTTCACCTCGAAGCAGGGGCTCAGATCGTGGTACATGCTCGCGTTCCAGCTGCCGCGGCTGCCCGAGCGGCTGGCGCGGCAGCCCGGTGGCCGCATCGACGAGGAGCTGCAGAAGGGCGGGATGACCGCCGAGGACGTCGCCCGGTTCCATCGCGACATCGTCGAGTACGGCGCCCTGACCGGTGGCCTGAACTGGTACCGCGCCATGTTCCTCACCGACCCGCGGGCGACGCGAGGCCGGGTCACCGTGCCGACGACCTACGTCTGGAGTGACGGTGACGTCGCCCTGACCCGCGAGGCCGCGGAGCTGTGCGGCGACTACGTCGACGGCTCCTACCGGTTCGAGGTGCTCGAGGGCGTGAGCCACTGGATTCCCACCCAGGCCCCCGACGCGCTGGCAGAACTGATCCTCGACCGGATCCTGGGGTCGAGCACATGACCGACGGCCCGACCCGCGCGCGCTCCGCCACCGCCGAGGATGGCGGCGGTCGCAACCGTGAACGTCCGCCCGCCCCGGAGCCACTTCCGCACCCGGTCGTCGACAACCACTGCCACCTCGACATCGCCGACGGGGAGGAGTGGTTCGCCACCGACGAGGCGATCGCCGCCGCACGGGCGGTCGGGGTGACCCGGATCGTGCAGATCGGCTGCGACCTCCCCGGCGCGCGCTGGGCGGTCGAGGCCGCGGCGTCGTACGACGCCCTCGTGGCCGCCGTCGCGCTTCACCCCAACGAGGCGCCCCGTCAGGCCGCCGCCGGCACCCTCGACGACGCGCTGGCCGAGATCGAGGAACTGGCCCGCGCCCACGACAAGGTGCGCGCGGTGGGGGAGACCGGGCTCGACCATTTCCGGACCGGTGAGGAGGGCCGGGCCGCTCAGGTGGACTCCTTCCGTCGGCACATCGACCTCGCCAAGCGGCTCGACAAGACCCTGGTCATCCACGACCGGGACGCCCACGACCGGGTCTTGTCGGTGCTCGACGAGGAGGGGACTCCTGAGCGCTGGGTGATGCACTGCTTCTCCGGTGACCCCGCCTTCGCGCGGGCCTGCCTCGACCGCGGCGCCTACCTCAGCTTCGCCGGAACGGTCACGTTCAAGAACGCCCAGCCGCTCCGGGACGCGCTCGCGATCACGCCCCGGGACCGGGTGCTGGTGGAGACCGACGCCCCGTTCCTCACGCCCAC
>DASSJR010000202.1:0-10473 GCA_035691135.1 Nocardioides sp. | reverse complement strand
GCAGTCACCACCCTGGAGCAGGAACGCCTCCCCGCGGGCCACCGCCCCGATCTTCGCCTTGAGTTCGTCGCACTCCCCCGCGAACACCAGCGGCGGGCACGAGCGCAGCCGGCTCACGGCGAGCTCGACGGCCGACGCGTCGGGGTACGCCGGCTGCTGGGCCGGACCGAGCGCGTGCAGGTCGGCGAGGTCGGGAATCGTCACCCCGTCAGCCTACGCGGGAGGGCGTGCGCTCCCTGCGCGCTATCTCACCCGCCGAGGTGGTCCACGTCGCGGAACCCGGTCTTCTTCGCCCGAGCACCGCGGTTGGTCATCCAGGTGATCGCCCAGAGCACCACCCCGATGACCAGCAGCACCAGCGCGATGCGGTACTGGATCCAGTCTTCGGGGTCCCGCGCCCACGGCCCCACCAGGAAGGCCGAGGTCACGGCGCCGAGGAGCGGCGTCCAGCTCGGGGCGCGGAAGCTGGGAGTGGTGTCGGACCTGCGGCGTACGACGAGGCAGGAGATGTTGACGACCGTGAAGACGCACAGCAGCAGCAGGGCGGTGGTGCCGCTCAGCGCTTCGACGATCGACACCGAGCCGAACGTGACGTAGAGGATCAGCCCCAGGGCGAGCACGGTGGTGAAGAGGATCGCGGTCCAGGGTGTCCGGCGGCCGGGGAGCACCTTTCCGAGCCCCCGCGGCAGCACGTCCTGGGTGGCCATTCCGTAGATCAACCGGCTGGCCATCAGCATGTTGATCAGCGCGGTGTTGGCCACCGCGAAGACGGTGAGGAACGGGAAGATCTTGTCGACCGGCAGGCTGGGCGCACCCTGCTTGACCACCTCGATCAGGATGCCGGTCTCCGCGTCGAAGCCCTCGATCTCGCCAAGCGGCAGCACCATGATCACCGAGATCGCCACCAGCATGTAGATCACGACCGCGATGCCCAGACCGGTCAGCATCACCCGCGGAAAGATCCGCTCCGGCTCACGGGTCTCCTCGACCATGTTGACCGAGTCCTCGAAGCCGACCATCGCGAAGAACGCGATCGCGGTCGCCACGGTCACCGCCGCGAAGATGCCGCGGTCGGATGCGTTGTCGAAGACGACGACCTGACCGAGGTCGGCACCCTGGGTGGCCATCACGTAGAAGCCGATGGCGATGACGATGGCGAGGGCGGTCACCTCGACCATGGTCAGCACGACGTTGAACTTCACGCTCTCCCCGACACCGCGCAGGTTGATGAGGGCCAGCAACACCATGAAGCCCATCGCCACCGCGACCACGGGCGTGGTGCCCGTCGGGACGCCGCCGATGGTGCCGTCGAGCCCGGCCAGCAGGTTGGCCGCCAGCAGGCTGGCGGAGGTCGACGCGCTGGTGATCCCGGAGCAGACCACAGCGAACGCGACCAGGAAGGTGACGAAGTGGATTCCGAATGCCTTGTGGGCGTAGAGCGCCGCGCCGGCGGCCTGCGGGAACCTGGTGACCAGCTCGAGGTAGGACAACGCCGTGAGCGTGGCCACGGCGAAGGCCACCAGGAACGGCAGCCAGGCCATCCCCCCGACCTCACCCGCGATGTCCCCGGTGACGGCATAGATGCCGGCACCCAGGATGTCGCCGACGATGAACAGCAGCAGGAGCTTGGGCCCCATCACCCGCTTCAGGTCAGGCTCGGGCCCGTTGACGTCGATCTCTTCAGCTGGCGCGCCGGTGGTCATCTCGCGTTGCCTCCTCGGCAAGTGGGTCCCGTGTCTAGACCATCGTGGCGGCATCAGCACCCAATGCGCCAGTGACGCGGCCTAGCCGAAGAAGACCTCTGCCTCGGCGTACTCCTCGGGACTGACCAGCTTGAGATGGTCGGTGCCCTCGCGGAGCGGGACCCGGATGATCGAGGTGCCGCGCAGGGCCACCATCTTCCCGAAGTCACCGTCCGCGACCGCGTCGATGGCCTGCAGGCCGAACCGGGTGGCGAGCCAACGGTCGAACGCCGAGGGCGTGCCTCCGCGCTGGACGTGACCGAGCACGACGGCCCGGGCCTCACTGCCGGTCCGCGACTCGATCTCGCTGGCCAGCCGGTCGCCGATGCCGCCGAGCCGGACATGCCCGAACTGGTCGACCTCACCGGACGAGAGCGTCATGTCCCCGCCCTCGCGCGGGACCGCGCCCTCCGAGACCACCAAGATCGGCGCGTAGCGGGACTTGAAGCGGCTCTCGACGAGCTTGCACACCTCGTCGATGTCGAAGGGCTGCTCGGGGATCAGCACGATATTGGCGCCGCCGGCGATCCCCGCGTGCAGGGCGATCCACCCGGCGTGGCGGCCCATCACCTCCACCACGAGCACCCGGTGGTGGGACTCCGCGGTGGTGTGCAACCGGTCGATCGCCTCGATGGCGATGTTGACCGCCGTGTCGAAGCCGAAGGTGAAGTCGGTGCCGGACAGGTCGTTGTCGATGGTCTTCGGGACCCCCACCACGTCGACCCCGAGGTCCGCAAGCTTGGTGGCCACCCCGAGGGTGTCCTCACCACCGATCGCCACCAGGGCATCGACGCCGTCCCGGGCAAGGTTGTCCTTGATCTGCTCGACGCCGTTGTCGATCTTGAAGGGATTGGTCCGCGACGAGCCGAGAATCGTGCCGCCGCGGGGCAGGATGCCGCGGCACTGCTCGATCCCGAGCTCCATGGTCACGCCTTCGAGCGGGCCGCGCCAGCCGTCGCGGTAGCCCACGAACTCGAACCCGTGCTCTCGCACGCCCTTGCGAACCACCGCCCGGATCACCGCGTTCAGGCCCGGGCAGTCGCCGCCTCCGGTGAGCACTCCGACCCGCATGCGTCAAACCTTTCGTTGGATCGTTCATATCGGACCTCGACGACCCTAGCGGCGTCAGGCGAGCGCGTGCCACTCTGGACCGGCGGGAGGGCGCGGGCACGACTGGACCGGGGGTTTCCATACCGGATGCGCGGGTACGAGCAATCGGGAGAAAGAACGAATGGGAGGGAACACTGCATGGCTAACGTGACTGCGCCGCGCATCATGGCTGGCGTCACCGCCGGCTACGTGCTCGGCCGGATGCACAAACTCAAGCTGGCCCTGATCGTGGGTTCGGCCCTGGCCAACCGGAAGCTGATCTCGGGCCAGGTCGACAAGCTCACCGACGCCGCGGGCATCGGGCCACTCGGCGAACAGCTCGTGAGTGCCGGCCGCAAGGCCGCCATCGGGGCGGTGTCGAACCGCATCGACTCCTTCTCGGACAAGCTGGCCGAACGCACCAGCGCCCTCAGCGGTGTCGCGTCCGACGAGGACGAGGACGAGTACGACGAGCCGGCCGAGGACGAAGAAGAAGAAGAAGAGCCTGAGGACGAGTACGAAGACGAGGAAGAGCCGGCCGAGGACGACGAAGAACCCGAGGACGAGTACGAAGAAGAGCCGGGCGAGGACGACGAAGAAGCGCCCGAGGACGAGTACGAAGAAGAGCCCGCCGAAGACGACGAAGAAGCCGAAGAAGAAGAAGAAGAAGAGCCCGTCGCCGAGGACGAAGAGTACGAGGACGACGAAGAGTACGAGGAGGCCGCACGATGAGCGACAAGGATTCAGGTGGCCTGCTCGACCAGCTGCCGATCGACCGCCTTCGTACCGAGGTGACCGAGCTCGGGAAGGCCATGGTCAAGAACGGCTTCAGCTCCGCCATCGAGAAGGTCGGAGACGGGAGCAGCAGCCCCGTGAGCAAGGCTGCCAAGAGCATCAAGGACGGCGAGTCGCCGGCGAAAGCGGCCACGAAGGCGGGCACCTCCGCGCTCAAGGACAAGGTCAAGGAGGCCGTCGGTGGCGGCGGAGGAGGCAAGAAGATGAAGGTCGTCAACATTCTCGAGACCATCGACGTCCCGGTCCCGCGACGGGTCGCCTACGACAAGTGGACCCAGTTCCAGGACATCCCGGACTTCACCCGGAAGGTCGAGAAGGTCGACCAGAAGGAGGACGAGAAGCTCGAGTGGAAGGCCCAGGTCTTCCTCTCCCACCGGACCTGGCAGGCCACGATCAAGGAGCAGGTCCCCGACGAGCGGATCGTCTGGGAATCCAGCGGCGAGAAGGGCCACGTCGACGGAGCGGTGACCTTCCACGAGCTCGCCCCGGACCTGACGCGGGTGCTGATGACCCTGGAGTACCACCCGCAGGGCTTCTTCGAGAAGACCGCCAACCTCTGGCGTGCGCAAGGCCGTCGAGCCCGCGCCGACATGCGTCAGTTCCGCCGCGAGATGACCATGCACACCATGCTCGAGCAGGAGGAGCAGGAGGGCTGGCGCGGCGAGATTCGCGAGAAGGAGGTCGTCAAGAGCGACGAAGAGGGCCAGGAGGAGGACAAGAAGTCGGACTCCTCGGAGGACAGCTCCACCAGCAAGAAGAGCGCCTCCAGCAGCGGCAACGGCAACACCCGGAAGTCGACCGGCAAGAAGTCCGCCGCGAAGAAGTCGAGCAGCAGCGGCTCCGGCGCCCGGAAGTCCACGGCCAAGAAGTCGAGCAGCAGCTCGAGCGGCCGCAGGCCCCCGGGCAAGAAGTCGAGCAGCAGCTCCGGCGCCCGCAACTCGCCGGCCAAGAAGTCGAGCAGCAGCTCCAGCGGCCGCAAGTCCACGTCCAAGAAGACGGCTGCCGCCAGGAAGTCGACCGGCAAGAAGACGGCCAGTGGACGTACCGCCAAGAAGTCCGCCAGTAGGCGGACGGCGAAGAAGGCGTCCCGGAGCTCGTCGTGACCCCCACAGCCAGCCCGGGCACCAAGGCCCGGGGGGAAAGTCGCGACGACGAGCTCGAGCGGCTGCGCAACGAGGCGGAGCGCTATCGGCGGGCCGCTGAGGACGCGCTGCAGCAGCTCGACTGGTGCATCGGGTACCTCCACGGGAGCAACAAGGCCAACATCGCCGCGGCGCTCTCCAAGAACCGCTCCTACATCCGCAAGCAGCTTCTCAACCGGGATGAAGTTGCCGATCCCACGCTCCAGAAGGGAACGACATGACCGTCACGCAATCGCCCAACCGCTACCTGGAGCGTCCGGCACCGAGCAGCCTGGCCGACGTCGTCGAGATCATCCTCGACAAGGGCCTGGTCATCGACATCTACATCCGGGTCTCCCTGGTCGGGATCGAGCTGCTGACCATCGACGCGCGCATCGTGGTCGCCAGCGTCGATACCTACCTGCGGTTCGCCGAGGCGGTCAACCGCCTCGACCTCAAGGACGACGACACCTCGGGGCTGCCCGACCTGATGGGGGACATCACCGAGCGCGGCGCCAAGGGCAAGACCAGCGGCGCACTGGAAGGGGTAGGGGAAAAGGTCTCCTCGCTCCTCGGAGGCGGCGACGACGAGGACGACGAGGACAGCGACGACGACGAGGAGCAGAAGCGACCGCCGCGGAAGCGGCCCTCGTCGTCCACCCGGAAGCGATCGAGCTCCTCGTCCTCGCGAACGAGGAAGAAGGCGGAGAGCTGAGTGCCACTCCACGTCTACGGTGTCTCGCGCGCCGATGCCGTGCTCCCCGACGGACTGGAGGGGCTCTACGACACGCCCGTGACGACCGTCGCGGACGACGGGCTGGCGGCGCTGGTCAGTGAGTGTCCGGAGACGCCGACCGCGCGCCGTGCCGAGCTGATGGCCCACGCCCGCGTGCTGGAACAGGTGATCGAGACCGAGACGGTGCTGCCCATGCAGTTCGGGATGTGCATGCCCGATGAGCAGACGGTTCGCCACGACCTGCTCGCCACCTATCGCCCGCGTCTGGGCACCCAGCTCAGCCAGCTCGACGGTACGGTGCAGCTCACCGTCAAGGTGGTCTACCGAGAGGACGACGCGTTGCGCGAGGTGCTGCACCGCTCACCGCGGCTGGTCCAGATGCGCGAGAGGCTCGCATCGATCCCTCCCGCCGCCGCCCACTTCAAGCGCGCCGACTTCGGGCAGGAGATCGCCGCAGAGCTCGAACGCATGGGCAGCCGGGATGGCGCCGAGATCCTGGGTGCACTGGCCCCGCTCGCCCTCGGGCATGCCGAGGAACGCCTGCTGTCGCCCTACCACATCCTCAACACCGCGTTCCTGGTCAGGCGCGAGGAGCGCCCCCGTTTCGACGAGGCGGTCGGCAAGATCGCGCAGCAGTGGCAGGAGCTGGGCACCGTCCGCTATCTCGGTCCCCAGCCGCCCTACAGCTTTGTGGACCTCGAAGCCGGTGATCCGGCATGGGCCTGATCTCAGGGATCTTCACCGCGCCCCTGGCGCCGATCAAGGGAGTTGTCTGGGTCGCCGAGCAGGTCCACGACCAGGCGATGCGCGAGCTCTATGACCCCGAGTCGATCCAGCGGTCACTGGACCAGGTCCAGCTCGACCGCGAGATGGGCGTGATCGACGACGACGAGGCCGACCGACGCGAGGACGAGCTCCTCGAACGGCTCATCGAGGCCAAGCGCGGAGGCACCCCCTATGGCTGAGCAGGAGCGCGGGACCTCCCCCATCGTGAAGCTGGGACGGGCGGCGCTCGAGCAGCTCGCCGAGCTGACCGGCCAGAAGGTCGAGGGCCTCAGCGGGATCCAGCGCAACGACGACGGCTGGGTCGTCACCGCCGAGGTGCTCGAGCTGCGTCGCATCCCCGAGACCACCGACGTGCTGGCCACCTACGAGGTCACCCTCGACGACGACGGCTCGCTGACCGGGTACCGACGGGCCCGGCGCTACACCCGCGCGCAGACCGAGGAGTTCTGAGCATGAGCGAGTCCATGCGGCCCTACGACGGCCAGGACCGGTCGCCGTACCGCACGGGCGGCGGCAACAACCCGGCCAGCCTGGCCGACGTGCTCGAACGTGTCCTCGACAAGGGCGTGGTCATTGCCGGCGACATCCAGGTCCGGTTGCTCGACATCGAGCTGCTGACGATCAAGATCCGGCTCCTGATCGCCTCGGTCGACAAGGCCAAGGAGATGGGCATCAACTGGTGGGAGAGCGACCCGTTCGTCTCCACGCAGGCGCTCGGAGACGACGACGAGGACGGCGCCCCCCGCGAGCTGCAGGAGCGGGTGGAGGTGCTGGAGTCGCGTCTGAAGGACCTGGACGACGGCGGACGGGCCAAGCGATGACCGTCCAGTACGTCTACGGCGTCCTGCCGGTCGGGCAGCACCCACCCGAGCTCGCCGACGGGCCCGATGGCGTCGACGTGCAGCTGGTCGAGCGCCACGGCCTGGCGGCGGTCGTCAGCGAGCTCCCGGCTGACCGCTACGGCGAGGAGCAGTTCCGCACCCACGCCGAGGACCCGGTCTGGCTCGAGAAGCTGGCCTCGGCCCATCATCGGGTGCTCGCATCGATCGCCCGCCACGACGACGTCGTACCGCTTCGGATGCCCACGCTGTGCCGTAGCCGGCAGAGCGTGCTCGAGCTGCTCGACGACCGGGCCGACGTGCTCAAGGACGCACTCACATCGGTCAGTGGCCGCGTGGAGTGGGGCGTCAAGCTCTACGCGGAGTCACGCCCCGCCGAGCAGCAGCAGGTCGAGGCCACCAGCGGAAAGGACTACCTGGGCCAGCGGATGGCACAGGGTCGGGCCCGTGACGAGGAACGTGCGCGTCGCGGCGACGTGGTGCGCGCCTGCCACGAAGCGCTCTCTGCGGTGTCGGTCGACGCCGCCGTCAACGCCCCCCAGGACCGGGCCCTGTCCGGACGTCTCGAGCCGATGGTGCTCAACGGCGCCTACCTGGTCACCCGCGAGGACGAGAGCGACTTCCTGTCGGTGTTCGACACCCAGGCCGCGGGCCCCTGCCGCGAGGCCGGGATCCTGGCCGAGATCACCGGCCCGTGGCCGCCCTACAACTTCTCATGAGTGAATACCACGTCGCCAGCGACGACATCGCGCTCGTCGACCTGCTCGACCGCGTGATCGGCGAGGGCGTGGTGATCGCGGGCGACATCGTGCTCTCGATCGCCGGCGTCGACCTGGTCTACCTGGGTCTGCGTGCCGTGCTGGCACCGGCTCACGTCGCCGGCCCGTCGGCTCTCCGAGGCGAGGCGCTGTGATCACCCTCTTCGCTGTCACCTGGCGCACCGATGCCCAGTCCCTCGACCGGGACGGGCTGGCCGTGCTCGCCGATGGCGACCTGGCGATGATCGTCGGCCCCACGCCCTCGACCACCAGCCGGGAGGACGCGCTCGCCTTCGGCCGGGTCGTCGAACGGGTCGCCTCAGCCGTCGACGTCCTGCCGTTCCGCTACGGCACGACCGCCGCCGACACCGAGGCGGCTCGAGAGCTGCTGCGCGAGCACGAGTCGTCATGGGCGGCGCGACTGCTCCAGGTGGAGGGCTGCTCCGAGCTCGCGATCCGGGCGGCGCGCCCGGAGAGCGATGTGGAGCCGGCCGCGTCCGGCGCAGAGCACCTCGACCGACTGGTCTCCCGGAGCCGGCAGCTCGACATCGCCGAGGAGGAGATCGGGAAACTGCTGACCGGGCGGTGCCGGGTCGTACGACGGCTCGCCGGCCACCAGGAGCTGCGGTTGAGCTGCCTGGTTGAGCGTCACCAGGTCGAGGTGTTGCGCGCGTTGGTCGAGGAGTGGGCTGCCTCCCAGACCGAGCTCGAGGTGTCGGTGACAGGTCCGTGGGCGCCCTACAGCTTCGTGGCGAACGAGGAGGAGGCCGGATGAATGCCGACGTACCGCGCGACGAGCTCGAGCCACGACGCCGGGCCCGGATCGAGGCCGACTCCGAGCAGGTCGAACGCGGGCTGGTCCAGCTGGTACTGACCCTGGTCGAGCTGCTCCGGCAGCTCATGGAGCGGCAGGCGATCCGACGGGTGGAGGCCGGCGGGCTCGAGGACGACCAGGTGGAGGAGCTCGGCCGCACCCTGATGCTGCTCGACGAGAAGATGACCGAGCTCCGCGACCACTTCGGGCTCGAGCCCGAGGACCTCAACATCGACCTCGGACCGCTCGGCCGCCTGCTCTGATCGGTAAGGTCGCGTTCCATGACCTTCTCCATCGTGGCCCGGTCCGCTGACGGTGAGTCGTGGGGCGTGGCGGTGGCCTCCAGATTCCTCGCGGTCGGCGCTGCGGTTCCGGCCGCCGTCGCCCAAGTGGGGGCGATCGCGACGCAGGCCGACGCCAACGTCGCCTACAAGGGCCAGGCCCTCGCCCACCTCGACGACGGCGCCACCGCATCGGTCGCGCTGCAGCGGTTGATCGAGGACGATCCCGGCCGCGACCACCGGCAGGTCGGGATCGTCGACGGTGAGGGCACCGCCGCCTCCCACACCGGTCCGGCCTGCCTGGACTGGGCCGGCAGCCTGACCGGAGACGGCTACGCCATCCAGGGCAACGTCCTCACGGGCGAGGAGGTCGTGCTCGCGATGCAGGCCGCCTGGGAGGAGAGCGACCCGGAGACCCCGTTGGCACGCCGGCTGCTCACCGCGCTCAGCGCGGGCGACGAGGCCGGGGGCGATCGGCGGGGTCGCCAGTCCGCTGCTCTGCTCGTCGTACGCGAAGAAGCCGGCTACGGCGGCCTCGACGACATCGCGGTCGACCTGCGGGTCGACGACCACACGGCACCGGTCACCGAGCTGGCGCGGTTGCTCGACCTCAACGATCTCTACCTGACCGCCTCCACCGACGAGGAGAAGGTGCCGGTCACGCCCGAGATCCGGGCCGAGCTCGAGGCGTTCGCCGCCCAGCGCGGTCACCGCGACGTCCAGGCGTGGGTCGGCACCGAGAACTACGAGATGCGCGTCGACCCCGACCTCGAGTGGATCGACCTTCGCATCCTCGAGATCGTGCGCTCGGAGGACTCCTCCTCGTGAGCACCACCCCAGCCAATTGCTCGCTTCGCTCCGCTTTGCCCGGGGACCCCGGATGAGCGTGCTCGCGATCGACGCCGGCACCACCGGCGTCACCGCGGTGGTGGTCACCTCCGACGGCCAGATCGCGGCCCGGGGCTACCAGGAGTTCTCCCAGCACTTCCCCAAGCCCGGGTGGGTCGAACACGCTCCGGAGGAGATCTGGCAGGCCACGGTCGAGGCCACCCGCGCCGTCCTCGAGAAGTACGACGCCTCGGAGCTGCAGGCGGTCGGGATCACCAACCAGCGCGAGACGATCCTGCTGTGGGACCGGGAGACCCTTGGGTCACCCCGGCGCGGCATCGTCTGGCAGGACCGTCGTACCGCCGACATCTGCACCCGCCTGCGCAACGAGGGACATGAGGACCGGGTGAGCGAGCTGACCGGCCTGCGCCTGGACCCCTACTTCTCGGCGACCAAGCTGATGTGGCTGGCCGAGAACGACCCCCACACCTGGGCGCTGGTGGAGTCCGGGCGCTATGCCATCGGCACCGTCGACTCCTACCTGATCGCCCGGATGACCCGCGGCACCTGGCACGTGACCGACGTGTCCAACGCCTGCCGGACCCTCCTGCTCGACCTGGGCTCGGGCGAATGGTCCGACGAGCTGTGCTCGCTGTTCGGGGTGCCCCGCGACGCGCTCCCCGA
>DASSJR010000201.1:0-9483 GCA_035691135.1 Nocardioides sp. | reverse complement strand
CCGGGGTGGTCCTTGCCGCGGAAGAAGTGGTTGAAGCCGACCTCGTAGAGGCTGGCCGCCGACTGGTACGTCGCGATGTGGCCGCCCACCTCGAGGCCCTTGCGGTTGGCGCTGGACACCATGACCGCCGCGTTCCAGCGGATGAACGCGCGGATCCGGCGTTCGATCTCCTCGTCGCCGGGGAACCAGGGCTCGCGCTCGGGCGGGATGGTGTTGATGTAGTCGGTGCTGCGCAGGGCCGGCACACCGACGGCCTTCTCGCGGGCACGTTCGAGCAGCCGGAGCATGACGTAGCGGGCGCGCTCACGACCGCGCTCCTCGACCAGGCCGTCGAAGGACGCGATCCAGTCGCTGGTCTCCTCCGGATCGATGTCGGGGAGCTGGGTGGGCAGACCCTCGTGGATGACGGAGGGGATCGGGCTCGACCGGGTGGTCTGCCCGTCGCCGTCCTGTGCGGCGTTCTGGTTGGTTTCCTTGGTGGTGCTCCCAGTGGTGGTGTCAGCGCTCACCCCGCCATCGTCGCACGCAACCGAACCTCAGCGAAGCCCGCTGCTGAGGCGCTTGCGGCCGGCGTCCGCGCACCGGACCCACGAGTGGCGGGGTTGCGCAGGTGCCCCCATCTCCGCTGGACTACTCCCCACCGCTCGCCCGGCGTGTCGGGCGAGCCCATCGAGAACCTGGAGGAGTCAGTGAGCGCGACCGCGGGTGGCGGGTCCACCCAGACAGACGGACCTGCGACCGGGCCAGCCGACCGGCTGGGCTTCAAGCGCGGCATGGTGATCCAGGAGCTCGGCTGGGACTCCGACACCGACGACCAGCTCCGGATCTCCATCGAGGACGCCATCGACGCCGACATGGTCGACTCCGACTACGGGAACGTCGTCGACGCGGTGATCCTGTGGTGGCGCGACGAGGACGGTGACCTGGTCGACGGTCTCGTGGACGCGCTGACCGACCTGGTGGGTGGTGGGGCGATCTGGCTGCTGACTCCCAAGATCGGACGCCCCAACGCCGTCGACGCGGCCGACATCGCCGAGGCGGCGCCCATCGCCGGGCTCTCCCAGACCACGACCGCCGCCGTGAGCAAGGACTGGTCCGCGACCCGTCTGATCGCTCCCAAGACCCCTGCCTGACCCTGCCGAGGAGACCCCCGTTGATCGAGACCATTCAGTGATCGAGACCATCCTGGGCCGGGCCGCGGCCGCCGGAACCAGCCTCAAGGTGCTCGCCCGGGCCGGCATCATCCGTCCCTACTCGCCGATCACTCTGGCCCGGATCGCCAAGTCCCTCGCGGAGTGGGGCACCGGCCCCGCGGGCGGGTTCATCGCCCTGGCCGTCCGTGCTCCGAACCAGGTCGGCCTGATCGACGAGATCGGATCCCTGACCTTCCAGGAGATGCACGAGCGCTCCAACGCGCTGGCCCACGCGCTGTCGGAGCGGGGGGTCGAGGAGGGCGACGCCGTGGCGCTGATGTGCCGCAACCACCGCGGTTTCGTCGACGCCACGATCGCGGTCTCGAAGCTCGGTGCCGATCTGCTCTACCTCAACACCGCTTTCGCAGGTCCCCAGCTGGTCGACGTGCTCGAGCGCGAGGATCCGGTCGTCGTGATCCACGACGAGGAGTTCACCGACCTGCTGGGTGAGGCCTCGGTCGAGAACCGGCTGGTCGCCTGGGCCGACTCCGACGACCACGACGAGACGGTCGAGTCGCTGATCTCGTCGTACCCGGTCGAGGACCTGAGCCCGCCGGACAACCACACCCGGATCGTGATCCTGACCTCGGGCACCACCGGCACACCCAAGGGAGCGCCGCGCAACGAGGCCGGCATCGAGGCTGCCGTGTCGATGCTGTCCCGACTGCCCCTGCGCTACGGCTGGCGCACCCACATCGCGGCGCCGCTGTTCCACACGTGGGGGTTCGCCCACCTCGCCCTGGGCATGCTGCTCGGCTCGACGATCGTGCTGCGCCGCAAGTTCGACCCCGAGGGCTGCCTACAGACGGTCGAGGACGAGAAGTGCGACTCGCTGGTCGTGATCCCGGTGATGCTCCAGCGGATCATGCGCCTCGATCAGGAGATCCTCGACAAGCACGACCTGTCGACGATCAAGTGCGTGGCCGCGTCGGGCTCGGCCCTTTCCGGTGACCTGGCCACCACCTGGATGGACGCCTTCGGCGACACCCTCTACAACATCTACGGCTCGACGGAGGTGGCCTACGCCTCCGTCGCCGACCCGGTCGACCTCCGGGAGGCCCCCGACTCGGCCGGTTCGCCGCCCTACGGCACGGTGGTGAAGATCCTCGACGACGACGGCCAGCCGGTCCCCGACGGCGAGACCGGCCGCATCTTCGTCGGCAACAGCCTGCTGTTCGAGGGCTACACCGGCGGCGGCCACAAGGAGGTCGTCGACGGCCTGATGTCCTCCGGGGACGTGGGCCGCATCGGTGACGACGGGCGCCTCTACATCGAAGGGCGCGATGACGAGATGATCGTGTCCGGAGGCGAGAACGTCTTCCCGAAGGAGGTCGAGGACTGCCTGGCACGTCACGACTCCGTGGCCGACGTCGCCGCGATCGGCGTGGACGACGAGGAGTTCGGCAAGCGGCTGAAGGCGTTCGTGGTGGTCGGGGACGGGGCCAAGGGCGACGAGGACGAGCTCAAGGACTGGGTCAAGCAGAACCTTGCCCGCTACAAGGTGCCGCGGGAGATCGTGTTCCTCGACGAGCTGCCGCGCAACTCCACCGGCAAGATCCTCAAGCGCGAGCTGGTCGAGGAGGACTCGGCCGACAAGGACTCGGCCGACGAGGACACGTGACCACGCCTCGGGGTCTGGCCGTGGGCAGCCCGGCTCCCGACTTCACCCTGCGCGACCAGTTCGGGCAGGACGTCACCCTGTCGTCGTTCCGCGGGTCCAAGGCCGTCGCCCTGATCTTCTACCCCTATGCGTTCTCCGGCGTGTGCACCGGCGAGATGGCCGGCATCCGGGACCGGCTGGAGGCCTTCCTCACCTTCGACACCGAGGTGCTCGGCGTCTCCTGCGACCCGGTCTATGCGTTGCGCGCCTTCGCCGACTCCGACGGGCTCAACTTCCCGCTCCTCTCGGACTTCTGGCCGCACGGCGAGGTGACCCGCGCTTACGCCGTCTTCGATGACGCCAGGGGGTGCCCGTTCCGGTCGTCGTACATCCTCGACAAGGAGGGTGTCGTGCGGTGGTCGGTGCACAACGAGGGGTCCCAGGAGCGGGATCTGGGGGAGCATCTGGCCCAGCTGGAAGCGCTGGCCTAGTTCGTTCCGATTGCCTCATCTGGCCCGGGTGAGCCACGGCCTAGACTTTTTTCCTAAGGTTTTCTCAAGAACCTTCCGTGGCGGCGAGGCAGGTGTCTATGGTTGCGATGTCGAGCCGCTGGTGACCCGAGACGCCAGCGGCTCGACTTTCTCATTTGGCCCCTTGACGAGTGCCGATCCACCGCACGCGTCCGGCCTCCGGCTCCCGCTCGCGTAGTCTGTGGCCCGCCATTTCTCGCCGACTCACGGCGGCGGGCGCATAGCTCAGCGGTAGAGCGCTTCCCTTACAAGGAAGATGTCACAGGTTCGATCCCTGTTGCGCCCACGACCGGGACCGGGCCCGTCGCACTCGCCCGCTGTACTGCCCTTGCCAACCACCGTGCAGAATCGCCATGGTGGGGCACCGATCGGGAGGACAGCACATGACGGACGGCGCCAGCATCGCCCGGCCGATTGCACAGCGGCTGGACGGGCAGCGGATCCTGCTCACGGGGTCCACCGGGTTCGTCGGTGAGGCGTTGCTCCACCTGCTCCTCGGCGAGGTTCCCGGCGTCCACCTCACGCTGCTGGTCCGGGCCAAGGGGTCCACCTCGGCCGAGCAGCGCATCCGCTCGCTGCTGGAGAAGCCGATCTTCGCCGAGTTGGTGGAGACCGGCGGTGGCCTCGACGAGCTGATGGAGACCCGGGTGCGCGTGCTGGAGGGCGACCTCTCCGACCCCCCGGCGCTGCCCGGTGACCTGGACGCGGTGGTGCACTGTGCGGGCGACGTCAGCTTCGACCCGCCCGTCGACGAGGGGTTCCGCACCAACGTCGTCGGCACCCGCGAGCTGCTGGCCCGGGTCCGCGAGATCGGCCCACACGTCCACTACGTCCACATCTCCACCGCGTACGTCGCCGGACGCCGCCGCGGCAGCATCCCCGAAGGTCCGGTGGCGCACGACGCCGACCTCGAGTCAGAGCTGTCCTGGGGGTTGGCCCAGCGCGAGACGATCGAACACCGGTCCCGCAGCGCCGACGTGCTCGTCCCGGAGCGCAAGCGTGCCGAGAAGCAGCACGGTCGAGCCGGACTGCTGACCGCGGCGGCCGCGACGGAGTCCGCGCGCAAGGAGTGGGTCAAGGACGAGCTGGTGCGCATCGGCACCGAACGCGCGCGCAGCCTCGGCTGGACCGACTGCTACACCTTCACGAAGGCACTCGGCGAACGGGTGGTGGAGCAGCACGCCCGCGACAACCCGGTGTCCATCGTGCGTCCGAGCATCATCGAGTCGGCTCTCGAGCGCCCGCACGTGGGCTGGATCGAGGGCTTCAAGATGGCCGAGCCGCTGATCCTGGCCTACGGCCGCGGAGAGCTGCCCGAGTTCCCGGCGTCCGCCGACACGATCGTCGACATCGTGCCGGTCGACCAGGTCGTGTCGGCGATCGTGGCGGTCCTCGCCAGCTCGCCGCCGGCGGGTGAGCCGGCGTACTTCCACGTCTCCTCGGGCGGCCGCAACCCGCTGACGTTCCACGTGCTCTACGACAGCGTGCGCGCCTACTTCGACGAGCACCCCTTCATCGCCGGCGAGCGCGGAGCGGCCCGGCTCCCGGACTGGCGGTTCCCGGGAGCGCAGGCCGTCGAACGCCTGCTGACCACGAGCGAGCGCGCCCACAAGGTGGCCGACTACCTCGTAGGGCACGCGCCGCGGAGCGACCGGACCCGCGACCTGGCCCGCAAGCTCGACCAGCAGGGGCGACGACTTGAGTTCCTCCGCCGCTACCTCAACCTCTACCAGGAGTACGCGCAGGCCGAGCTCCGGTTCTCCGACGCCAACACCCTCGCGCTGTTCCGCTCCCTGAACGCAGCCGACCAGGAGCGTTTCGCCTTCGACACCGCCGTCATCGACTGGGTGCACTACCTCAAGGAGGTGCACTGCCCGGCCGTGACCGAGCCCATCCGCCAGCTCGACGAGATCCGGCGGGCTCGCAAGCGGCCGACGCCCGGAGAGCTGAAACGACTGGAGCCCGCGGCCGAGGACGGGATCGCGGCGTTCTTCGACATGGACGGCACCCTGTTGTCGTCGAACGTGATCGAGACCTATCTCTGGATGCGGCTGCGCGAGCTCTCCGGTGGGCAGCGGTTCGCGGAGGTCGGGCGGATCGCGGCGCGGGTTCCGGGCCTGGTCCGCGCCGAGCGGAAGGAGCGCAGCGCTTTCCTTCGCTCGGTCTACCGGGAGTACGCCGGTGCCCGGCTGGCCGACCTCGACGAGGTCGCCGACGCCGCGCTCGGAGACCACGTCCTCTCGCGCCTCGCACCGGCCGCCGTACGACGGATCCGCGAGCACCGCGCCGCCGGGCACCGGACGGTCCTGATCACCGGCGCGATCCGTCCGCTGACCCGGCCGCTGCTGCCTCTGTTCGACCACATCGAGGCCGCCGACCTGGCCGTCGACGACCGCGGCGTGTGCACCGGCTTCCTCGAGGCGTCCCCGCTGGTGGGGGAGTCACGCGCCGCCTGGATGCGGCAGTGGGCCTCCGACCACGGCATCGACCTGGCCCGCTCGTTCGCGTACGCCGACTCCCACTCCGACCTTCCCCTGCTGGAGGCCGTCGGCCGGCCGGTGTCGGTGCGACCCGACGTACCGCTGTTCCGCCACGCCCGGCGGCATCGCTGGCCGATCGTCGACTGGACCAGCTCGGATGCCACCGCCCGTTCCCTCAACCCCGCGGGTGACCGCGGATGATGCTCGCGCTGGAGATGTTCCGCTCGCTGCCGCGTCACGCCGCCGGCCGGGTGGTCGGCGGCCGGATGCCCGGTGTCCTCTCGGGTTTCGCGGCGCCGCTGCGGCTGATGACGATCGACGAGCCGCGGGTCGACCGGCCCGGCTGGGCTCGGCTGCGGACCCGGCTGTCGGGCATCTGCGGCTCCGACCTGGGCGCACTGTCGGGACGCACGAGCCTCTACTTCTCCGCGGTCGTCTCCATGCCGTTCGTCCCCGGCCACGAGGTGGTCGCCGAGCTGGTCGACGACTGCGAGGACCTCCCGGCCGGCACCCGCGTCGTCGTGGACCCCGTGCTGACCTGCGCCGCCCGGGGCGTCGATCCCTGCGAGGCGTGCGTCACGGGCGCCACCAACCGGTGCAGCCGGATCACCGTCGGGCACCTCGCCCCGGGGCTCCAGACGGGATTCTGCAAGGACACCGGGGGTGGGTGGGGCCAGCAGCTGGCTGCCCACCGCAGCCAGCTGCACGTCGTGCCCGAGGGCTACTCCGACGAGCAGGCGATCCTGATCGAGCCCGTGGCCTGTGCGGTGCACACCGCGCTGGCGGCCCGGGTCGGGGAGAACGACCGGGTCCTGGTGAGCGGAGCCGGATCGGTCGGGCTGTTCACCACACTCGCATTGCGCAACCTGACCCCGGCCGGCGAGATCACCGTGGTCGCCAAGCACGCCCACCAGCGGGAGCTCGCGCTCGAGCTCGGCGCCACCGAGGTGGTCGCGCCCGGCGAGGTGCTGCGGCGGGTCCGCCGGACCACCGGCGCGTTCCAGGTCAAGCCGGAGTTCGGGTCGCCCTACCTGCTCGGTGGCGTCGACGTCGCCATCGACGCGGTCGGGAGCAAGCAGTCGCTGGAGACCGCGCTGCATGCCACGCGCGCCGGCGCACGCGTCGTACTCTCCGGGATGCCGGCCGGCGCCGACCTCTCCGCCGCCTGGTTCCGGGAGCTCGAGGTCGTCGGCTCCTACGCCTCGGCGCAACGTGAGCCGCGCGCGGGTGACCGAAGCGCGTTCGACCTGGCGACCGAGCTGGTCGCCGCGGATCCCGTCGTCCAGCTGGCCAAGACCGTGGCCAGCTATCCGCTGCACCGCTGGCGGGAGGCGCTGGACCACGCGCACTCCGCCGGCCGGCTCGGCACGGTCAAGGTGGCCTTCGACCCAAGGAGTACGAGATGAATCCCCGTTCCTGCCCTGCCCAGAGTTCCGGGGTTTCGCTGACGCTCGCTGACGCTCGCTGCTCAACCACCGGACCGTTCGACACGAGGAGCAACGCATGAGTCGCCCAGGTTTCGTCCTCGAGGTCGACGACCGCACCCCGCCGCTCGTGGTCCACGAGGGCCAGGGGTTCCGGCTGGAGGAGTTCCCCCTCGGGACCCGGGTGATCTACCCGCCCGAGTCGGTGCCGACGGTGCCCGACGTCGAGTCAGCGATCCGCGACGCCCTCCTCAACCCGGTGGACTCCGAGCCGCTGCCGGAGCTGCTGCGGCCGGGCATGCGGCTGACCATCGCCTTCGACGACCTGTCGCTGCCGCTGCCGAGCATGCGCAAGCCCGACATCCGCCAGCGGATCATCGAGCAGGTGCTGACCCTGGCCGCCGAGGCCGGCGTCGACGACGTCGAGCTGATCGCCGCCAACGCGCTGCACCGCCGGATGACCGACGCCGAGCTCAAGCACATCGTCGGTGAGCGGGTGTTCCGGTCGTTCCATCCGCAGGGCCTGCTCACCAACCACGACGCCGAGGACCACGACAACCTGCTCCACGTCGGCCTGACCGACAAGGGGGAAGATGTCGAGATCAACCGGCGGGCTGCCGAGTCCGACCTGCTGGTCTACGTCAACGTCAACCTCGTCTCGATGGACGGGGGGCACAAGTCGGTGCCGATCGGGCTGGCGTCGTACAAGTCCCTGCGCCACCACCACAACGCGCGGACCATGATCAGGTCCCACTCGTTCATGGACCACAAGTCCTCCCACCTGCACCACTCGGCGTGGCGGATGGGTCGGCTGCTGAAGGACCACCTCAAGGTCTTCCAGATCGAGACCACCCTCGACAACAACGTCTTCCCGTCGCCCTACGACTTCCTGATGAAGCGGGAGTGGGAGTGGTCGGTCAAGGACCAGGCGTCGATGCTGGCCGCGCGCCGCGGCCTCGCGATGGCCCCGCGTCGGTTGCGGCACAAGATGTTCCACGACATCCGGTCGCCCTACGGGCTGACCGGCATCAACGCCGGCGACACCGAGGCGGTCCACGAGCGGACCCTCGCCGCCGTGCACCAGCAACAGCTGGTCGAGGTGCAGGGCCAGTCCGACGTGCTGGTGATGGGGGTGCCCTATCTCGGGCCCTACAACGTGAACTCGACGATGAACCCGATCCTCGCGACCTGCGTCGGGCTGGGCTACCTGTTCAACTCCTACCTCGGCCAGCCCGTCGTCCGCCGTGGGGGAGCGGTGATCCTCTACCACCCGCTCAACGAGGGGTTCAACCAGCTCCACCACCCGTCGTACGTCGACTTCTACGAGGAGGTCCTCGCGGAGTCGACCGACCCGGTGGTCGTGGGGGAGAAGTACGAGGAACAGTTCGCCCACGACCCGTGGTACATCCACCTCTACCGGACCTCGCACGCCTACCACGGCGTCCACCCCTTCTACATGTGGTACTGGGCCGCCCACGCGATGGACCACGTCGACGAGGTGATCTGGGTCGGCGGTGACCGCCGGGTCGCCTCCCGGCTCGGGTTCCGGGCAGCCACGACGCTGGCCGATGCGCTGGAGATGGCGTCGGGGACCGTGGGCAGCAGCCCGTCGATCACCTACCTGCACAACCCACCGCACCTGCTCGCCGACGTGCGGGGCGGTGACTGACCCATGGCCATCGTCAAGGACGGCGTCGACGACCTCCGCAAGGTAGCCCGAGGCTGGCGCTGGGGGCGCCGCCCACAGGTACCGCGCTCGGCCGAGCCGTGGGTCCCCCCGGCGACGTCCACGGTGTTCCCGACCGACTGGTCGCGGCGTCGTCCGGCGCAGGTGGCCCGCGAGGTGGCCCAGAAGGCGGGCCTGGAGCCGGTGTTCCGGTCTCAGGTGCGAACCCGGGTGGAGGGGCTCGATGTGCTGTCCCGTATCGAGGGCCCCGTGATCTTCGTGGCCAACCACGCCTCCCACCTCGACACCCCGCTGATCCTGCTGTCGCTGCCCGACGAGTGGCGGCGCCGTACCGCGGTGGCCGCGGCCGCCGACTACTTCTTCGACACCTGGTGGCGGGCGGTCGGCTCGGTCCTGCTGTTCAACACCTTCCCGATCGACCGGCACGGCGGCTCGATGTCGGCCACGCCCGGCGAGGTCCTGGCCGACGGCTGGAGCCTGGTGATCTTCCCCGAGGGCACGCGGTCGAAGGACGGCTGGGTCGGCCGGTTCCGGATGGGCGCCGCCTTCCTCGCCTGTGAGTACGACGT
>DASSJR010000200.1:0-14246 GCA_035691135.1 Nocardioides sp. | reverse complement strand
AGCAGGATGTGCTCGGTTCCGATGTAGTTGTGGGAGAGCATGCGGGCCTCTTCCTGGGCCAGCACGACCACCCGGCGGGCTCGGTCGGTGAACCGCTCGAACATTGCATCTCTCCTGCCAACTCCGGGGCCGCCCCCCTTGGTTTCAGCGGGACATGGTGTTCAACCCTGTCACAAGCCTACGCGTTCCCGAGATGGGCGGTTCAGCGTCTGCTGTCAGCGAACATCACCGAGCAGTGGCCCGCGAGGAACGAGCGGGTCACGTGGGCTCGGGGAGGTTGAGCAAGCGACACGTCCGAGCCTGCGAGGGCGTGCGAGCGCGTCGAAACCCAGTGAGACGAAAGACAACCTGCCCGGGGTCAATGAGCCGCGTCGTAGGCCTGACGGACCTCGGCGGACACCCGGCCGCGATCGGAGACCTTCATGTTGTTGGCCTTGGCCCACTCGCGGATCTCCGAGGCTCCGGGACCCGAGGTGGCCGCCGACTTCCGCCGCCGCGTCGACGAGCCGACCTTGCGCGCATGACCGACGTAACCGCTGAGGGCATCGCGCAGGGCCGCGGCGTTCTTGTCGTTGAGGTCGATCTCGTACGACGTCCCGTCGAGGCCGAAGGACACCGTCTGGCTGGCGTCGGAACCGTCGAGATCGTCGACCAGGACAATGTGGACCTTTTGCGCCATTTCTTTTCACCCGTCTGTTTAGGGAATTGCCGATGGCAGCATGCCACGGAATTCAGTAGCCGTGCGAATTCCGGCTTGAACCACTACATTCCGCGGAATTGTCAATTCTCGTCAAATGTTTCGGGCGAACACCAACTCCAGCCCCCGCAAGGTGAGCCATGGGGCATGGTCGGTGAAACAACGACATTCGCCCATCACCAGCGGGGCCAGGTGCCCGGTGGCGATGACCCGCATGTCATCGGGCGAAACGCCGAGCTCAGCGGTCAGCCGCGCGACCAGACCCTCGACCTGGCTGGCAACCCCGAAGACCATTCCTGACTGCAGCGCCTCTACCGTGTTCTTGGCAATCACCGAGCGCGGGCGTTGCAATTCCACTTTTCGCAGCTGGGCGCCCCGCAGTCCCAGCGCATCGAGGGAGATCTCGATACCAGGGGCGATGGCACCGCCGACGTACTGCCCCTTTTCGCTCACCACGTCGAAAGTGGTGGCGGTTCCGCCGAAGTCGACCACGATCGCCGGTCCGCCGAAGTCCGTGGCCGCTGACAGCGCGTTGACGATCCGGTCCGACCCGACCTCGCGTGGATTGTCGACGAGCACGGGGATGCCGGTGCGGACCCCGGGCTCGACCACGACGTGGGGGACCTGGCCGAAGTGTTCGGAGAGCATCGCCCGCCACTCGTGGAGAACCGCCGGAACCGTGGAGCAGACCGCGATTCCGGAGATCTCGTCCTGGTCGTCGATCAGGCCCCTCAGGAGGACAGCCCACTCGTCGGAGGTGCGGTTGTCCGGAGTGGACACCCGCCAGTGCGCCACGACGTCCCCGTCCGTGATCAGCCCCAGCGCGGTATCGGTGTTGCCGATGTCGGCGGCCAAGAGACTCATTCGTCCGCAGCCTTCGGGGTCCCCTCCGCGGCGGGAGCGGAGCGAGTGCCGTGGTGGGGTGAAAGGTCCATGCCGAGGTCGAAGACGCGGACCGAGTGGGTGAGCGCGCCTACGGAGATGAAGTCCACGCCGGTCTGCGCCACCTCGCGTGCGCGGTCCAGCGTCAGACCGCCGGAGGCCTCCAGGGTCGCCCGCCCGTCGGCGATCCTCACCGCCTCGGCCATCGTCGCGTCGTCCATGTTGTCGAGCAGGATGCGCTCGCAGCCTGCGTCGAGCAGCTCCTTCAGCTGACCCAGGTCGGTCACCTCGACCTCGACCGGCACCCCGGGGTGCGCCGCGCGGACGGCCTCCAGAGCCGGCACCACGCCACCCGCGGCGATCACGTGGTTGTCCTTGACCATCGCCATGTCGGAGAGGCTGAACCGGTGGTTGACCCCGCCGCCGCAGCGCACGGCGTACTTCTGGAGGGCGCGCAGCCCGGGCAGGGTCTTGCGGGTGTCGAGCACCCGGGCCCGGGTCCCGGCCAGGGCCTCGACCCAGGCTGCGGTCGCGGTGGCGACCCCGGAGAGGTGGCAGGCGAAGTTGAGGGCGGTCCGCTCGGCGGTCAGCAGCCCGCGGACCCGTCCCGAAACCCGCATCACCACGTCCCCGGCAACGACGTCGGTGCCGTCGGCCACCCGGTCGGCGATCTCGACCTCGTCGCCCATCACGTAGTCGAAGACCACGGCGGCCACCACCAGGCCGGCCACCGTGCCGGGCTCGCGGGCCGCGAAGTCGGCGCTGCCGCGCGCGTCCGCGGGGATGGTCGAGGAGCTGGTGACGTCGTCACTGCCACCAGGGAGGTCTTCCTCGACGGCAGCGGCGACGGCCTTGTGCACGGCTTCGGGGTCGAGGCCGGCCGCGACCAGCTCGTCCTTCAGGTCGCCGGGCAGCGCGGCGTACGGCGTCCGCGCGATCACGTTGGCTCCTGCTCGGTCGGCGCGGCGGGGGTGAAGGTGACCTCGACCACGCCGTCGACGAGCACCGAGTCGAAGTGCCCGGACCACCGGGCGTCGTCCCGCGCAGGGAAGTCCTCGCGCCAGTGCGAGCCACGGGTCTCCTCGCGCAGCGCGGCCGCCGCGGCCAGCGCGGCGCTCACCGTGAGCAGGTTGGTGGTCTCCCAGGACTCCTGGTCGACGAGCTCGGTGGTGTTGCCGGCGAGCTTGTCCACCAGCGTCTCGGCCTCGGCGAGCCCTGACGCGGACCGGAGCACGCCGACCCAGGCGGTCATCGCCTCCTGCAGCTCGCGGCGCGCGCGGCCGCTCACCAGCCCGGGAGCCCGCGGATCGGTCGTCGGATGGGACCGTGCGCGCAACTCCGCCGGGAGCACGTCGGCGATCCTGCGGGAGAAGACGAGGCCCTCGAGCAGCGAGTTGGAAGCGAGCCGGTTCGCCCCGTGCACACCGGAGCAGGCGACCTCGCCGGTGGCGTAGAGGCCGGTGACGCTGGTGCGGCCCCACAGGTCGGTGGCGACGCCGCCTGAGGCGTAGTGGCAGGCGGGCGCGACGGGGATCAGCTCGGTGACCGGGTCGACCCCGTACCGGCGCGCGGTCGCGAGGATGGTCGGGAACCTCCGCTCCCAGAACGCCGTGCCGAGGTGTCGGGCGTCGAGCCACATGTGGGGTCGTCCGGTCTCGAACATCCGGCGGGTGATCGCCTTGGCCACCACGTCGCGTGGCGCGAGGTCGGCGAGCTCGTGCTGACCCTGCATGAAGCGATTGCCCTCGAAGTCGACGAGGAACGCCCCCTCGCCCCTGACCGCCTCCGAGATCAGCGGCTGCTGGCCCCGGGAATCGGGACCGAGGTACATCACGGTCGGATGGAACTGCACGAACTCGAGGTCCCGCAGGACCGCGCCTGCGCGGGCGGCGATCGCCATCCCGTCGCCGGTCGCCACCGCGGGGTTGGTGGTCTGGGTGAAGACCTGCCCCAGTCCGCCCGAGGCGAGTACCACGGCGCGGCACTGCACTGCCCCGACGCCGTCCCGCTGGCCCTCACCCATCACGTGGAGCGTGACGCCGGAGACACCGCCGGCGTCGTCGAGCAGGAGGTCGACCGCAAGTGCGTGGGAGATGACCTCGATCTCGGGGGCCCGCTCGATCGCGGCGATCAGCGCGCGCTGGATCTCGGCACCGGTGGCGTCGCCGCCGGCATGGGCGATGCGGTCGCGCAGGTGCCCGCCCTCGCGGGTCAGGGACAGCTCGCCATCGGGGTCGTGGTCGAAGATCGTGCCGAGCGCGATCAGCTCACGCACCGCCTCGGGCCCCTCGGTGACCAGCGCCCTCACCGCGGCGGGGTCGCACGCGCCCGCGCCGGCGACCAGGGTGTCGTGCTCGTGCTGCGCGGGGGTGTCCCCCGGCCCCAGGGCCGCGGCGATGCCGCCCTGGGCCCACTGGGTCGAGCCGGCGTCGAGGACGTCCTTGGTGACGACGAGGACCTTCTCGACCTGCCCCCGCAATCGCAGCGCAGCGGTGAGACCGGCGATGCCCGAGCCGATGACCACGACGTCGCACTCCGTGGTCCAGCCCGGGTCGGGCGCCAGGAGCCGGGCGGGGACCCGTTCTCCGGGGTGCTCGGTCATGGGCGCAGGCTAGCGTCCGGCAAAAGCGTCACCACGCACCAACCCGGTGCCCTCCGGTGCCTCAGCCGGGTCGAAGCCGGTGGAGAGGATCCTGTTGTCGGTGTCGACGAAGACCACGTGCGGCTGGTGCGCCCGGGCCTCGTTGGTGTCCATCTGGCCATAGCCGATCAGGATCACGATGTCGCCGGGGTGGACCAGCCGGGCCGCTGCGCCGTTGATGCCGATCACGCCGCTGCCTCGCTCGCCGGCGATGGTGTAGGTCTCGAGCCGGGCACCGTTGGTCACGTCGACGATGTGGACGAGCTCACCCGGCAGCAGGTCGGCCGCGTCGAGGAGGTCCTCGTCGACGGTCACCGAACCCACGTAGTGGAGATCGGCCTGGGTCACGGTGGCGCGGTGGATCTTGCTCTTCATCATGGTCCGCAGCATCAGGAGTTCCTTTCCGGGCCGGACCCGAACGTGAGGGGCAGGTTGTCGATGAGCCGGGTCGAGCCGATCCGGCCCGCGATGAGGACCCTGCCCGGGGTGCCGGCGGGCACCTCGGCCGCTAGCTCGTCCAGCTCGGGGTCGGTGACGACCAGGTAGTCGAGATCGAGGCCGGTGACGCGAGCCAGCTCGGCCCGGGCGGCGTCGAGCGCGGATTGCGGTCCACCACCTGCGGCGTCGCGGGCGGCACGCAGGGCACGGCTCAGCACCACAGCCAGGCCGCGCTGGTCGGAGTCGAGATAGCGGTTGCGGCTGGAGAGGGCGAGCCCGTCGGGCTCTCGCTGGGTGTCTGCGGCGACGATCTCGACGTCCAGGCACAGGTCGCGGACCATCCGCCTGACCAGCACCAGCTGCTGGTAGTCCTTCTGCCCGAACACCGCGATCCCCGGCCGGACCAGACCGAACAGCTTCGCCACGACCGTGAGCACTCCCCGGAAGTGGCCGGGCCGGACGGCGCCCTCGAGCACGGCGCCGAGCGGACCCGGTTCCACGGTGACTCCCCGCTCGTTGGTGGAGCCCGTCGAAACCCCTCCCGGGTAGACCTCCTCCACGCGCGGCAGGAAGACGATGTCGACGCCCTCGCGTTCGCAGACCTTGAGGTCCTCCTCGAGCGGGCGCGGGTAGCGGTCGAGGTCCTCCCCCTCTCCGAACTGGAGCGGGTTGACGAAGATGGAGACGACCACCGGCCCCGGGGTGCGTTCGCGAGCCACCTGCATCAACCGGGCGTGTCCGTCGTGGAGTGCACCCATGGTGGGGACGAAGCCCACGGTGGCGCCGCCGAGGCGAGCCGCAGCGAGATGTGTGGCGAGCTCCGCGCGGGTCTCGGCGAGGAGCGGGGTGGGGTTCACCGTGCCTGCTGACGGCTGTCCGGGAAGGGCTTGCGGGGCGGAACCGGACCGACCTCGTCGATCACCGGGGCGTCGACCAGGGCGGCGTCGAGGACGCCGCGGAGCTTGGCGGCGCGGATCGGCAGCAGTCGCCCGTCGGTCACGACCCGGTCGAGGGTGGAGTGCGCCAGCGCGACGTACGACGGGAGGGTGTGCGGCGCGGTGGCCCGGAGCTGGTCGAGGTGTCCGCGGACGGTCTCGACGTCGCCGCGCACGATCGGTCCCGTCAGGGCAGCGTCACCCTGGTCGAGCGCGTTGTCGAGGGCGGCGCTCAGCAGCGGGCGGAGCGTCCCGGCCGGGTCGTCGGCACCGGCCGCGTCGAGCAGCTCCATGGCCTGGGCCACGAGGGTCACCAGGTGGTTGGCGCCGTGGGCGAGCGCCGCGTGGTAGAGGTTCCGCCTCTCCTCCGGCACCCACATGGGAGTGCCCCCCAGATCCGCGACCAGGCCCTCGGTGAAGGGGCGGCCTTCCTCGTCGGCGGTGACGCCGAAGACACAGCCCGAGAGCCGGGTCAGGTCCACCGCTGTTCCGGTGAACGTCATCGCGGGATGCATCGCGACCGGTACGGCGCCGACGGCGGTGGCGGGATCGAGCACGGCCAACCCGTGTCGCCCGGACGTATGCACGACGTGCTGCCCGTCATGGATGGCACCGCTGGCGGAGAGCATGGTGACCACGTTGGCCAGCATGTCGTCGGGAACCGTGAGCAGCAGCACGTCGCAGGCGCGCGCCACGGCCGTCGGCTTGTCGACGGGTACGCCGGGCAGCAGGTCCGCGATCCGCCGGCGGGAGGCGTCGGACTCGCCCGCGACGGCGACGATCTCGTGACCGGCCGCGCGCAGCGCCGCGGCCAGCACGGCGCCGACCCGGCCGGCGCCGATGACGCCGATGCGGTGCGTGTCCGCGGGGGTGCTGCTGTCCATGCGACGAACCTTTCGTTCCCGTCCCGCCGACGCCCTGCAAGAGGGCCGGTGTGGGTACCGGACGTGTGCTTCGTTAGCACCGACGAATGTACGCGGAAACCCCACCCGGACGGAACCATCCACTGATGTGACGAAGCCGACGTCGTCACCGGAGCCGGCCCGATCCGTAGACTCCGCCCATGATCAGTCGGCGTCGACGTCAGCGGCCCGACGCCTCCGCTCCGCTGCTCAGCGTGATCGTGCCGGCGTACGAGGTCGAGGACTACCTCGCGGACTGCCTGCGGAGCATCCTCGGCCAGTCGTACACCACGCTCGACGTGGTCATCGTCGACGACGGGTCGACGGACGCCACCGGTGAGATCGCCGATCGGGTCGCGGCGGAAGACCCCCGCGTCCGGGTCGTCCACCAGGCCAATAGCGGACTCGGAGCCGCTCGCAACGAGGGGGTCCGGCGGAGCACCGGCACCTACCTCGCCTTTGCCGACAGCGACGACGTCGTGGTCGATGGCGCCTATGCGGCCATGATCGGATCTCTCGAGCGGACCGGGTCGGACCTCGCCATCGGAGCGGTCGAACGACTGCGGGGCGACGAGCGCTTCATGACGCCGCTGATGCGGGAGAACCACCAGCAGTCGCGGCTCGCGGTGGGGATCGATGATGCGCCCCTGGTGCTGGCCGACGTCTTCGCCTGGAACAAGGTCTTCCGCCGGTCGTTCTGGAACGACGCCGACCTCGCCTTTCCCACGGACGTGCGCTACGAGGACCAGCCGGCCATGACGAGAGCGCTCGTGGCGGCGCAGAAGATCGACGTCCTCACCGAGCCGGTGTACCTCTGGCGGGTGCGGTCGGACGGCAGCTCGATCAGCCAGCAGCGAGACGACCTGCGGGACCTCTCGGACCGGCTGCTCACCAAACGCTGGAGCACGGACACGGTGCGGGCGAGCACCTCCGGCCCGACCCAGGACGTGTGGTTCGGACGGGTGCTGCCGATCGACATGTGGGAGTACTTCCGGGCGGTGCCCGGCTGCTCGGACGACTACTGGGAGCTGCTGCGAGCCGGGACCACCGAGTTCTGGAACCCCGACACCGTTCCGTTCGAGCGGACCTCACTTCCGCTGCGCCAGCGGCTGATGGGCTGGCTGGTGAGCCGGGGGCGCCGCGCCGACCTGGCCGAGCTGATCGACTTCATCGACCGCCACCCCGGCGGGCTGCCCCGGCGCAGGGTCGGGGACCGCGAGGTGGTGGACCACCCGTTCGCGGACCTGCCGGACCTGCCGCCGGAGCTGTTGCGCTGAGCCCGGTCCCTAGAGCAGGCCCTCCTGCTGCAGGAAGTCCTGGGCGACGTCCTCCGGCTTCTCCCGGTCGACGGCGACCCGGCCGTTGAGCTCGGTGAGCTTCTCGGTGGTCAGTGCGGCCATCAGCGGGTTGAGGATGTCCTCGACGTCCGGGTGGTCGGCCAGGAAGTCGGAGCTGATCGCCGGGACGAGGTTCTGAGCCGGCTGGATCGACTTGTCGTCCTCGAGCAGCACGAGGCCCTGCTGCTCGAGGGTGCCGTCGGTCGTGCTGGTCAGGCCCAGCTCCGACTCACCGTCGAGCACCGACTGGTAGGTCTGGTCGCTGGCGAAGCCGAGGGGCAGGATCTTCTCGATCTTGATCCCGTAGACGTCGGTCAACCCGCCCTCGCAGTCGGGCCGGCCCTGGCAGTCGGGGGCCGCGGCCAGGGTCACGTCCTCGCCCTCGAGGTCGGACAGCTTCGTCGCGTTGTTCTCCTCGGAGTACTGCTCGGTGACGAAGAACGCGTTGGTGTCGGTGGCCTCGGACGGCTGGAGGAGCGTGACGCCCTTCTGGTCGAGCAGGTCCTGGGCGTTGTCGATCGACTCCTGAGCATCCGGCGTGGTCAACGGCTTGGCGTTGGCGCCGTTCTCGGTGGTGTTGAGGAAGTCGACGATGCCGCCGACGTACTCGGGAACGACGTCGATCGACTCGGGGAACTGTCCCGCGCCCATGTAGATGTCGCGGGTGTCGACCAGCTTGACCGTGGTGTCGTAGCCGCCGTCGGTCAGCAGGGCGTCGTACATCGCCGTCACGAGGGCTGCCTCGGGGAAGCTCTGGCCCGAGATCGCGAGCGCGCCCTGGTCGGAGGACTGGGAGGAGTCGTCACCGGAACCGGAGCTCGACAGGTCGTCGCCGGCGCAGCCAGCGAGAAGGAGGAGACCGGCGGTAGCCGCTGCGGCCAGGGAACGTCGTGCCTTCACGTGCATCACCTTCAGTGTCCCGCGGTGCCCCCGCGCGTGTCCGGATCCAGCCTTGGAGGCCCAATCATGACCCGACCGGCTGCTCGGTGCGAGCGTCTGCCCGCCTGACGGGCCCCCGGCGTGTCGGATCGACGCCGCGCTGGAGGCCCGCGGTGAGCAGCTCGAGCACCAGGGCAACGACCGCGACCACGACGGCGCCGGCAATTCCCTTGGGGTAGTCGGAGCGGAAGAAACCGTCGGTGATCACGCGGCCGAGGCCGGGTCCGGCGACCATCGCCGCGATGGTGGCGGTGGCCCACACCTGGACGAGGGCGAGCCGGACTCCGGACATGATGAGCGGCAGGCCGAGGGGGAGCTCGACGCGGAAGAAGCGCTGCGCGGCGGTCATCCCCATGCCGACCGCCGACTGCTTGACGTCGTCCGGGACCTCCCGGATGGCCACGTAGCCGTTGGTGATGATGGGTGGCAGCGCGAAGAGCGTGAGGGCGATCAGGGTCGCGAGGCCGGCCCGGCCGTACGGGCCGAACTCCTGGGTGCCGGGGAAGTCAGCGGTCACGAGGATGGCCAGCAGGGCGAAGGTGGGGATCGCGCGACCGACGTTCGAGATGTTGATCGCCAGGAACCCGCCCCGGCCCACGTGGCCCAGCCACAAGGCCAGCGGCAGGCCGACCAGGACCGCCAGCGCGAGCGCGGTGAGGCTGAGCAGGAGCTGCTGGACGAGGAGCTCGATCATGCCGCCGGGGCCCTGCCAGTTCGACGGGTCGGTGAGGAAGTTCCAGGTGTCCCCGAAGAGGTTCATGTCGTGGCTCCGCGGGTCCAGGGCGTCATCGCCCTCTGGGTGAGCACGATGATGACGTCGAGCACCACGGCGAGAGCGACGCAGAGGACGGCCGCGGTGAACAGCTCGGCCCGGAAGTTGGTCTCCACCCCGTCCTTGATCAGGTTGCCGAGGCCGCCGTACGACACGAGGGAGCCGACCGTGGTCAGCGCCACCGTCGAGACGGTGGCGACCCGCAGTCCGGCCATGATCACCGGTAGCGCCAGCGGCAGCTCGACCCGGAAGAGCATGCGCGTGGCTCCGTACCCGAGGCCGGCCGCCGACTCGCGCACCTCATCCGGCACCGCGCGCAGGCCCTCGAGCATGCTGCGGACCAGGATGGTGAGCGCATAGAGCGCCAGCCCGGCCACGACGGTCCATGGCGAGAGTCCGGTGAACGGCAGGAGCAGGGGGAAGAGCGCCAGCGAGGGAATCGTGTAGATGCCGGTGCTGATGCCGAGGATCGAGGCCTCGAGTCTCGGGTAGCGGCGGGCCATCAGGGCCAGCGGGAAGGCGATCAGGACGCCGAGCGCCACGGCGGCGAGGGTGATCAGGAGGTGTTCGACGGTGGCGTCGACGATCTCGCTCTGGCGGTCTGAGACGTACTGGCCGCAGATCCACTCGTTGGTGAGGCGGCTGTAGCAGTTCGGCTGTGTGGCCGCCTGCACGAGTAGGGTCACGCGCATGGACGTTACCGCCCACGCCCCGGGGGCGACCATGATCCGGCTCAGCGGCGTGGGCAAGACCTATCCCGATGGCACGGTCGCCGTCCACGAGCTCGACCTCGACGTCGCCCAGGGGGAGCTCGTCGTCCTCGTCGGCCCGTCCGGGTGCGGCAAGTCGACGACGCTGAAGATGATCAACCGGTTGATCGAGCCCACCACGGGCACGATCGAGATCGACGGGCAGGACGTCACCGGCCAGGACCCGGTCAAGCTCCGGCGCGGCATCGGCTACGTCATCCAGCAGGTCGGGCTCTTCCCGCACCAGAAGATCGAGACCAACGTGATGACGGTCCCGCTGCTGTACGGCGAGTCGAAACCGCGGGCCCGCGAACGCGCCCACGAGCTGATGGAGATGGTCGGTCTCGACGTCGCGACGTTCGCGAACCGGTACCCCCACCAGCTCTCGGGCGGCCAGCGGCAGCGGGTGGGCGTGGCCCGGGCTCTGGCCGCCGACCCGCCCGTCCTGCTGATGGACGAGCCGTTCGGGGCGGTCGACCCGGTGGTGCGGGTCCGGCTGCAGGACGAGTTCCTGCGGCTGCAGCGCGAGCTCGGCAAGACCGTCGTCCTGGTCACCCACGACATCGACGAGGCGGTGCGGATGGGAGACCGGGTAGCGGTGTTCGCCCAGGGTGGGCGGCTGGCCCAGTTCGCCACTCCCGCCGAGCTCCTCGGCCGGCCCGCCGACGACTTCGTCTCCGACTTCGTGGGCTCGACGCGAGGACTTCGGCGTCTGACGGTGACCCCGATCGACCCGGACAAGCTCGAGCCCCTCGACGGCGTCAGCACCGGTGACCTGGCGGCGGCCATCGACGTGGACTCGACCCTCGAGGAAGCCCTGGCCGTGATGCTGCGCGACGACCGGCCGATGGTGGGGGTCAAGGACGGAGCCCGCTTCGTCGGCGTACTCACGCCGAACGGCATCCACCGCGCCCTGCGCGCGTCACTGGAGCGCTGACCCGCCGCTGATCCTTGCGGCTCGATGGTCCCCCGGCTGACCGGGGGAGCGTGAACTTCGTGCGGTTTGCAAGCCACCCGAAGTTCGTGGTCCCCCGGCTGGCCGGGGGACCAGCGTCCGTTCCTCAGGCCGGGTCGACGGGGACGTCGCGGTGCCAGGACTCGGTGACGTACTTGGTCTTCCAGCCCATCGACGTGTAGAGCCCGGCGGCGCCGGTCGGCGAGTCGGCGTCGACCTCGAGCCCGACGCGGTCGCGGCCACGGGCCGCGGCGTCGGCGATGATCGTCCGGAGCAGGCCCTTGGCCACGCCCCGGCCCCGGGCCGCCTCCAGCACGCCGAGATAGGAGACGTAGGAGCCGTCCGGGCCGTCGGTGCTCTCCGAGACCGTCCCGATCAGCGCACCCACGGGTTGCGGTGTCTCGTCGTCGGTGAGCTCAGCCAGCCACCAGTGGTCCCAGCGATGCCCGGGATCCTCCCGCAAGCGGAACAGAAACTCCTCGAAGGTCTCCTCGCTGGAGTTGAAGTGGTCGACGAAGGCACCCTCGAGCACCTCGTGCACCTCACGCAGGTCGGTGTCATCGGGCATGCCGGTGCCACTGCGTCGTACCAGACGGAACACCACACCGCCCTCGGCCCAGTGGTCGGGCGCCTGCACGAGGTCGGCCTCGTCGACGCTGACCGGACGCGTCATCTGCCACCAGGTCCGGACCCGCTCGAAGCCGCAGCGCGCCAGCCAGTCGTGCTGACGCTCGTCGTCGGCGAACGCCCCGGTGTCGATCTGCTGGACCTCGAGCCCGCGGGCGCGGCCGACCTCCTTCGCCTGGCCGACCGCCCACTGGACCAGCAGCTCCGCACAGGAGTCCGCGACGTCGTCCGGCAGGTCCCGTTCGACGACGTGGACGAAGAGCATCCGGCCCACGGATCGATCGTGGACGCTTCCCCAGGCGCGGATCTCGCCGGTCTCGTCACGCAGGACGACGTTCTCACGCATTCGCAGCCCGCGCTCGGACACCTCGACCAGGACGTCGTCGACCGACGCCCCCGCCCAGCCGCGGCCGTGCCGCTCGTGGGCGCGCAACAGGTGGGTGAGTCGGTCGACGTCGGCCTGGTCGGCAGGATCTGGCTGCCCGACCGTCCAGCCGTCGGGAAGCGGGATCCTCGGAAGTACCTCTTCCGGGTCGCTCTCGAAGCGGCTGCCTTCGGGGAGGATCACAGGGGGATTCTGCCAGCGATCGGCCGGCCGCGGTTCGTCAGGCGTGCCGGCGGACCTCGGGCATCGACTGCCAGGCGGAGATCTCGGCCTGAAGGGCGTCGATCTTCACCTCCAGCTCGGAGACCCTCAGGGCCGCCTCGGCCGCGTGACGCTCCGCCTCCTCGAGCCGGGTCGAGACCTCCTCGCCGTCCCGCTCGGCCAGATCGGCCCGCCGGGCCTCGGCGTTGAGCCGTCGGGTCGCGTCAGCCGCCCGCTTCTGGGCCGAACCCAGCGCGACTTCCAGCTCCGCGATCGCGGTGTCTTGCCCAGCCAGGCGCGCTTCCATGGTGGCGGCGAAACTGGCGTGCTCGGCGCTCCTGGCGGCGGTGAGCTCGTGGTAGGCGGCGGCCTGCGCGGCCCGGTCGCGCGCGGCGTCGCGGCGGGCCTGCATGAGTTCAGAGTGGGTGATGCGGGTGGCGGCGGCGCCGAGCACCACCCCGAGGACTGCCGCGATCGCGGTCAGGGACCACGAGCGGCTGAGGACGGCACCGGCAACTGCCAGCGCCGCGAGAGCAATCAGTACGACAGCGACGGTGAGCCTGGTGCTCCGCTGTCGTCGACGAGCATGTGGGGAAGACATGGGCCAAGGCTAGGCGTGCTCATCCTCCGATGGGGTCCGACACGCTCGCTCGAGGAGCAGCGCGGTGACGACGATCAGCGCCCCACCGACCCCGGCTGCAAGAGACCTCCAGCCTCGCTCGGACGCCAGCGCCGAGTCGCTGCCGATCCAGCTGACCGCGTAGCCGAGATACCCGCCGGCCACCAGGGCGCCGACCAGGGCGCAGGACCGGGCGACCAGCAACCGGTTCACCGCCCGCTGCGGCTCGAGCCACTCCCGGCGCACGTGGACCGCACGCCAGGTCGCCCAGCCCGCTGCGCCGACGATGGCCGCCACCAGGAAGAGGGCGATCGGCTGCAGCCAGGTCACCACGGGTGCCGTGCCGTTGACCCGCTCGGCCACCGGATGCAGGAGCCAGCCGCCGATCAGCCCGGCCACGGCCCACGCGGTCACGAGACCGGCAGAGGTGGGCCGGAGGTGCCCGGCCGACGGTTCCTCGTCGGACGGGTCGCTGCTCACGGGTGGGAGCTCACTGGTGAGGGGTCACTGGACGTCGAAGACCAGGTCCTCGCGCAGCGTCAGGCCGCTGGAGTCGACCTGCTGCAGGAGGTCGGCCACGGGACCGGCGTCGGGCAGGACCGCCTCGGGGTCGACGTCGTACCACGGCTTGAGCACGAACGCGCGCTCCGCGGCGCGGGGGTGCGGCAGCCTCAGCGACTCCTCGTCGCTGTGCTTGTCGCCCACCACGACGAGGTCGACGTCGAGGGTGCGCGGGGCGTTTCGGACGTCGCTGCGCATCCGGTCGAATGCGTCCTCGATCGCGAGGGCCCGCTCCATCAGGCGCGCCGGAGACAGCGCGGTGTCGATGAGCACCACGGCGTTCAGGAAGTTCTGGGAGCCTTCGGGACAGTCGATCGGCTCGGTCTCGTAAACCGGGGAGAGCCCGGTGATCCACACGTCGGGGGTGTCTGCGATCGCGTCCACCGCGCCCTGGAGGCTGGCCATCCGTTCGCCGAGGTTCGAGCCGAGTGCGAGGACCGCGCGCCGGATCGGGCGCATCTCGCCGGTCAGCGTGTCGGTGTCGACGATGTGCGGGTTCGGAGTCTCAGTCACGGTCGGCCCTCGCGTTTTCGGGTGATCGTCAGGGCGACGTCCGCGAACGTCGCTCGAATGGGGGCGGTCGGTTTGTGGATCGTCACCTTCGCA
>DASSJR010000199.1:0-7275 GCA_035691135.1 Nocardioides sp. | reverse complement strand
GAGGAAGGCCGGGATGTGGCTCTTGTTGAACTCCGCCGGACGGTGCAGCGCCATCTGCGACCAGACCGGCTCGAGGCGACGGCCGAACGACGTACGACGCAGCCGGTTGTAGGCGTCCTGCAGCTGCTCGGACCGCTCGGCGTGCCACCACACCATCACATCGGCGTCGGCGCGCAGGCCGGTGACGTCGTAGAAGCCCCGGACCACGACGTCCTCGCCGGCCAGCTCCTCGACGAGCTTCTCGACCTCGGCCGCCTCGCTGGCCCGGTCGGCCTCCCCGAGCACGTCGGCCAGGCGGAAGACCGACCACATCGTGTAGCGGATGGCCTCGTTGAGCTCGCGGGACCTCGCGGCCTTGCTCTTGCCGGGCGTGGGGCTGCTCATGGGGTCATTCTGCCGCCTGGACCTCGTCGGCGGCACGCCGGGCCGAGGCGATGACCGCCGGGATGCCGACCCCGTCGTAGGCGGCCCCGCAGACCGCCAGCCCCGGCAGTCGGGCGACCTCGCCCCGGATCCTGGCGACCCGGTCGAGGTGGCCCACGGCGTACTGCGGCAGCCCGCCGCCCCAGCGCTGGACGTGGATGTCGACGGCGGTACTCGTGAGCCCGATCGCGTCGGCGAGGTCGGCGAGCGAGGCCGCGACCAGCTCCTCGTCGGTGGCCTGGAGGGACGCCGCCTCCCGGTGCCGGCCCAGCGAGGTCCGCAGGAGCAGCACGTCGTCGCCGTCGAGCGCGCCCCGACCCGCCCCGCGAACCCACGACCACTTCGCGAACGAGAACGTCGAGGCTTTGATCCGACGACCCTCGACGGGCGGGACCAGGAAGCCGGAACTCCCCTCGGCAATGGGGAAACCCTGGGCCCGGAAGGCGAGCGTGATCACGGCCGTGGAGGCGTACTCGATCCTGGCCAGATCTGCGGCTGCGAGCGGCGACACGTCGGCCAGCAGCCGCCCGGCCGGCGTCGCAGGCACTGCCAGGACGACCTCGTCGGCCACGACCAGCTCAGGCTGGTGGGCGGAGCCGACCACGAGCTCGTAGCCTTCCCCGGCCCTGCTCAGCTCTCGCACGGTGGCGTCGGTGCGCGCCGCGAACCGCTCTGACGCCAGCAGGGCTCGCGGCAGCTCCCCCAGGCCGCCGGGCAGGCCCGCGAACACGGGGGTCGTGGTCACCGGCGCCGCGGCGGCCGCAGCCTCCAGCAGCGATCCGCGGTCGAGCATCGCGACCAGCTGCGGGGTCGCGGCACGGGCCGAGAGCAGGCGCGCGTGGCCGGCGTAGACACCGCCGAGGAGGGGCTCGACCAGGCGATCGACGACCTCGTCGCCGAGCCGGTGGGCCACGAGGTCACCGACCGAGATGTCGTCGCCATCGAGCTCGGTCGGTGGCAGCGAGGGCTCGGCCCGCACCCGCCGCAGGCCGGCGGCGGACAGCACCCCGGAGGCGGCCAGCTCCTCGACGTCCAGCGGCACTCCCATCAACGAGCGGGGCAGCGGACGCAGCGCGTCGCGGGTCCACAGCTGGGAGCGGGTGGCCACGGGATGCACGACTGGCAGGTCGAGCTCGCGCGCGAGGGCGGCACCCTCGGGCCGGCGGTTGAGCATGGCCTCTGCCCCCACGTCGACGGTCACGCCGGCCACCGTCGCCAGCCTGAGCTTGCCGCCGAGCTGCGGCGAGCCTTCCAGGACGACGACGTCGCGGTCCGGGTCCTCGCCGAGGACGTAGGCCGCGGTCAGGCCGGCAATACCGCCGCCCACCACGACCGTCCGCTTCACGCTTCCCACCCTCCCATGGTGAGTCGGGCCGCTAGAGTCCCGACGTGGACATGGACCTCGCCGGCTCGGCACGGATCGCGGTACTGATCGACGCGGACAACACGTCGCCGAAGTACGCCGAGGCGCTGCTCGACGAGCTGGCGAAGTACGGCACACCCACGATCAAACGGGCGTACGGCGACTTCAGCCGCTCGAACCTCAGCGGCTGGACGAGGGAGCTGAACGCGCGAGCGATTCGCGCCATCCACCAGAACGCCTTCACGACCGGCAAGAACTCCACCGACTCCGCGTTGATCATCGACGCCATGGACCTGCTCTACGCGAACAACGTCGAGGCGTTCGCGATCGTCACCAGCGACAGCGACTTCACCAGCCTGGCCATGCGCCTGCGCGAGTCCGGGAAGACCGTCTATGGCCTGGGCCGCGAACGAACCCCGATGTCGCTGCAGAACGCGTGCGACCAGTTCATCGACCTGGAGCTCCTCGGCGCCGAGGACTCCGCCGAGGAGACCCCGGACGAGCCGAGCCAGGAACCCGCACCGAAGGCCAACCCCCAAAGCGTGCTCACCAAGGCGGTCAACGCCACCGCCGGTGACGACGGGTGGGCGAACCTGTCCGCGATCGGCAACCACATCCGCCGCAGCCAGCCAGCGTTCGACCCCCGGCGTTTCGGCCACGCCAAGCTCGGCGAGCTGGTGGCCGCCCAGCCGTACCTGGAGACCAAGGCCAACGGAGCCACGACGCTCGTCCGGCTCAAGCAGGCGCGGAAGAAGACACCTGCAAAGAAGACCACCGCGAAGAAGGCGACGAAGCAGTAGTCGGGAACCGCGACCCGGTGCTCGTCGTCCCACTCCCATGACGACGAACCCGCTCCACCGACGGGCCCTGCTGCCCGGCCTCGGCCTGCTCCTGTCCCTGCTGTTCCTGATCGCCGCGTGCTCCGGAGGGGACACTGCCCAGCCCACGAGCACGAGTGAGGCCGGGGGTGCCGCGGCGGAGGAGGCTCCGGCTCCCGCCCCGCCGGGCGCTGTCGCCCCGCAGGACTCCGTCGAGCGCGACGCGGTGTCGGGCTTCGACGCCGGTGTGGACACCTCCTCCGGCACTGCCACCCCAGACGTCCCGGTCCTGCAGACCCGGGCGGTGATCTCCACCGGCACCGTGACCCTGCAGTCCCAGGACGTGGGGCGGGCGAGGTTCGACGTGCAGAAGGTCGTCGACGCCCATCGCGGCGAGATCTCGGACGAGCAGACCGCCACCGACACCAAGGGCCGCGTCGACCGGTCCCGCCTGGTGATCCGGGTGCCGAGCCAGTTCTTCGATGAGGTGATGCAGGACCTGGGCCAGGTCGCCGACCTGCGGTCCGCCAAGCGGACCTCGGAGGACGTGACCACCGAGGTGATCGACATCGACGTGCGGGTGCGCGCCCAGGAGAAGAGCCTCGAGCGGATCGAGCTGCTGCTCGCGCGGGCCAAGAACCTGCGCGAGATCATCTCGATCGAGAGCCAGCTGACCCGGCGCCAGGCCGAGCTCGACTCGCTGAAGGCGCAGCAGGCCTACCTCGCCGACCAGACCTCACTCTCCACGATCACGGTGTTCCTGGAGCGGACCGAGAAGGCAGCGAAGGTCGAGAAGGACGAGGCCACCGGCTTCCTGGCCGGGTTCCAGCGCGGCTGGGACGCGCTGGGCAGCGCTGCGACCGTGATCGCCACCGGCCTGGGCGCCGTACTGCCGTTCGTGGTGCTTCTGCTCCTGCTGGGCGTACCCACCTGGCTGCTGCTCCGGTCGCTCCTGCGCCGCCGCCGGGTCGGACCCCTCGCCGCCGAATAGTCGACAGCGGCGAGGGGGACCGCCCCCATCAGGCCGCGAGTGGCTCTCGCGGTGCTTCGGCGGCGGGCGCCACCCGCCACGCGTGGTCGAGGTCGCGGCCGCGGGTCTCGGGGAGCAGCCGGGCAGAGACCAGGCTGATCGCGGCCACCGCCACGTTGTAGGCGGCCACCCACCAGAGCGTCCCGTTGCCCAGCGACACCAGCCAGGCCGCGATCAGGGGAGTGAGCCCCGACGCGACGACACCTGAGATCTGGTAGAGCGAGCTCAGGGCGGTGTAGCGGTACCGGGTGTCGAAGAGCTCCGACCAGAAGGCCGCCAACGGGCCGTAGACCACGCCGTAGACCAGCCCGAGGCCGGCCACCAGTGCCACGAAGATCGCCAACCGGCCCTCGCTCTGCACCAGCGCCGCCACCGGGAAGGCGAGCGCCAGTGCCGCCCAGGTACCCGCCCGGAAGACCGGCTTGCGCCCCACCCGGTCCGAGAGCGCCCCACAGATCGGCACCAGCACGACACCCAGCGCCGCGCCCACGAGGATGCCGTTGAGCGCCCATTCCTTGGGCAGGCCCAGGTTGGTGACGACGTAGGCGAGGAGGAAGACCGAGAAGAAGTTGAAGGTGAAGCCCTCGATCCACCGCGTGCCCATGCCGAGCAGCAGCCGCTTGGGCTGGGCCCGCAGCAGGTCCCGCAGCGGCACGTTGGCGATCTCCTTCGCCTCCTGCACCCGCGCGAAGGCCGGGGTCTCCATCACCGACAGCCGGATGTAGGCGCCGATCCCGAGCAGCACGACGCTGATCAGGAAGCAGGCCCGCCAGCCCCACGCCATGAACGCCGCGTCCGGCAGCAGCCCGGCCAGCGAGAAGGCGCCGGCGGCAAGGAGCAGTCCGCCGGGCACGCCGATGTGGGCGAAGCTGCCGAAGAAGCCGCGTCGGTGCGCTGGTGCGTACTCGACAGCGAGCAGGACCGCGCCGCCGTACTCGCCACCCACGCCGATCCCCTGCAGGATCCGGAGCACGACCAGGGCGACCGGGGCCCAGACGCCGATCTGGTCGTACGTCGGGAGCAGCCCGATCGCGGCCGTGCCGACGCCCATGATCAGCAGCGTCAGGATCAGCATCTTCTTCCGGCCGATCCGGTCGCCGAAGTGGCCGAAGATCAGTCCGCCGACCGGTCGCGCGAAGAACCCGACCGCAAAGGTCGCGAACGCTGCGAACTGTGCGGCCGGCCCGTCCAGGCCGTTGAAGTAGAGCTTGTCGAAGACCAGGCCGGCGGCCGTGCCGTAGAGGAAGAAGTCGTACCACTCGATGGTGGCGCCGACCGCCGAGGCCACCGCCACCTTGCGTGGTGTCGGCAGCACGTTCGGTTCCGTAGTCGTGGTCATCGGTTTGCAACCTCCAGGGCGTCGTGCAGTTGGGTGAAGCCGCTGCGGTGGAAGACCAGCGGCAGGGACGAGTCGGGGTGCTCGACGGCGTGGAGTCGCAGGATGACGATGGTGTGGTCGCCGGCCTGGACCTCGCGGTAGATCGAGCAGTCGAACATCGCGAGGCCCTCGTCGAGAGTGGCCGCACCGTCGCGCGTGATGGACACCTCGAGACCGTCGAAGCGCTGCTCCACGGCACCGGCGAGCTGCCGGCAGACCGCATCCTGGTGATCGGCCAGCACGGTCAGCCCGAGGTGCTCCGCGCGGCGAAGGGTCGACCACGTCTTGGAGGTGTTGGCCACCGAGAACGACACCAGCGCAGGCTCGAGGCTCACCGAGGTGAACGAGCTGGCGGCCATGCCGACCAGTGATCCGTCGACCTCCGCGGCAACAGCGACGACGCCGCTGGGGAAGACACCGAACGCCTCGCGGAGGCGGGCCGGATCGAGGTCCTGGTTGGTCTTGAGCGGATGGACTGTCATGCGACGGCTCCTGTCAGGTTGGCGAGCAGGGAGGACACGGACGGGCGGACGGCGCCCAGCCAGTCGGCGTAGGCCGCGGGGTCGTGGTGCTGGTCCTCGAGGACGTACAGCCCTCGGACGGTGGTGCCGCCGAGCTCGGCGAGCAGCGGACGCAGACTGACCTCCGGCGCGAGGGCGTGACCAGGGGCTGCGCCCAGCATCAGCGGTACGACGACGCCGCGCAGCCCGGTGCCGCCGGCGAAGCGATCGAGGAACACCTTGAGCAGCCCGGTGTAGGTCGCCTTGTAGGTCGGGCTGGCGACCACGACCAGGTCGGCCGACCCGACCTGCTCGACCAGCGAGGCGACCTCGGGGTCCTGCCAGTCGAGGACGGCCGTGCCGAGGGTTCCGAGGTCGACGACGAGGTCGGGGTCCGCGTCGACCAGCTCGTGGGCCACGTGGAGCGCGGCGTCGAGGGTGCGCGAGGCCGGCTTGGGGTTGCCGACGACGACCGCGACGCGGGGACCAGACCCGCTCATGACGCGGCCGCCGTCCGGCCGGCCGCCTGGAAGGGCACGGCGGTGTTGTGGTCGACCTGGGGGGCCGGGTGGGTCCAGAGGCCACGCTCGGCGAGGATCGGCAGGACGCCCTCTCCGAACCAGTAGGCGCCCTCGAGGTGGGGGTAGGCGGAGAGGATGAACTCGTCGATGCCGACCGAGTGGTACTCCTCGATCCGGTCGGCGACCTCCTTGTGGCTGCCGACCAGCGCCGTGCCGGCACCGCCGCGGACCAGGCCCACCCCGGCCCACACGTTGGGGTGGATCTCCAGGTCGTCCTTGGACCCGCCGTTCAGGGCGAGCATCCGCTTCTGGCCCTCGGACTCGCTGGCCTTGAGTCCCTCCTGGACCTTCTTCACCTGCTCGGGGTCGATGCCCTCCAGCAGGCGGTCCGCCTCGGCCCACGCCTCCTCGGAGGTGTCGCGGGTGATCGTGTGCATGCGGATGCCGAACCGGAGCTCACGGCCCTGCTCGGCAGCGAGCTCCCGGATCCACGCGACCTTCTCGGCGACCGCGGCCGGCGGCTCGCCCCAGGTCAGGTAGACGTCGGCGTGCCGAGCCGCGACCCGTCCGGCCGCCGGCGAGGAGCCACCGAAGTAGATCTCGGGCGCGGGGTTCGGGATCTGATCCAGCTTGGCGGCCTCGACGGAGAGGTGCTTGCCCTCGAAGTCGACGGTCTCCCCCGTCCAGAGCCGGCGGACGATCTCCAGGAACTCGTCGCAACGCTCGTAGCGTCCCTCCTTGTCCAGGAAGTCGCCGTACATCCGCTGCTCGTGGCTCTCGCCGCCGGTGACGACGTTGAGCAGCAGCCGGCCGCGTGACCAGTTCTGGAAGGTGCCTGCCATCTGCGCGGCCAGGAACGGCGCGGTGAGCCCGGGCCGAAAGGCGACCAGGAACTTCAGGCGCTCGGAGACCTGGCTGAGCATCGCGGTGGAGAGCCAGGCGTCGTCGCACCAGGCGCCTGTCGGCGTCAGCGCAGCTTCGAACCCCATGTCCTCGGCGCCGCGGGCGACCTGCCCGAGGTAGGAGACGCTGGCCGGTCGTCCTGAGGCACCGGCGGAGACGCCGTGGCCGCCGCCGACGACCTGGCGGCCGTCACCTCCGTTGGTCGGGAGGAACCAGTGGAACTTCAGGGGGGAGGACATGCGGGTTTCCTTTCTCAGAGGTGCCCGTGGTTGGGCGGGAGGGTGCCGTCGACGGCCCACCTCCCGAGGTGCTGGACCTTCCACGCCGCGGGGTCGTGCA
>DASSJR010000198.1:0-17005 GCA_035691135.1 Nocardioides sp. | reverse complement strand
CAGCATGAGCGCCACCCCGATCCCGCGCACCCTGGAGATGGCGATCACCGGCATCCGCGAGATGTCCACGATCACCACTCCGCCGGAGGAGCGGCACCCCGTGCTGACCTACGTCGGCGCCTACGAGGACCGTCAGGTGGTGGCGGCCATCCGGCGCGAGCTGCTCCGTGAGGGACAGGTGTTCTACATCCACAACCGGGTCTCCTCGATCGAGAAGGCCGCCGCCCGGCTCCGCGAGCTGGTCCCCGAGGCCCGGGTCGCGACCGCCCACGGGCAGATGGGCGAGCACCAGCTCGAGCAGGTGATGCTCGACTTCTGGGAGAAGCGGTTCGACGTGCTGGTGTGCACCACGATCGTGGAGTCTGGCCTGGACGTGTCCAACGCCAACACCATGATCATCGAGCGCGCCGACACCCTCGGCCTCAGCCAGCTCCACCAGCTGCGCGGTCGGGTCGGCCGGTCCCGGGAGCGGGCCTACGGCTACTTCCTGTACCCGCAGGAGAAGCCGCTCACCGAGACCGCCCACGAGCGGCTGGCCACCCTGGCCCAGCACTCCGACCTCGGCGGCGGGATGGCCATCGCCATGAAGGACCTCGAGATCCGGGGAGCCGGCAACCTGCTCGGCGGCGAGCAGTCCGGGCACATCGCCGACGTCGGCTTCGACCTCTACGTGCGGCTGGTCGGGGAGGCGGTCCACGAGTTCCGCGGCGATGCGGAACCCGAGCTGCGGGAGGTGCGGATCGAGCTCCCGATCGACGCCCACCTTCCCCACGAGTACGTCCCCAGCGAGCGGCTGCGCCTCGAGATGTACAAGCGCCTCGCCGAGGTCCGCTCCGACGCCGACGTCGACCAGCTGCAGGCCGAGCTTGAGGACCGCTACGGGCTCCCGCCCGAGGAGGTCACCTCGTTGCTGTTCGTGGCCAGGTTCCGCGCCCGGGCCCGGCAGGCCGGAATCGGCGAGATCACGATCTCCGGCAAGTACGTCCGGTTCGCGCCGGTCAGCCTGCCCGAGTCGCGCGTCGTACGCCTGCAGCGGCTGCATCCCAAGAGCGTGGTCAAGCCGCAGGTCGACACCATCCTCGTGCCGCGCCCGCAGACCGCGGCCGTCGGGGGTCGTCCGATCGCTGGGATCGCCCTGCTTGAATGGGCACGGAAGATCATCGACGCCGTGATCGACCCGGCGCCTGCTGCCTCGGCGGCACCTGAGAACGTGCAGAAGGAGTCCTCGTGAGCTTCACCCGCCTCGGCCGGTTGGTCAGCCTCGCCCTGGCGATGACGCTGGCCACGACCGTGCTCAGCTCCTGCGGTTCCGCGTCCCCCGGGGTCGCGGCCGAGGTCGGTGACGACACCATCACCACCGGAGAGGTCGACGAGCTGGCCGCCGACGTGTGCACCCTCCAGGAGGCGCTTCCGGAGGGGACCGCCAACCAACCCCAGACCACCTCGGGGCTGGTGGCGCGTGACGGGGCGTTGCAGTCGCTGATCCTGCGTTCGATCGCCGAGCAGATGGCGGCCGACTACGGATTCAGCGCGGACCGGGACTATGAGGACCAGGTCCGCCAGACGCGACTTCAGTTCGGCGGTGTCGACGATGCCAAGGTCGAGGCGGCGCTGCCGGCGTACACCTCGATCGCGTACTTCGTGAACATCATGCGCCAGATCGGGGAGACGACCGGAGCCAAGGGCGACCAGGCCCTGACGGCCGGAATCAAGAAGGCACAGGGTTGGCAGTCGGACCACCCCATCACGACCAACCCGATGTTCGGCAGCTTCAGCATCGGAGACCAGGAGATCGAGAGCGAGCGTGACGACCTGGCGTTCCCGGTGAGCAAGACCGCAAAGGACGCGGAGTCGGGCTCCGCGGACTACTTCGCCTCCCTCCCCGAGTCCCAGCGCTGCGGCTGATCCGGTGACCACCTCCGCGGACCGCCTCGGCGAGTTCCTCGAGGTCATGCGCCAGCTGCGCGCGGAGTGCAGCTGGAAGCGGGAGCAGACCCACCGGTCGCTGGCGCGGTACCTCCTCGAGGAGACCCACGAGACGCTGGAGGCGATCGACACCGGCGATGTTGCGCACCTGCGCGAGGAGCTCGGTGACCTGCTGCTGCAGGTCTACTTCCACGCCGTGATCGCCGAGGAGAATGGTGAGTTCACGCTCGACGACGTGGCAGGCGACATCATCGACAAGATGCGAAGGCGGAACCCGCACGTCTTCGCCCCACCGGGGCAGGAGCGGACGCCGGCCGGGGACGCTGCGTCGGTCAACGAGGTGTGGGAGTCGATCAAGGCCACCGAGAAGGCACGTGACTCGGTGACCGACGGCCTCCCGCCCGCGCTCCCGGCTCTCCTCTACGCCGACAAGGTGCTCGACCGCCTCCAGGCTGAGCCGTCGTTGATCACGGACGGGTCAGCGGTCCCTACGAGCGACATCGGGGCTCGGTTGCTGGCCATCGTGGCGGAGGCGCGCGCGTCCGGGGTGGATCCCGAGCAGGCGCTGCGCGACGCCGTACGACGACTGCTCTGAGTGCCACATTTCGGGTCGTGTGCCTCAGACCGACCCGGAGAGCGTTCTCAGGCACACGACCCGGGTTCCCGGATCGGGTGCCTTCCGCCGTTAGGCTGAGCCGGAGTCAGCCCGCACACCCGAACACAGGAGCCGCTCACCTTGGCCGCGATCGAAGCCGTCGGCGCCCGCGAGATCCTCGACTCGCGCGGCAACCCCACCGTCGAGGTCGAGGTCCTCCTCAGCGACGGAGCGTTCGCTCGGGCCGCGGTGCCGAGCGGCGCGTCGACCGGGGCCTTCGAGGCGGTCGAGCTGCGCGACGGCGGCGACCGCTACCTCGGCAAGGGGGTCGGCAAGGCCGTCACCGCGGTGATCGAGCAGATCGGGCCGGCCGTCGAGGGACTGGCGGCCGACGACCAGCGGCTGGTCGACCAGCGGCTGCTCGAGCTGGACGCGACCCCCAACAAGGCCAAGCTCGGCGCCAACGCGATCCTCGGCACGTCGCTGGCGGTGGCGCGGGCCGCAGCCGACTCCGCCGGGCTCCCGCTCTACCGGTACCTCGGCGGACCCAACGCCCACCTGCTGCCGGTGCCGATGATGAACATCCTCAACGGCGGAGCCCACGCCGACACCAACGTCGACGTCCAGGAGTTCATGGTCGCGCCGATCGGGGCGCCCACCTTCCGCGAGGCGCTCCGGCAGGGTGCGGAGGTCTACCACGCCCTGAAGGCGGTGCTGAAGAAGAAGGGCCTCGCCACCGGCGTCGGCGACGAGGGCGGCTTCGCACCCGACCTGAAGAGCAACCGCGACGCGCTCGACCTGATCGCCGACGCGGTCGGCAAGGCCGGCCTCGAGCTGGGCCGCGACGTCGTGCTGGCCCTCGACGTCGCCGCCAGCGAGTTCTGCGAGAAGAACAAGTACGCCTTCGAGGGCAAGACGAAGTCGGCCGAGGAGATGACCGCCTACTACGCCGACCTCGTGTCGTCGTACCCGATCGTCTCGATCGAGGACCCGCTCGACGAGGAGGACTGGGACGGCTGGAAGGCGATCACCGACCAGCTCGGCTCGCAGACTCAGTTGGTCGGCGACGACCTGTTCGTCACCAACGTCGAACGGCTGGCCCGCGGCATCAGCGGCGGCCAGGCCAACGCGCTGCTGGTCAAGGTCAACCAGATCGGCTCGCTCACCGAGACCCTGGACTCCGTCGACCTGGCGCACCGCAACGGGTTCCGCTGCATGATGAGCCACCGGTCCGGCGAGACCGAGGACACCACGATCGCCGACCTCGCGGTCGCGACCAACTGCGGCCAGATCAAGACCGGCGCGCCCGCCCGCTCCGAGCGGGTGGCGAAGTACAACCAGCTGCTGCGCATCGAGGACGAGCTCGGTGACGCGGCGCGCTACGCCGGCGCCGCGGCCTTCCCGCGGTTCGGGGACTGAGCGCCGACCATGGCACAGCGGCGCAGCGCGCGGGGCGGTCCCGGTGGCAGCCGGCGACCGGGCGGTCGCGGAGCGCCCCAGCGTGCCCGCGCCACCGCGGCCGCGGCAACGCCCACGGCCGGGCCGCGCCGGCCGCGGTTCACGGGCCGCGCCGCGATCCTGGTCCTGGTGGTGGCCGTGCTCACCGTCTCCTATGCCTCCTCGCTGCGGGCCTACCTCCAGCAGCGGGCCCACATCGCCGAGCTCAAGGCCCAGATCTCCGAGCGGTCGGCCAGCATCGACGACCTCGAGCGCGAGAAGCGTCGCTGGAACGATCCCGCCTACGTCCAGGCCCAGGCCCGGGAGCGGTTCGGCTACCTGATGCCCGGAGAAACGTCGTACGTCGTCCTCGGCGAGGACGGCAAGCCGCTCGAGAGCGACACCGACCTGCCCGACTCCGGCGACGTCCGGAAGCCCGAGCCGCAGGCGTGGTGGGGGCCGGTCTGGCAGTCCACGGAGCTCGCCGGCAACCCGCCGCGCCACCAGGCTCCGCCGGCCACCGAGATCGAGGCCCCGGCCGGGAAGCGCCGGTGATCGATCCGGCTGACGAGGCCGCCGTGGCCGCACAGCTCGGCCGTGAGCCGCGGGCGATCCACGAGGTCGGCCACCGCTGCCCGTGCGGCCACCCCGACGTCGTGACCACCGAGCCACGGCTGCCCGACGGGACGCCGTTCCCGACGACCTATTACCTCACGTGCCCGCGCGCTGCCTCCCGGATCGGCACCCTGGAGGGATCGGGGCTGATGAAGGAGATGCAGGACCGGCTCGCGACCGATCCGGAGCTGGCCGCGGCCTACGAGGCCGCCCACCGGCGCTACCTCGACGCCCGGGCCGCACTCGGAGACGTACCCGAGATCGCGGGAGTGTCGGCCGGCGGGATGCCGGACCGGGTGAAGTGCCTGCACGTGCTCGCGGCCCAGGCGCTGGCCCAGGGGCGCGGCGCCAACCCGCTCGGCGACGAGGTGCTCGACCTGCTCGGCGCGTGGTGGCAGCCCGGGCCGTGCGTTCACCCGTGAGCACCATCGCCGCCATCGACTGCGGCACCAACACCCTCAAGCTCCTGATCGGTGACCTGCCCGACGTGGCGGTGCGCGAGACCCGGATGGTGCGCCTCGGGGAGGGTGTGGACCAACACGGCCAGCTCTCCGAGGAGGCGCTGGCACGGGCGTTCGCCGCGGTGGATGAGTACGCCGCCCTGATCCGGGAGCACGACGTCTCGCGGATCCGGTTCTGTGCGACCTCCGCGACCCGCGACGCCACCAACGGAGACGTCTTCGCCGCCGGTGTCCGGGAGCGGCTCGGCGTCTCGCCGGAGGTGCTGAGCGGTGACGAGGAGGCGGTGCTCGCCTTTGACGGCGCCGTACGCCACCTCCGGACCCCGCCGGAGACGCCGGTGCTGGTCGTCGACATCGGCGGGGGCTCCACCGAGCTCGTCCTCGGTGCGGCCACGCCCGACGCCGCCCACTCGATGGACGTCGGGTCGGTCCGGCTCCACGAGCGTCACCTCCACGACGACCCGCCGACGCCCTCCCAGGTGCGCGCCTGCGTGGACGACATCGACATCACCCTCGATCAGAGCCCGGTCGAGCTGGCATCAGCGGCCACGGTCGTCGGCGTGGCCGGGACGACCCTGTCGGTGGTGGCCGGGGTGCTGGACCTGCCGTCGTACGACCGCGACCTGCTCGACCAGTCGATGGTCGCGGTCGAGGACGTGCACGACTTCGTCGGCCGGTTGGTCGCGATGCCCCTGGAGGAGCGCCTCGCCCTGCCGTGGATGCACCCGGGCCGGGCCGACGTGATCGACGCCGGCGCGCTGATCCTCTCCCGGGTGCTGCGCCGCACTCGGGTGCAGTCGATGGTGGCCTCCGAGGCGGACATCCTCGAGGGAATTGCGTGGTCAATCGCCGGGTGAAAGGTTTGGACCAAACCCGCAAGGGAACGGAGGCACCATGAGCGATCCGACCACTCAACAGTCCGACGAGCCGATCGGCGCACTCGTCCACCGGCTGTCCGAGCAGATCCCCGAGCTGATCCGCAGCGAGCTGCGCCTCGCGCAGGCCGAGCTCACCGAGAAGGGGAAGCGTGCGGGCCTGGGCATCGGGATGTTCAGTGCCGCCGGGCTGCTCGCGTTCCTCGGCCTTTCGACGCTGGTCGCCACCGCCGTCCTCGTTCTGGCGCTCGTGCTGCCGGCCTGGGCTGCCGCCCTGATCGTGGCGGTCCTGCTCTTCGCGGGCGCCGGCGTCGCCGCCCTCATGGGCAAGAAGGAAGTCGAGCAGGCGACTCCGCCGGCGCCTGAACGGACCATCGCCAACGTCAAAGAGGACGTCGCGACCGTCAAGGGAGGCCACTCATGAACTCCGACCCCAGCACACCCAGCGACCGGTCGACCAGCTCCAACGTCAACGGCTCGTCGCCCGACGCGATCGAGGCCGACATCGAGCGCCAGCGGGAAGAGCTGGCCGAGACCGTCTCGGCCCTGCAGGACCGCCTCGACGTCAAGAGCCGCGCCAAGGAGAAGGCCGCCGAGCTGAAGGACCGCGCGACCACCGACACCGGGAAGCCGCGGCCCGAGCTCGCCGCCCTCGCCGCGGCCGCGCTCGTCGGCGTGGTCGGCCTGGTCGTGTGGCGCCGACGCCGCTGAGCGATCCGGTCCGGCTCCCGCATCCAGTGTTCGGGGGCCGGTTCCCCTCACCGGTCCCGCCCGGCACCGGCTGGCCCGACGACCCCGCCACACCCGACACGCCCGTCGCCCGGACGGCGGCCCAGGTGCGCCGTTTGGTACCAAACGGCAACATTTCGGCGCCCGAAGCTGACGTTTCTGCACAAACGTCAACTCCGCTGGACGAGCTGACAGCCCGGATCTCGGTGTGCCGCGCCTGCCCACGACTGGTGAATTGGCGCGAGGACGTGGCGCGGGACAAGCGCGCTTCCTTCGCCGACCAGCCCTACTGGGGTCGGCCGATCGCGGGCTGGGGCGCCGCCGATCCGAGCATCCTGATCCTCGGCCTGGCCCCCGCCGCGAACGGCGGCAACCGCACCGGCCGGGTCTTCACCGGCGACAGCTCCGGTGACTGGCTCTTCGCCAGCCTGCACCGGGTCGGGCTGGCCGCACTGCCGACCTCCACCCACGCCGGCGACGGCCAGCAGCTGCTCGACGCGCGGATGGTGGCGACCGTCCGCTGCGCCCCGCCCGACAACAAGCCCACCGTGGTCGAACGCGACACCTGTGCGCCCTGGCTGCGGGCCGAGCTCGACCTGCTGCCCTCGGTGCGGGTCGTGGTCGCCCTCGGTGCCTACGGCTGGGCTGCGGCCCTCGCGGCGTACCGCGACCTCGGGCACGCCATCCCGCGTCCGCGCCCGAAGTTCGGCCACCCCGCCGAGATCGACCTGGGGGGCGTCGTCCTGCTGGGCTGCTACCACCCCAGCCAGCACAACACCTTCACCGGCCGACTCACCCCGGAGATGCTGGACGACGTCTTCCTACGTGCCCGGACGCTGGCACACTCGGTGCGGTGAGCCTTCACGCGATCACCGTCCTCGGCCACGACCGGCCCGGCATCATCGCCGAGACCACCGGCAAGCTGGCGGGGCTGGGCCTCAACCTCGAGGACTCCACGATGACGCTGCTGCGGGGCCACTTCGCGATGACGCTGGTCTGCGCGGGTGCGGCCAGCGACGTCGAGATCGAGTCCGCCCTCGCCCCGCTGACCGGCGACGGGACCCTGACCGTGACCGTCCGCGAGGTGCCCGAGGAGCAGGCCTGGACCACGGAGGGCAGCAGCTGGGTGCTGACCGTCCACGGCGGTGACCGGCCCGGCATCGTCTCCTCGATCGTCAACGAGGTCGCCAAGGTGGGCGGCAACATCACCGACCTCACCACCCGGCTGTCGGGTGACCTCTACCTGCTGATCGCCGAGATCGACCTCCCGGCCGCGGCCGACGTCGCGGCGGTCGAGTCCTCGATCCAGACCGTGGCGGCGTCGCTCGGGGTGGGTGCCACCCTGCGCCCGGGCGAGGCCGACGACCTGTGACCGAGCCCCTCCTCAACGACCTGGTCGCGGCCTGGTCGGAGGCGGACCTCGGCGTACCCGGGCGGGTGCTCGAAGTCGTCCGGGCGCCGGCAGCGGTGCTCTCCTCCGCCGGACAGCAGGTGGATCCGGCGGCCGCGGAGACCGTGCAGCTGGCCGCCGACCTGGTCGCGACCATGCGGGTCAGCCCCGGGTGCGTCGGCCTCGCGGCTCCCCAGGTGGGCGTGGCGGCCAGCCTCTTCTGCGTCGACGTCTCGCAGCACCCGAAGACCAGGGACCACCACGGCACGTTCGTGCTGTGCAACGCTGAGGTCGTGGAAGCGACCCGCAACGAGAAGGCCCGAGAGGGCTGCCTGAGCGTCCCCGACTTCACCGGTGACGTGAAGCGGGCCGCGCGGCTCGTCGTACGAGGCCGCCTGCCAGGCACCGGGCGCGAGGTCCGTGTCGCCGCCAACGCCTTTGAAGCGCGGGCGCTCCAGCACGAGATCGACCACTGCGACGGACTGCTGTTCCTCGACCGGGTCGCCGGCGCGCACGCGATCCACCCCCGCAAGACCTACTTATGAGCGCACACCCCGCGCCCCCGTATCCCAATCGGCAGAGGAAGTCGCCTTAAAAGCGATCCAGTCTGGGTTCGAGTCCCAGCGGGGGCACTGTCACGGAATCGCCACTCGCTCGTTGGAGGAGCATGCACCGCGTCGTGACCGGACTCCTCGCCGCCCTCGTGCTGACCGCGGGGCTGGTGGCTCCGGCCGGTGCGGCCGCCGACCCTCCACAGCTGCGGCGCGAAGGCCGGTGGCTGGTCGACCCGCAGGGCCGGGTGGTGATCGTCCACGGGCTCAACCTGGTCTGGAAGCACCAGCCCTACGCGCCACCGGCGACCCGCGAGGGGTTCCTGCCGCGGGACGCGCGGTGGCTGGCCCGGCACGGGTTCAACGCTGCGCGCATCGGCACACTGTGGGCCGGCCTGACCCCCGACGCGCCGGGCGTCGCGGACCCGGCGTACGCCGCGAAGTGGCAGCGGGTCATGGACCTGTTGGACGACCGCGGGATCTGGATGATGCTCGACGCACACCAGGACCAGTGGCACGAGCAGTACGGCGGTGAGGGCGTCCCGGAGTGGGCCGCGGTCCGCCCGCCTCCGTACGACGCCGCGCCGCCGGTGGTCGCGCCGTTCCCGACCGGCTACTGGACCGCCGAGGTCTCGACCGTGTTCGACAACTTCTGGGCCGACGAGCGCGGTCTGCTCGAGGGCTGGGTCGACGCCTGGCGGGTCGCGGCCCGGCAGTGGCGCCACCAGCCCCATCTGATGGGCTATGACCTTCTCAACGAACCGTGGATGGGCCGCGAGTGGCCAACCTGCCTCGCGGACGGCTGCCCCGACTCCTACCGCACCGAGCTGCAGCCCGCCATGGACCGGGCCCGACAGGCGATCCGCGACCTCGACCCCGACAACCTCGTGTGGTGGGAGCCTCAGCAGTTTGCCGGTGGGCAGGAGCTCGACACCTTCTACGAGTCCGTGCCGGGGGAGCGGCAGCTCGGATTCTCCTGGCACAACTACTGCCCCGATGTCTTCTTCGAGAGCCAGGGCGTGCCCGGTGGCGACGTGGAGAACTGCGTCGAGTTCAGCCGCAACCGCAACCGGCACGCGCTCGACCAGGCCCGCCGGATGCACGCCGTACCGATGATGAGCGAGTGGGGTGCCACCGACAACCTGCGCGCCCTCGAGATCGACGCGGAGGTGGCCGACCAGCACCTGATGGGCTGGACTCACTGGGCCTACAAGTACTGGAACGACCCCACCACCGCCGACGGCGACCAGGGCCTCTTCCGCGACGACGCGGACCTCTCCAGCGTCAAGCAGAAGAAGCTCCGTCGGCTGGTGCGGACCTATGCCCAGGCGACGGCGGGAACGCCGTTGCTGATGCGCTTCGACGACCACACCGGAAGTTTCGTCTTCCGCTACCGGCCCGATCCCACGATCGAGGCTCCCACCCGGATCTTCGTCAGCCCACTGCACTACCCGGGTGGCCGTCGCGTCCGGGTCGAGCACGCCCGGGTGGTGCACCGATCGCCGCGAATCATTGCTGTCGAGGCGACCTCGGACCGCGTGGTCACGGTCCGGATCACGCGCCGAACCGGGCCCTGACCCGCGGAACAGCAGCCCCCCGTCACGCGTTGAACAGAGCGGGACCCCCGTAGACTGGGGAAGCAGACCGGTGCGCCGTCAGATGGACGGCCACCTTCGGCCTCCAAGGAGGAGACCATGCAGAGCAACAACCCGGTGTTCCGGCGCTCGGAAGCCTTCAACGGGACGTCGACCAACGCCTACGGCAACCAGACCTACCCGGGCAACGGCGCCGGTTACCAGGGCTACGGCCAGACTCCCGGCCAGCCGCAGTACGCCGCGCCCACCACCACCGGGCGGCCGATGACCATCGACTCGGTCGTCCAGAAGACCGGCATCTCACTGGCCGTCGTGATCGTCTTCGCCGCCGTCACCTGGTGGGCCACCGGCGACATCAACTCCGCCGCGCCCGACGCCCAGGAGAACATCGGTCTCCTCTACGGCGCGCTGATGATCGGCTCATTGGGTGCCTTCGTGCTGTCGATGGTCAACTCCTTCAAGCGAGTGGTCAGCCCCGCGCTGGTGATCGCGTTCTGTGCCCTCGAGGGAGTGGCGCTCGGTGCGCTGAGCAAGTTCTTCGACGCCATGTTCGCCGACCAGTCCGGCGGTAGCTCCATCGTGGTCCAGGCGGTCATCGGCACCTTCGCCGCGTTCGCCGGCACACTCGCGGCCTACAAGTTCTTCAACATCTCGGTCGGCAGCAAGTTCCGGACCTTCGTGATCGCCGCGATGTTCGGCATGGTCGGCCTCGGACTTCTCGAGATGGTGCTGAGCATCTTCGGTAGCCCGATCGGCCTGTTCGGATTCGGCGACATCGGCCTGGTGTTCGCGATCCTCGGACTGGTGCTCGGTGTGTTCATGCTGATCCTCGACTTCGACTTCGTCGAGAAGGGCGTCGCCGCCGGCATCGACGAGCGTGAGTCGTGGCGCGCAGCGTTCGCGCTGACGGTCAGCCTGGTCTGGATCTACACCAACCTGCTCCGCATCCTGGCGATCTTCAGCCAGGACTGATCACCTCACTGGCGTCGGGTGCCTGGGCTTCGGCCTGCGGCGCCCGGCGCCGGTGTCGTAGTTCGACCCAGAGACCGCGTACGCCGCGGCGGGAGCCCCCCACTTCGGTGCCGTCGAGCTCGGTTCCCGGCGTCCGGACGGCCCGGACGGCCGCTGCCGAGATCGGGAGCACGCCTTCACCGCGCAGTGGCTGGGGCGAGATCTCGGCCTGGGGCGTCAGCTTGAGCGCTGCGAGCACCGATGGCAGGAGCACGGCGGCCACGGACCGATAGCCGTCGGCCGAGGGATGGAACTGGTCGGGACCGAACAGCAGAGCCGGGGCCGCGGCGAACTCCGGGCCCAGAATCGGACCCAGCGACACGGTGCGTCCGCCCTGCTCGATGACCACGAGGGTCTGCGCCGCCGCGAGTCTGCGGGAGAGGACCCGGGCCACCTGCTTCAGCGGCGGGGGCAGAGGCCCCAGCGTCCCCAGGTCGGGACAGGTGCCGACGACGACCTCGACGCCGGCCTCACGCAGCCGGCGTACGCCCTCGCGGAGGTGCCGGACCGAGACCGGCTGCGGCACCGCGTGGGTCACGTCGTTGGCGCCGATCAGGATCACCGTCACGTCCGGCTGGATGGCGAGGGCGCGGTCGATCTGTGCCCCGAGATCCGACGTCTGCGCGCCGACCACGGCGAACTCGCGCAGGTGGACCCGCCGGTCGGCCCGCTCCGCGAGGCCGCTGGCCAGAAACGCGCCGGGTGTCTCCTCGACCCGGTAGACCCCGTATCCGGCGGCGCTCGAGTCGCCGAGGAGGACCACACGGAGGGCCGGGCCCGGCCGGCCGCGGCCGTACCACCCCGTCGCGTCCGGCGGCTTGTCCTCGGTGAGGACCCCGATGGTCTTGCGCGCGAGCGTCGCCTCGGCGAAGAGCAGGGCGCCGGTCACGCCGACCATGGCGAAGGCTCCACCGCCGCCCTTGGCCGCGACGGAGGCGATCTTGCGCACGGCTTGGACCTTCTCCACGCCGCAACTGTACGGAACCCGGACAGATCGCCGGAGCCGTGCCCGAACAGCCCATCTGCAAGTAGTCCTGAAGTCTCTTGCAGGTTGGCTTCAATCGCCGGAATCACAGCCATGGCATCTGGTGGTCTATGCCGGTCCGTACCACCCAACACCACTTCTCTCATGGGGGATCTGCATGTCTGTGCTCAAGAACCGCATCTCGGCCGTCGTGGCCGGCTCGGCCGTACTCGTTGCCATCGGTGCCACCGGCGCTGTTGCCGGGACGCTCATCACCTCGCACCAGATCGAGGACGGCACGATCAGGTCCGTCGACGTGAAGGACGAGTCCCTGCGGGTCGCGGACCTGCGTCCCGGAGCTGTCGACAAGCTGTCGGGCTCCGAAGGCGCTCAGGGCGCGGTGGGTCCGCAGGGAGCACCGGGCCTGCAGGGCCCTCAGGGTGAGCAGGGCCCGCAGGGTGACCAGGGCGAGCAGGGTGGGCCCGGCGTGTCCAACCTGATCGTCGGCGCGGGATACACCGAGACATGGGCGGCCAACTCCTATGGGGAGTCCATCGAGGAGTGCCCGGACGGCCAGTACGCGATCGGTGGTGGCTACTCGACGTTCGGCGGCTACCAGACGCACCCGGGTTATGACCTCGGCGGCGAGAACCGCGACATCCAGGTCACCGTCTCGGCGCCGTACTTCAAGGGTGACTACGTACCGGTCGACGAGGCGGGGAACTTCCGTGCCGACCAGTGGGTCGTGCGTGGCTACAACAACGGCGACACCGACCAGGTTGTCAGGGCCTGGGTTGTCTGCGCCAACGTTGCCGACTGATCGAGGCTGAGACACCAGCTCCAACCAAGGGGGCGGCCACCGGAGGGTGGCCGCCCCCTGTGCGTCTTGCAAGCAGTCCTGAAGTCTCTTGCAGGTTGGCTTCAATCGCCGGAATCGCACCAGTGGCATCTGGTGGTCTATGCCGGTCCGTACCACCCAACACCATTTCTCTCATGGGGGATCTGCATGTCTGTGCTCAAGAACCGCATCTCGGCCGTCGTGGCCGGCTCTGCCGTACTCGTTGCTGTCGGTGCCACCAGCGCCGTTGCCGGCAACCTGGTCGGCTCCGCCGGCATCCGCGACGGAGGGGTTCACCGCGTCGACCTCGGCAAGGGCATCAACGCCTGGATCGACAACATGGCAACCGACGACCAGGTCAACGGCCTCGCCGGCCGGGTCACCGAGCTCGAAAACGACTCCGAGTCGTCCGCGACCGACGTGGAGGCTCTCCAGACCCGGATCACCGACCTCGAGGCCCTCGTGGCTCGCGTCGACAAGCTCGAGGGCGACTCCGCCAACGGCTCCGACGTCAACACCAACTGGGTCGCCGGCCCGGGCGCCACGATTCCGGCGGGCAACACCGTCGTGCTCGACTCGACGAACACCCCGGACGACCCGAGCACGCCGTGGGACGACTCCCACACGTCGTACGCCTCGATCGCGAACCTCGACCTGCCGATCGGCGCTGGCTCGGAGATCGAGTTCACCTACAAGCTCGAGAACGGTGCCGCGTTCGGCTGGGGCGCACCGCGCGTCCAGATCCGGGTCAACGGGGTCACCTACAGCTCTGCGCACCAGATCAACCCGGCCGCGGGTAACGACAACGACGACGGCACCTTCACGGTGACCGCCGTAGCCACGTCGATGAACGACAACTCGGCGCACGAGGTGCCCGAGGGCACAGTCACCCGGGCCGTGCTGGCCTACGACAACCAGCCCGCTCCGGGCACTGTCACCATCACCAACCTGGTGATCGACGGTCACCCGATCAGCTTCCAGTGAGCTGAGGCTTCACCTGTAGCACCTCGACGAAGGGGCGGTCACCTGACGGTGGCCGCCCCCTTCGCCATGACCCACTAGATTGGCCGGATGCAGTACGTCGACTCCCTCCTGGACCTGATCGGTGACACCCCGCTGCTGCGGTTGTCCACCTCGCTCGCTCCCGAGCTCGAGGCGGGCGCCGGCCCGCTGGTGCTGGCGAAGCTCGAGCACCTCAACCCGGGCGGCTCGGTAAAGGACCGGATCGCGACCCGGATGATCGAGGCCGCGGAGGCCGAGGGCCTGCTCAAGCCGGGGAGCACGATCGTGGAGCCGACCTCGGGCAACACCGGTGTCGGCCTGGCGATGGTGGCCCAGGCGCGCGGCTACCGGTGTGTCTTCGTCTGCCCCGACAAGGTGAGCGAGGACAAGCGCAACGTGCTCAGGGCCTACGGCGCCGAGGTGGTCGTCTGCCCGACCGCGGTCGCCCCGGAGCACCCGGACTCCTACTACAACGTCTCCGACAAGCTGGCCGCCGAGCCCGGTTCCTGGAAGCCCGACCAGTACTCCAACCCCCACAACCCGCGCTCCCACTACGAGACCACCGGTCCGGAGATCTGGAAGCAGACCGAGGGAAAGGTCACCCACTTCGTGGCGGGCGTCGGCACCGGCGGCACGATCACCGGGGTCGGCCGCTACCTGAAGGAGCAGAACCCCGAGATCCAGGTGATCGGCGCCGACCCGGCCGGCTCGGTCTACTCCGGCGGCAGCGGACGCCCGTACCTGGTCGAAGGCGTGGGGGAGGACTTCTGGCCCGAGACCTATGACCGTGACATCGCCGACCGCATCATCGAGGTCTCCGACGCCGACTCCTTCGCCTTCACCCGCCGGCTGGCCCGCGAGGAGGCGCTGCTGGTGGGCGGCTCGTCCGGGATGGCGGCCTACGCCGCGAAGCAGCTGGCCACCGAGCTGGCCGGCACGCCCGAGGGCGAGAACGCCGTGATCGTGGTGCTGCTCCCCGACTCCGGGCGCGGCTACCTGACCAAGGTCTTCAACGACGACTGGCTGGCCCAGTACGGCTTTGCCGTCGGCGAGCTCGGGCGCGACCAGAAGACCGTCGGTGAGGTGCTGCGCGGCAAGTCGGGACAGCTGCCGGACCTGGTCCACACCCACCCCAACGAGACCATCGCCGAGGCGGTCTCGATCCTCCAGGAGTACGGCGTCTCGCAGATGCCCGTGGTGCGGGCCGAGCCGCCGATCGTCGCCGCCGAGGTGGCGGGCTCGGTCTCCGAGCGGACCATCCTCGACGCCCTGTTCGCCGGCCGGGCCCGGCTCACCGACTCGGTCGAGCAGCACATGTCGCCCGCGCTGCCCACGATCGGCTCCTCGGAGCCGGTCAGCGACGCGGTCGCCCTCCTCGAAGGTGCCGACGCCGCGCTGGTCCAGGAGGACGGCAAGCCGGTGGGCGTCCTGACCCGCCAGGACCTGCTGGCCTTCCTCGCCAAGGGCTGAGCCCCGCCCGCGCCTGTGGAGAGCTGGCCCACTCTCGCTCTTCCCACGGCAGGATCGTCGTGTGGACGTGGTGGACCTGCTGCTCGAGCTCGGCGGAGTGGCACGACGCAGTGCCCTGCTGCGCGTGGTCACGCGCCCGGATCTCGAGCGCAGCCTCGGAGCCGGTCAGCGACGCGGTGGCCCTCCTCGAAGGTGCCGACGCCGCGCTGGTCCAGGAGGACGGCAAGCCGGTGGGCGTACTGACCCGCCAGGACCTGCTGGCGTTCCTCGCCAAGGGCTGACGCCCGCCCCGCGCCTGTGGAGAACGGGCCTTCGCTCGCCCCTCCCACGGCAGGATCGTCGTGTGGACGTGGTGGACCTGCTGCTCGAGCTCGGCGGAGTGGCCCGACGCAGTGCCCTGCTGCGCGTGGTCACCCGCGCGGATCTCGAACGCAGCCTCGAGGCCGGGGAGGTCGTCCGTGACGCTCGCGGACTCTATGCCCTGCCGGACGTCGACTCCGCGGTGCGCGTGGCAGCACGACTCGGCGGCGTCCTGTCCCTGACCAGTGCGGCACTCCACCGTGGCTGGGCAGTGAAGACCGTTCCGGACCGACCGCATGTGACCGTGAGCCGGGGCCGCAAGGTGGTCGACCGCCTTGCTCACGTGCACTGGGCCGAGCTTGCGCCCGGGCAGGTGGACGGATGGGCGACGTCCGTAGAGGTCACGCTCGAGAACTGCCTTCGCCGATTGCCGTTCGACGAAGCACTCGCCGTGGCCGACTCGGCCCTTCGGGAAGGCGTGGGTGCCGCGGTGCTGGAGCGGATCGCAGACTCCGCCCGCGGCCCGGGGTCGCCGCAGATCAGGCGGGTCGTGGCAGAAGCGAGCCCCCTGGCGGCGAATCCCTTCGAGTCCGCGCTGCGCGCCATCGCCCTGGATGTTCCCGGTCTCGACATGCGACCCCAGGTGACGATCACTGACGGCGACTTCGCCGTCCGGCCGGACCTGGTCGACGAGCGATTGCGCATCGTGGGGGAGGCGGACTCCTTCGGGTGGCACGGAGGACGAGCGGCTCTGGCGTCAGACGCCCGCCGCTACAACATGCTGGTCATCAACGGCTGGATCGTGCTCCGGTTTTGCTACGAGGACGTGATGTTCCACCCCGAGCAAGTGCGGCGGGTGCTGATCGCGGCCGTTGCGCTTGCCGAAATGCTGCGGCATGTCGGACCGCAGCGCCCGGCGCCGCGTGACGCACGATGCGATGGCCGACTTGGGGCAGTAGTACGGCAGGGGCATCGTCGATAACGAGAACATGTTCTAGTCTGGGGATATGACGGCGACCCCGGCGATCGACGGTTGGTTCACCCCCGGCGCGGAGCCGAGGCTGCTCGGGTCCCGGTGCGACTCCTGCTCGACGGTGTTCTTCCCGCCGACCGGGCCGGAGGGTTTCTGTCGCAATCCGGGCTGCGGCGGCGAGACCTTCACGGAGACGCCGCTGTCCCGTCGCGGGCGCGTCTGGTCCTACACCGACGCGCAGTACCAGCCCCCGCCGCCCTACGTCCCGCCCAC
>DASSJR010000197.1:0-4050 GCA_035691135.1 Nocardioides sp. | reverse complement strand
TTCGGCGCGGTCATCTCCCTCCAGGTGGGCAACCTGACCGGCCAGCTCGGCGCGCAGTCGTTCGCCGGCGCCACCGCGGTGCTCGCCGTGACGAGGGAGGCCGCCCCCATCGCCGCCGCGATGATCATCGCCGGGGCGGCCGGCTCGGCGATCTGCTCCGACATGGGCGCCCGCAAGATTCGCGAGGAGATCGACGCGATGGAGGTGCTCGGCGTCGACCCGCTCGCCCGGCTGATCGCACCTCGAGTGGTGGCCACGGTCTTCGTCGCCGTGATGATCAACGGGCTCGTCATCGCAGCCGGCATCGGCGGCGGCTACTTCTTCACCGTCATCGTCCAGGGCGGATCGGCGGGAGCGTTCCTCTCCTCCTTCACCGCCCTCGCCTCCCTGAACGACCTCTACGTCGCGATGGTCAAGGCAGCGGTCTTCGGCTGGCTGGCCGCCATCGTCGGGGCGTACAAGGGCCTCAACGCCGGCGGTGGCCCGAGCGGGGTCGGTCGCGCCGTCAACGAGTCCGTGATCGTCGCCTTCATGTGCCTGTTCTTCCTCAACGCCGTGATCTCGGCCATCTACTTCCAGATCGCACCACCCCCGGGTCTGTGATGGCCAGCCTCACGTCGATCACCGGCTCCGTCGTCCAGGGACGAAGGGACTCCCTCGAGCACTACGGCGACCAGCTGCTGTTCTACGTGAAGGCGCTCGCCTGGACGCCGCGTGCGCTGCGGCGCTACAACCGCGAGATCCTCAACACGCTCGCCGAGGTGACCTTCGGCGCCGGTGGCCTGACCCTGATCGCGGGCACCGTCGGGGTGATCGCATTCCTCGCGTTCTTCGCCGGCACCGAGGTCGGTATCCAGGGCTACGCCTCGTTGAGCCAGATCGGGGTCGCGAAGTTCACCGCCTTCATCTCCGCCTACTTCAACACCCGCGAGGTCGCCCCGCTGGTCTCTGCGATCGCGCTCGCCGCGACCGTCGGCTGCGGCTACACCGCCCGGCTCGGGTCGATGCGGATCTCCGAGGAGATCGACGCCCTCGAGGTGATGGGAGTTCCTTCGCTGCCCTACCTGGTGACCACGCGGATGATCGCCGCCTTCGTCGCCGTCATCCCGCTCTACATCGTGGCCCTGTGCGCGTCGTACCTCTCGCCACGGCTGATCACCACCCTGATCTACGGGCAGTCACCCGGCACCTACGACCACTACTTCCTCCAGTTCCTGCCGCCGGTCGACATGCTGTGGTCCTTCTTCAAGCTGATGTTCCTCGCCGTCGCGGTGATCCTCATCCACTGCTACTACGGCTACACCGCCTCGGGCGGCCCGGCCGGGGTCGGCATGGCCGTCGGTCGAGCGATCAGGACCAGCATCGTCACCGTCGTCGTCGCCGACTTCTTCCTGAGCTTCGCGATCTGGGGCTCCACCACCACGGTACGGATCACGGGATAGCCGCATGCTGGTCAACATCACCCACAACACCCCGGCGGAGCACCGCAAGCTCCTCGTGGCGGGCGTGGCGTTCCTGACCACCATCGCGCTACTGATCGGCCTCTCGATCGCGGTCTACCGGAAGGCGTTCGCCGACGTCACCATGATCACGGTCAAGGCGGACCGGGCCGGACTGCAGCTGGCCAAGTTCGGTGACGTCCGGGTCAACGGGGCGCTGGTCGGCGCGGTCCGGAAGGTCGGCGAGGACGGCGAGGAGGCCTCCATCCAGGTGGCGCTCTTGCCGTCCGCCGCCCAGGAGATCCCCGAGAACGTCGAGGTCCAGATCCTTCCGACCACCCTCTTCGGCCAGAAGTACCTCGCCTTCGTCGATCCGGACCATCCGTCCTCCTCGTCGCTCGAGGAGGGCGACGTGATCCCGTCTGACCGGGTGGAGACCAACGTCGAGCTGCAGAAGATCCTGGCCAACCTCTTCCCACTCCTGCGCGCGGTCCGGCCCGCCGACCTCAACGCCACCCTCAACGCGCTCGCAACGGCGCTCAACGGACGAGGTGAGGAGCTCGGCGAGACACTCGAGAAGCTCGACTCCTACCTGGGTGCGATCGACGACCACCTGCCGACCCTGCGCCAGGACCTCATCCTCCTGGCCGACGTCTCGGACACCTACGCCGACGCCGCACCAGACCTGATCGGCATCCTGCGCAACGCGACCACCACGAGCCAGACGATCCTCGAGAAGCGCCAACAGCTCGACGTCTTCTTCAGTGATATCGCCGGGCTGGCCAACACCTCGACGGACATCCTCTCCGAGAACGAGACCAACCTGATCCGGGTCGGAGAGGTGACCGAACCCGTCCTCCAGCTGCTCGCGACCTACTCGCCCGAGTTTCCCTGCCTGCTCAAGGGCTCGGCCAACTATCGCCCCCGACTGGCCAGTGTCTTCCAGGGCAACATGATCCGGCAGCACTTCGTGTTCAACACGCCGCAGTACCGCGAGTACGACCGGCGGGACACCCCGGTCTACGGCGAGGTCGGTCACGGCCCTTGGTGCCTCGGGCTGCCCAACCCTCCCGAGCCGATCCCGCCGCAGCCCCTCGACGACGGGACCCCGCAGGACGACAACCCCCCGCACAGCACGGCCCCGCGAGCGCCGTTCCCCACGGGGGCCGGGACCGGTTTCGCCGGCACGCCCGGCGACCAGGAGATCATCAACGCCCTGCTCGCCGATCGCTCCGGCCACCCGGCCGACACCTATGGCTCGCTCGGTCCGCTGATGTACGGCCCGGTCGTACGCGGAGGGGGTGAGGCATGAGCCGGAACACCGCCACCATCAGCGCCGCGGTCAAGCTCGGCATCTTCACGGTCGCCTCGATCCTCGTCACCGGACTTCTCGTCGCCATCATGGGCAACATCGGCTTCGGCGGCGGCGAGGACTACAAGGCGATCTTCACCAACGCCTCCATGCTGCAGGAGGGCGACGACGTGCGGATCGCCGGCGTCAACGTCGGCGAGGTCAAGGCAGTCGATCACTACCAGCGCAACAACGCCATGGTCACCTTCCAGGTCAAGGACGAGATCAACCTGACCACCGCATCGCGCGCCGAGATCCGGTTCCTCAACCTGGTGGGGGACCGTTACATGGCGCTCGAGCAGGGATCGGACTCCGACGCCCGGCCGCTCGAACCCGACGGCACCATCCCGGTCGAGAACACCAGCCCGGCCCTCGACCTCACGGTGCTGTTCAACGGCTTCCAGCCGCTGTTCCAGGCCCTGCAGCCCGACCAGGTCAACGAGCTGAGCATCAACCTCGTCCGGGTGCTGCAGGGAGAAGGCGGCACGGTGGCGTCGCTGATGCAGAAGACGGCCTCGCTCACCAACACCCTCGCCGACCGCGACCAGCTGATCGGCGAGGTGATCACCAACCTGACCCAGACCCTCGACACCGTCGACCGGCACCGCGAGCAGCTGGGTCAGCTGATCACCGAGCTCAAGGGATGGATGACCGACCTGGCCCGTGACCGGTCGACGATCGGGGCATCCCTCGACAACGTCTCCGAGCTGACCGTCGTGGTGGCCGACCTGGTGCGTCGCAGCCGCCCGGTGGTCAAGGACGACATCGTGCAGCTCCGCAGGCTCGCCGCGCTGCTCAACGAGCCGGAGAACCGCGCGGTCCTCGAGCAGACCCTCGACCGCCTGCCGGAGTCGATGACCGACCAGACCAGGACCGGCACCTACGGCTCCTGGTACAGCTACTACCTGTGTGAGTTCTCGGGCGAAATCAGGCTGCCCAAGCTCAACGACATCCCCGGAGTCAAGGCGCTCACCCACGAGCTGAGCAGCATCCGGTTCCACTCGACGGCGGACAGGTGCCAGTCATGAGGCGCTACACCGACGCCCAGATCCTGCGGCTGGGAGCGATCACCCTGGTGCTGATGCTCCTGGTGATGGCGGCCTCGTTCAACCTCTCCAAGTTCCCCGGGTTCGCCGGCACCCAGTACCGCGCCGAGTTCACCGACGCCAGCGGTCTCCGCAGCGGCAACATCGTCCAGGTCGGCGGCATCCGGGTCGGCCGCGTCGACGAGGTGGAGCTCGAGGGTGCCAAGGTCGTGGT
>DASSJR010000196.1:0-2483 GCA_035691135.1 Nocardioides sp. | reverse complement strand
GCGATCGCTGCGGGCGCCGACCCGGCGCTCAAGGAGCGGCTGGCCGGATTCCGGTTCGGGGCCGGCTTCGGCAAGACCCTGTCGCGGCTGCTGCGCCAGGGGATCGGTGTCCACCACGCCGGGATGCTGCCGAAGTACCGGAGGCTCGTCGAACAGCTCGCCCAGGCCGGCCTGCTGCGGGTGATCTGCGGCACCGACACGCTCGGCGTCGGCATCAACGTCCCGATCCGAACCGTCCTGTTCAGCGGTCTGGCCAAGTTCGACGGCAACCGCCAGCGGGTCCTCCGCACCCGCGAGTTCCTCCAGATCGCGGGGCGGGCCGGACGGGCCGGCTTCGACACGGCAGGCTACGTCGTGGTCCAGGCGCCCGAGCACGTGATCGACAACGAGCGGGCCAAGGCCAAGGCCGCGGCGAAGAACGCTGCGAACCCCAAGAAGAAGAGCAAGGCGCAGATGCGGAAGCCGCCCGAAGGCACCGTGGTGTGGACCGAGCAGACCTACGACAAGCTGGTGGCCGGGACGCCCGAGCCGCTCGTCTCCCGGATGCGGGTGGACAACGCCATGCTGATCAACGTCCTCTCGCGGGAGGAGGACGCCTTCCCGGTCCTGAGGAGATTGCTCACCGACAACCACGAGGGCCCGGGTCAGCGGGTCCGCCTGGTCCGGCGGGCCCTGCGGCTGGCGCGCAGTCTGCTCCGGTCGGGCGTGCTGACCCGGCTCGACGAACCGGATGAGCACGGCCGCCGCTACGTGCTGACGGTCGACCTCCCACCGGACTTCGCGCTGAACCAGCCGCTGGCCCACTTCGCGCTCGCGGCGTTCGACGTGCTGGATCCCGAGTCCCCGGAGTACACCGTCGACCTGGTCTCCGTGGTCGAGGCGGTGCTCGAGGGTCCACGCCAGATCCTGTTCGCCCAGCAGCACGCCGCGCGGGGCGAGGCGATCGCCGAGATGAAGGCCGACGGCCTCGAGTACGACGAGCGGATGCGGCTCCTCGACGAGATCACGTGGCCCAAGCCGCTTGCCGAGCTCCTGGAGGCGACGTACGAGATCTACCGGAGCTCCCACCCCTGGCTGCCGGAGGACGCGTTGGGGCCCAAGTCGATCGTCCGGGAGATGTTCGAGCAGGGGATGACGTTCACGGACTTCGTCGGCCGCTACCAGCTGGCCCGGTCCGAGGGTCTGCTGCTGCGCTACCTCACCGACGCCTACCGCACGCTTCGGCAGACCGTGCCCGAGCGGCACCGGACGCCCGAGCTCGACGACCTGATCGAGTGGCTCGGCGAGACGATCCGGCAGACCGACTCCTCGCTGCTCGACGAGTGGGAGGCGTTGTCCCATCCCGACCAGGTCCGTGAGGACGTCGCTCACCACAAGCCGCCGCCCCCGCCGAGGCCGATCTCGGCCCAGGAGCGGCCGTTCCGGGTGATGGTGCGCAACGCGATGTTCCGGCGCGTCGAGCTGGCCGCCCGCGACGACGTCGATGGCCTGGTCCGGCTCGAGCGTGCGGCCGCGGACCGGACCGATCCGCCGCTGGAGGTCGAGATGACTCGCAGCGCCTGGGACTCCGCGCTCGAGGAGTACTACACCGAGCACGACTCGATCTCGACCGGGGCCGACGCACGCGGGCCCGACCTGCTGCGGATCGAGGTCGACGGGCGGCGGTGGAACGTGCGCCAGACCCTCGACGACCCGGCCGGCCACCGCGACTGGGTGATCGAGGCCCGGGTCGACCTCGAGGCCTCCGACGAGGCCGGTGAGCTGGTGCTGCTGGCGACCGCGATGCACCGGCTGTGACCCTCACCCGGCCCGCGACGTCGTACACAGACCTGTGCACAGGCGAGCGCCAGGTTGTGCACGGGAGCGCGGCTTGCTGCACAGGTCATCAACAGATTTGGACTTCTTCTGGGGGTAACCCGTGTCGCGTTGTTTCGCGTCCCGGCCCCGGTCTACTGTCGCCGCAGGCCCGGCTACAAGTCGCCGAGTCGACAAACGAGGGGTGGAACAACATGGGTGGCGGGATCTTCTCGGGAATGTCGGGCCGAACCGGAACCGGGGCCCCGGAGATGCCGCCCCTGACCCGCCCACCTTCCCCACACGAACCCGGAGACCAGCACGTCGTGAGCGACCCGATCCCCTTCGAGCGAACCGCAGTGGTCGAGGAGGTCCCGCTGGGGCCCACCGGCCGGCCGATGCCCGACCTCCCGGAGCTCCGGCCCCTGCAGCGGCACGGCAACGCGCGGGTGATCGCGATGTGCAACCAGAAGGGTGGCGTCGGCAAGACCACGACGACCATCAACCTGGGCGCCGCGCTCGCGGAGTACGGCCGCAAGGTGTTGCTCGTCGACTTCGACCCGCAGGGCTCGCTGTCCGTCGGCCTGGGCATGAACCCCCACGAGATCGAGCTGTCGGTCTACAACCTGCTGATGGAGCGCGACGTCGACCTCGACGACGTGGTCGTGCCCTCCGGCGTGCCCGGCATG
>DASSJR010000195.1:0-12610 GCA_035691135.1 Nocardioides sp. | reverse complement strand
AGACCAACCGCCGGATGAAGGCGATGCGCAAGACGGTCCTCGCCAACGACGTGGTGGCCTGGGCCAACAGCTTCCTCGAGGGGCTGTCGGCCGAGCGGCCCTCGCACGGCAAGCAGGTCCGGCCCGCCACCCGGTCGTGAGCGTCGAGGTCTCGACCGACGCCTCACGGCTCGACGTCGAACGGGTCCACCGCTGGCTCGCCGAGGACGCGTACTGGTCGCTGGGCCGGACCCGGGAGGTCGTCGAGCGGTCGATCGAGCACTCGCTCAACTTCGGGGCGTACGACGACTCCGGCGAGCAGGTCGGGTACGCCCGCGTGGTCACCGACGGCGCGACGTTCGCCTGGCTGTGTGACGTCTACGTCGACCCGTCATCTCGCGGCGCGGGCGTCGGCACCGCGCTGCTCGACGCCGTGACGGGCCAGCTGTCCCCGCTCGGGCTCTCCCGCACGCTGCTCGCCACCGCCGATGCGCACTCGCTCTACCAGCGCTACGGCTTCGAGCCGCTCGCCCATCCCGAGCGATTCATGGCGCTGACCCGTCGTTGAGTGACGACGGGTCAGCGTGATCAGCGGAGGGTCATCCGGGGTTCACCGTTCACCAGCCCGGTGCCGGAGATCGAGCACGACCCACCCCGCGGCGCACCCCCGTTGTAGGCCTGCCGCACGCAGGACCGGGTGGCCAGCTGGGCCCAGTAGTTCGGGTGCAGCGACTCCTGGATGTAGTACGGCGAGTTGGAGCAGCAGGTCGAGACGGTCCGGATCTGGTTGACCCACTCGGTCTGGTCGACGGCACCGGGCGAGGTCCAGTTGGCGATGCCCTTCTCCTCGTAGAGACCGACGGTGTTCTCGCAGAGCCGGCGACCGTTGAACGCCGAGGCGAGGTCGAGAGTGCGCGAGTTGGTGATGCCGGCCTGGGTGATCGCTCCGGTCACCGTGCTGTTGATCGTCGGCAGCGCGGTCGCGTTCGCCCAGTTGGCGTCGGCGTTCCAGAACCCGCACCCGCCGGTCGACTGCCGGGTGAAGCCGCTCTCGGAGTAGCGGAAGCCGGAGCCATTGGGGATCGGCGACGGGTAGGTCTGCACGAGCATCGTCCAGCCGGTGTCGGCGTACCCGGCATTGCGCATCGCCGTCCGCACGTTGGTGAGCGCCGTCGCGATCTTGGCCTTCACCGCGCTCACGTTGGCAGAGGTGAAGTTCGACGTGACCGAGCTGTCGTCGTTGCAGTAGTCCTTGAACCACGTCGGCGAGGAGAGGAAGTCCGAGACGCAGGTCTGCACGATGTCGGCGAAGTTGAAGTCGTTGCCGCCGATCGAGACCACGACCATCTTCACGTTGTGGGCGGCCGCGAAGTTCTGGAGCATCAGCGCCTGACCCTGCTGGCCGCCGCTGTTGTAGAAGTCGAGGCCGGGCTTGAAGCGGCCGTTGCCGTCGGTGTACGTCGTGGTTCTGGCGCCCGAGCAGGCGAGGTTGAGACCGTTGACGCCGCCGCCGATGTAGGCCTCGGCCGACTTCGAGCGGTGGCACCGGTCGATCGTCTCCGCGGTGCCACCGGCATTGTCGAAGTACGCCGTGGAGCCGAGCGCGTCGGCCCGCGATGAGGAGTCGTTGGAGGTGCCGGCCCAGCGCCCGGCCTCGCCGGAGATGTAGGAGTCCCCGAGGGTGACCACCCACGGCGTCCCGACTCCCGGGCCATCGGCGCGGGCGGGTGCCGCCGGCGAGACCAGCACTGCGAGCAGGGCGGACAACGCGAGCGTGAGGAGGACGGCGAGCGGGCGTCGTACGGACGGGGGGACGAGCATCGACACGTTGGGTCTCCTGGGTCGGAGTTCCCTCCCCGGCCGGACGACCGTGCCCGAACCTAGCGGCGACGCGGTTCTCAAGGGAAGGTCCCACCCGCGACCTGGACCCTAGACGCGGTACTTTTCGCCCATGGAGCTGATCCCGAGGCCTGACCTGCCGGGCTCGGCCTTCGTCGTCTCGGCGGCGAGCAACGTCGCCCACAAGGTGCTGTACGGCGGCCTGGCCGACCTGCGCCCGATGCCGCGCACCCTGATCGACGAGGGCACGCTGCGCGAGGTCTACCACTACCGGCCGGCGGCCAAGGTCGTCGAGCAGGGCGACCCGGTGCTCCTGGTGACCCCACTGGCAGCCCCGGCGCTCTGCTTCGACCTGCGCCGCGGCTGCTCCCTGGTCGAGCACTTCGTCAACGGTGGCCGGCCCACCTACCTCGTGGAGTACGGCCAGGTCTCGTTCCGCGACCGCAACCTCGGGATGGAGCACTGGATCGACGAGGTCGTGCCGGCTGCCATCCGCGAGGTGTCGGCTCACGCCGGCGGCCGGCCGGTGCACGTCATCGGCTGGAGCCTGGGCGGGATGTTCGCGCTGCTGACCGCCGCGGACAGCCCCGACCTTCCGATCGCGTCGGTGACTGCCCTCGGGACGCCGTTCGACGTCAAGCAGGTGCCCCTGGTCGCGCCGCTGCGGCCGCTGCTGAACCTCACCGAGAGCGGCGGGATCATCAACCGCAGCTACCAGGCGATGGGCGGTGCGCCCAAGCCGCTGGTGAAGTGGGCCTTCCAGCTCTCCTCGTTCCAGAAGCTGGTGACCAAGCCGCTGGCCATCGTCACCCGTCTCGACGACCAGGACTTCCTCGCGCAGCTCGAGGCCGTCGACCGCTTCACCGACAACATGATCGCCTACCCCGGCCGGACGTTCGGCCAGCTCTATCACCGCTTCATCCGGGGCAACGCGCTGGTCACCGGGAGCATCGACTTCGGCGACCGCACCATCTCGGTCGCCGACATCAAGGCGCCGGTGCTGGTGTTCGGTGGTGCCACTGACGGGATCGCACCGATCCCGGCGGTTCGCACCGTCGTGCCGCTGCTGACCGGGGCCAGGGAGGTCCGGTTCGAGGTGGTCCCCGGCGGTCACCTGGGCATGCTGACCGGACGCCGAGCCCGCGGCACGACCTGGCAGATCATGGACGAGTGGGTCAGCAAGTGGTCGTCCGACGCCGAGGACACCCCGACGCCCACGGCGAAGAAGGCGGCGAAGAAGAAGGCCGCGACGAAGAAGACCGCGACGAAGAAGACCCCCGCCAAGAAGTCGCCCACCCGCGGGGCGATCGGCACGAACCCTTCGCGGCGCTACGGCTCGGCCGGGTCACGGTCGCTCTCCCGCTGACCGTCGGTAACTCACGCCGGCTCAGCGCTCCGCGAGGCCGTGCTCGGCCAACCACGTCGCGGCCAGTCGCTTGGGCGCCCGCGCCAGCCACGCGTCGTACACGATCTCGGCGAGCTCGTCGCGGTCCAGCTCACCGATTCGGCAGCCGCGCAGCAGCACGGACGGATGCCCGTCGAAGTGCGGAGTGGTGAAGAACGGCGTGGACTCGTCGGCGACGAGGGCCTGCTTGTCGGCGTCGGAGGCGACCCAGAACACGATGACGTCGTCGTAGCGCTCCCCGGTCTCGGGGTCGAAGGCGTCGGGACGGGGGTTGCGGAAGAACACGAAGCTCTTGCGGCGGACCTGGTAGACGACGGTCGATCCCTCCGCCCGCTCCGCACCCGGCATGGACTGGGCGAGTTCGTGCACGTCGGCCACGGTCGCGCGAGGCATCTGTCGATGCTGACACGTTGCGCGGGTCTCACCTAACCGATCAGGTCCCCACGCGTTGTACACGGTATGACGGATCCCAACCTGACCCGCCGAACCCTCCTGGGCGGCGCCGGGCTGTCACTCGCCGGCCTGGGCGCCGGGGCCTTCGCCACGTCGGCCACCGCCTCGACGCTGCAGGGATCGCTGCCCCGACAGGTCGACGTGGTCGTCGTCGGTGGTGGCATTTCCGGCCTGGTCGCGGCCCGCAGGGTCGCCAGCCGGGGGCGCTCGGTGCTCCTGGTCGAAGCCAGGGACCGAGTCGGCGGCCGGGTCCTGAACCACCACCTCAAGTCGCACGCGGTGATCGAGTCCGGCGGTGCGTTCGTCGGCCCCACCCAGAACCACATCCTGCGGCTCGCCGAGGAGCTGGGCGTCCCGACGTTCAAGGAGCGGGTCAAGGGCAACAGCGTCTACGTCTCGTCCACGACCGGGCGCCAGGAGTACCAGGGCACGGTTCCTCCCGACCCGACGATCCTGCCCGACGCGGCGCAGCTGCTCACCCGCATCGACCAGTACGCGTCCGAGATCCCGGTGGACGCCCCGTGGACCCACCCGAACGCCGCCGAGTGGGACGCGTTGACCCTGCGCGAGTGGATCTACGACAACGCCGTCAACGCCCAGGGCGTGGAGAACCTGATTCGCTGCTGGACCCAGCCCGGGTTCGGTGCGGATCCCGACGAGCTGTCCTTCCTCTACGTGCTCTGGTACGTCGCCTGCTCGGGCAACGAGCGCAACGTGGGCACGTTCTCCCGCAACTCCGACACCAAGAACGGTGCCCAGGAGCGCCGTTTCGTCGGCGGCTCCCAGCAGATCCCCCTGCGGCTCGCCCGACGGCTCGGCGACATCGTGGCGCTGGCCGCGCCGGTCCGGCGGATCACCCAGGACGACCACCACGCCGTCGTGCACACTGCGCGCGGACGCGTGCGTGCGCGACGGGTGATCGTGGCTGCTCCCCCGCCGCTGGTGCTCGACATCGACTGGTTCCCCCGGCTGCCCCGGCGGCGGGCCGAGCTGCTCCGCCACCTCGACATGGGCCAGCTGATGAAGTGCGACGCCGTCTACCGCCGGCCGTTCTGGCGCGAGGCCGGCCTCAACGGCTTCGGCATCAACGACTCCGGTGCGGTGCGGGCGGCCTTCGACAACTGCCCGCGTGACGGCGACCCCGGGGTGCTGCTGGCGTTCGTCGGCGGTTCCACCTGGCGGCAGTACGGCGTCCAGACCCGCGCGGCCCGCCGGGCCGCAGTCCTCGAGGGCTTCGCCGCGATGTTCGGCGAGAAGGCCCTGCACCCCATCGAGTACGTCGAGCACGACTGGACCCGGGAGCAGTGGACCGGCGGCGGACCGGTCGCCAACTACGCCCCCGGCACGATGATGAGATTCGGTCGCGAGATCCGGAAGCCGCACGGCCGGGTGCACTGGGCGGGCACCGAGACGTCGACGTACTGGACCGGCTACATGGACGGCGCCGTGCGGGCCGGCCAGCGAGCCGCGCGCGAGGTGCTGGAGCAGCTGCGATGAGGCGGCTTGCCCTCGGCGTCCTGCTGGCGCTCGTGCTTCCGTTGCTGCCGGCGTCCGCCGCCGACCGGGACCGCTGGGACACCCGCGTCTTCGCCGCCGTGCAGGAGCCCGGCTACCCGGCCTACGTCTTCCAGCACCGCAACGGTCGCGTCTACGCCGGCACCTACACCAACCCGCAGGGTGACCACCAGCATTCAGTGGTCCGGGAATGGGCGACCGGCGGGGCCCTGCTGCGCTCGTGGCGGGTGCCGCACCAGCACCTCGACGAGGACCATGGCGTGCAGGTCGCCAACGCGGACGCGCGCGGCCGGCTGATCCTGCTGGAGAAGTCGACGTCGTCCGTACGGACCCTCAACATCAGGAACGGCCACTTCCGCCGATGGGCCACCCTGCCCGACCTGCCGACCTGCTCCTCCGGAGAGAAGCCGTGCTCCCCCAACGTCACCGACGACCCGGCGATCCCCAACTACGCCGCATGGGGTCCGGGTGGAGCCCTCTTCGTGAGCGACTACGGCCAGGCGGTGATCTGGAAGATCCCGCGCCGCACCCAGAAGCCGCGGGTGTGGTTCGCCTCTCAGCGACTCGACGGGTCGGAGTTCGGCACCGCGGGCCTGGTGTACCTGCCCCGAGCGAAGACCCTGCTGATCACCCAGCAGTCGGGGACCACCGACGGGAGCGTGCCGACCAACGGCAAGCTCTACTCGCTGCCGGTCCGCGCCTCGGGCCAGCCGGGCCGGATGCGGACGTTGTGGTCCTCCCAGCCCGGCGACCTGCCGGACGGGTTCGGCATCGGCCGCACCGGCCGGATCTACATCGCCAACGCCGGGCTGTCCCAGCAGATCGTGGTGCTGTCGCCCCGCGGTCGGGAGATCGAGCGCTTCCCGGACGTGCCGGGGGCTGGGGAGAACGGGTCGTCCGTCCCGTTCGACACGCCCTCCAGCGCCACGTTCCACGGAACGCGCATCCTGGTCGCGAACCAGTCCTTCTTCGGCAACACCGACCACCACGCGATCCTCGACGTCGAGGTCGGCGAGCGTGGACGCCGGCCCTACCTGCCGAGGTCGGCGTACTGGCGCTGAGGGCGCAGAACCCGGGCCACCACCAGCCCGGCCACCAGAGCGCCCAGCGTGCCGAGGGTCTCGTCGCCGAGGGTGTCCTCGTAGGCGGTGTTGATCTCGGTGCCGTGGCGGATGAACGTGTACCACTCGCCGAGCTCCCAGGCCACCGCGATCAAGGCACCGAGCCCGGTCAGCAGAGGCACCACCGCCCAGGGCGGGCGCACGGAACCGCAGATGAGCAGCCCGATGCCGGTCAGTAGCAGTGCCCAGTTGGCGAAGTGGCTGAAGTCGTCCCACCACACCACCGCGTCGAAGAGGTCGAGGCTGTTTCCGGTCACGTCGACCAGGAACGGCAGCATCACCAATGTGAAGGCGCCGTACGGCGGGTGGCGGTCGGGATGCCGCCTCTTGACCACGACCCACCAGAGGAACGGGACCAGCAGCTGCAGCAGCGGGTAGGCGATGAGCCGAGCGGTGAAGGCCTTGTCTGCGAACCGCTCGATGCCGGGCACGTACTCGGCCACGGCGAGCTGGGCGACCGTCAGCACCAGGACCAGAACGGGGACCCACACGGGGCAGCGACGCGTCACCAGCGCACGGTAGCGTCCCGGCATGGGTGCGCTGGCGAGGCTCGTCGAACGCGGGCTGGTCGCCCCCGACTGGGCAGACGCCCTGGCACCGGTTGACGACCGGATCACGGCCATGGGCCGATTCTTGCGCGAGGAGATCAGCGCGGGCCGCGGCTACCTGCCCAGCGGCGACCACATCCTGCGGGCCTTCCAGCGACCGCTCGCCGGGGTCCGGGTGCTGATCGTCGGCCAGGACCCCTACCCCACCCCGGGACACCCGATCGGACTCAGCTTCGCCGTCGACGCACACGTCCGACCGGTTCCCCGGAGCCTCGCCAACATCTACCAGGAGCTGCACACCGACCTCGGTCTCGCGGCGCCGGCCCACGGGGACCTGACGGCCTGGGCCGACCAGGGCGTGATGCTGCTCAACCGGGTGCTGACCGTGCGCCCCGGGGAGGCCGCTTCACACCGCGGTCGGGGCTGGGAGGACGTCACCGAGTGCGCGATCCAGGCGCTCGCCGCGCGCGATGGACCTTGTGCCGCGATCCTCTGGGGCCGGGACGCCCGGGGCCTGAAGCCGATGCTGGGGTCCGTCCCGTGGGTCGAGTCCGCCCACCCGTCGCCCTTGTCGGCGGCCCGGGGCTTCTTCGGGTCGCGGCCCTTCAGCCGGGTCAACCGGCTCCTCGCCGAACAGGGGGCCGAACCTGTGGACTGGTCCTTGCCGCCGGAATAAAGTTGAACTCTCAACCATTGGAGTCGGCATGAGCGAGCAGACCCACGCACCCGGCCGGATGCCGGCCCTCTACTTCGGGCACGGCGCACCGCCGCTGCTCGACGACCCGGTCTGGTCGGGGCAGCTCGCCAACCTGGCGTCAGGCCTCCCTCGGCCGCGGGCGATCCTCATCGTCAGCGCCCACTGGGAGTCGGCGCCGGTCTCCCTCTCCGCGAGCGGTGCGCCGCTGGTCTACGACTTCGGCGGCTTCGACGCGAAGTACTACCGGATGACCTACGAGACCCCGGACGCCACCGAGCTGGCCACCCGGATCACGGCGATGATGCCCGCGGGCGAGCCCGTCCACCAGCACGCCGGCCGCGGCCTGGACCACGGGGCCTGGGTGCCGCTGAAGATCATGTACCCCGAGGCCGACATCCCGGTGCTGCAGATGTCGCTGCCCACCCAGGACCCGGTCCGGCTGATGGCGCTCGGCGAACGGCTGCGTCCGCTCCGGGACGAGGGTGTCCTGATCATCGGATCCGGGTTCCTCACCCATGGGCTGCCCTTCCTCACCGAGTGGCGGATCGACGCCTCCGTGCCTGGTTGGTCCGCCGACTTCGACGCGTGGGCCGGTGAGGCGATGGCCCGTGGCGACGTCGACGCTCTGGCGTCGTACAAGACGCAGGCGCCGGGCATGCCGTTCGCGCACCCGACCGTCGAGCACTACACCCCGCTGTTCGTCACCCTCGGTGCGGCGTCGAGTCCCGACGAGCCCGGGATCCAGGTGATCGACGGGTTCTGGATGGGGTTGTCGAAACGGTCGCTGCAGGTTGCGTGACACCTCACGTTTGGTACCAAACGGCAGCTCGGCGAGCTGTTTTCTCACCGTTTGGTACCAAACGGTGAGTCAGCGGAGGCGAGTCTTCCGCATCACCTTGAGGCCAGTGAGCATCTGCTTGGCGTACTCCGCGTAGTCCTGGCCGGGTTTCGGTCCCAGCACCGGCTTCTTGAGGACGGCGACGTTCTGCACGTCGGTGTACTTCAGCAGTCCCTGGTCACCATGGCGGGCGCCGACGCCGGACTGCTTGACGCCGCCCGAGGGCGTGCCCTTCGAGGCGTACGCCGCAGCCAGGGCGTCGTTGATGTTGACGTTGCCGGACTCGATCCGCCGCGCCACCGACTCGGCGGCCTTGAGGTCGGTGCCCCACACGGACGCATTGAGTCCGTAGTCGGTGTCGTTGGCGAGCTCGACCGCCTCGTCGACCGTGCGGTAGCGGTGGAGCGCCACCACCGGACCGAAGGTCTCGCACGAGCCGGCGAGCATGTCCCGGGTGACGCCCTCCAAGACCGTCGGCTCGAAGAACGCGGGCCCGAGGTCAGGGCGGGCCCGACCGCCGGTCACCACGGTCGCGCCCTTCGCGACCGCGTCCTCCACGTGGGAGGCCACCCGGTCGCGATGATCGACCGAGATCAGCGATCCCAGCTCCGGCTCGAAGTCGTACGACGCCCCGAGACGCAACCCCTCCGCCGCCGCGACGAACTTCGTCCGGAACTCGTCGTAGAGCGCGTCCGGCAGGTAGATCCGCTCGATGTGCATGCAGATCTGGCCGGTGTTGCCGAACACCCCGAACAGGGCACCGGTCACCACGTCGTCGACGACGGCGTCGTCGAGCACGATCATCGGGTTCTTGCCGCCGAGCTCGAGGCAGCAGTCGATCAGGTTGCGCCCGGCGCGCTCGCCGATCGTCCGGCCGGTGGCGGTGGAGCCGGTGAACATCACGTAGTTGGCCTGGTCGATCAGGGTCGGCCCGACGTCGGGCCCTTCACCGCAGACGACCTGGAACAACCCCTTCGGCAGACCGGCCTGCTCGAGCAGGGAGACGCCGTACAACGGGGACAGCGCGGTCTTGTTGTCGGGCTTGAGGACGATGCCGTTGCCGGCCATCAGCGCGGGGATTGCATCGGAGATACCGGTGGCGAACGGGAAGTTCCATGGCGCGATGATTCCGACCACCCCCTTGGGCTGTCGGATCTCCGTCGACGAGGACATGAACGGGACCGGCCCGCCGCGGCGGGTCGGGGCCAGCAGCTTCGGCGCCCGCTTGAGGTAGTGGCTCATGACCATCGGCGGGTCGCAGGTCTCCTCGATCGCCATCCGCCGGTTCTTGCCACTCTCGGCCTGGATCAGGTCGGTGGTGGTCTCGGCATTGTCGACGAACAGCGTGTGGGCCCGCTTGAACACCGCGAGCCGCTTGCGCAGCGACCACTGCGACCACTCGGCCTGGGCCTCGCGCGCGGTGGCGAAGGCCGACTCGATGTCGGACGGCGTCGACTGGGGCAGCTCGACGAGCACCTCGCCGGCGTAGACTTCGGTGAGCTTCCAGGTGCCGCCGCCGGTCGAGGGCACGCGGGCCACGAGCGACTCGAGGAACTCGTCGGTCAGGGAGGCGGGTCGGGTGAGGGTCATCGCAGGATCATCTCCGCCGCCTTGTCGCCGATCATGATCGACGGCGCGTTGGTGTTGCCGCCGGTGATCGACGGCATGATCGAGGCGTCGGCGACCCTCAGGCCCTCGACTCCCCGCACTTTGAGGTCGGGGCCGACGACGGCGCGGTCGTCGACGCCCATCCGGCAGGTGCCGACGCCGTGGTAGACCGTGGTCGCCCGGTTGCGGACCTCCTCGCGCAGGGCCGTTCCCTTGATCGGGATGCCCGGGTGGACCTCGCTCTTGACGGCGCCGCCGAACGCCGCGCTGGCCATGATCTCCCGGATCATCTCGACGCCCTCGGCCAGCACCTCGACGTCGCCCGGCTCGGCGAGGTACTGGAAGTCGATCAGCGGCGCCGACATCGGATCGGACGAGGCGAGCCGGAGCGTGCCCCGGCTGCGTGGGTAGATCAGCGTCGACATCAAGGTGATGCAGGCGCGCGGGTCGACCTTGTGCCGGATCGGCGCGTCCTGGTTGGGGGCGGGGTAGGCCCACGGGAGAAGGTGGATCTGCAGGTCGGGTACGTCGGTCGCCTGCGAGGTACGCACGAAGGCGACGGACTCGAACACGGAGTTCGCCAGGAACGAGTTGCCCAGCGTGACCTCGCGGGCCAGGCCGCGCGCGAAGTGCCACGGGGTGCCGCGGTGCTTGGCGGTCGGGACGTGGAAGGTCAGCGGCACGAACAGGTGGTCGTGCATGTTGTCGCCCACCGGCAGGTCGGCCAGTATGTCGATCCCGTGCTCGCCGAGGTGGGCGGCGGGCCCGATGCCCGAGAGCATCAGGATCTGCGGCGACCCGAACACGCCCGCGGAGAGGATGACCTCGTTGCCGGCGCGCACCACCCGGGGGGATCCGTCGGCGTCGATCACCTCGACGCCGATGGCGCGACCCTCGGCGATCACGATCTTGCCGACGTGCACCTCGGTCTGGAGGCTCAGGGTCGGCAGGTCGTGGCCGTGGATGTAGCCGCGCGAGGCGCTGTAGCGCAGACCGCCAACGGCGTTCTGCTGCATCATGCTCGCGCCCTCCTGCGACTCGGCGTTGTAGTCCTGGAGGATCTTCACGCCCAGGGTGTCGGCGGTCGCCTGCACGAACTGGCGGGAGGGCTCGACCGGGACCGAGTGCCGGCCGACGCGGATCGGTCCACCGGAGCCGCGGAAGTCGTTCTCGCCGTCGACCCAGTCCTCCATCCGCTTGTAGACGACGTTGACCTCGTCGGCCGACCAGCCGGTGTTGCCCTCGGCGGCCCAGCTGTCGTAGTTGACGCGGTTGCCGCGGACGTACACCATGCCGTTGACCGAGCTCGAGCCGCCGACGACCTTGCCGCGGGTCTGAGGGATCTTGCGGCCGAGCGCATGCTCCTGCGGGGTGGTGTAGTAGCCCCAGTCGACCCGCTTCTTGATCTGCGGGACCGAGTGCATCGGGCCGATCATCCCGGGCTTCTTCACGAGGAACTGCTCGTCGCTCTTGCCCGCCTCGAGCAGGATCACGCTGGCCCCGGACTCGGCCAGACGTGCGGCGCAGGCGCTCCCCGCGCTGCCCGACCCCACGACGACGTAGTCGGCCTCGCTGGCCCTCGGCGTTGGCCCCGAGTGCGTACTCCGCGCCATGCGTCCACCTCTGCTCGCGTCGACGGGCGTGGGGAGGCCACGCCCCGTGCGTAGAAACTGTAACGCGTTCTAGTTTGCTCGTACAGGGTGCGCCAGCCCGCGAGCCGCGTCCTGAGAGGATCGCCGAATGAGGTTCCTGTCCATCCAGTCCTCGGTCGCCTACGGCCACGTCGGTAACTCGGCAGCCGTGTTCCCGCTCCAGCGACTCGGCCACGAGGTGTGGCCGGTCTCCACCGTGGTGTTCTCCAACCACACCGGGTACGGCGCCTGGCGCGGCCCGCTGCTCCCGCCCGGTGACGTGGCGGACGTGATCACCGGGATCGAGGAACGTGGGGTGCTGGGCCAGGTCGACGGTGTGCTGTCGGGCTACCAGGGCAGTGCCGACATCGCCGACGTGATCCTGGACGCCGTGGCCCGGGTGCGAGCGGCCAACCCGCGGGCGACGTATACCTGCGACCCGGTGATGGGCAACGCGGACAGCGGATGCTTCGTCCACCCCGACATCCCGCCACTGCTCCGAGAGCGGGTGGTCCCGGCGGCTGACATCATCACGCCGAACCAGTTCGAGCTCGGCTTCCTGACCGGCACGGAGCCCCAGACCCTGGAGGAGATCCTCACCTCCGCCGAACTGGCGCGGAAGATGGGCCCGCGGACCGTCCTGGTCACGAGCGTCCACCGCTCCGACCGGCCCGCCGACACGACGGAGATGCTCGTGGTCGACGACGACGGCGCGTGGATCGTGCAGACCCCGAAGCTGCCGTTGAAGGTGAACGGATCGGGCGACGTCACCTCGGCCCTCTTCACCGCCCACCTCCTGGCGACCGACGCCCCGACCGCGCTGGGTCGCACCGCGGCCTCCGTGTTCGCGCTGCTCGAGGAGACCCTGCGATCCGGCGAGCGCGAGCTCCGGCTGGTCGCGGCCCAGGACGCGTTCGTGGACCCGCCCACGAGCTTCGAGGTCGTGCGACTCCGGTGAGGTGCGCCCCCGATCACC
>DASSJR010000194.1:0-7746 GCA_035691135.1 Nocardioides sp. | reverse complement strand
GTTCACCCACGTCGACCTGCAGCTGGCCGAGGGGCGCAGCCTCGACGTGATCACCCAGGCCGAGACGCTGACCCCGTTCTGGGGCGGGATCGGGATCGACTACGACCGCTACACCGCCGGCACCGTGATGCTCGAGACCGCTGACCGGCTGGTGGCCGAGGAACGCGAGCCGTCCCCCCAGCAGTTCCTGCTCCTCGTGGGCGGCCTGCGCGCGATGGCCGGCGGGCGGCCGGCACCGAGCCAGGTGCTCGACTCCTACCTGCTGCGGTCGCTGTCGGTGGCCGGCTGGGCGCCGTCGTTCGAGCACTGTGCGCGCTGCGGCGAGGAGGGGCCGCACCGGTGGTTCAACCCCGCCGCCGGAGGCGTGCTCTGCGCGTCGTGCCGGGTCCCGGGGTCGGCCAGCCCGGCGGCCGGGACGATCACGGTGCTGGGGGCACTGCTCGCGGGTGACTGGCCGGTGGTGGAATCCGCCGACCCGCGCCACCTCAAGGAGGCCAGCGGCATCGTGGCGGCGTACCTTGCCTGGCATCTCGAGCGCGGCCTCCGCTCCTTGGCCTACCTCGAACGCTGACTCGCGTAGAGGGCAGCGGTGAGTGAGGCACCGTTTCGGCCAGCCATTCGGTGCCTAGCTCACCGCCAGATCGTCTGGACGACCCGGCACGTCCTGCGGGGTGACAACCCAGCCGGCCGAGAACACATGACGTTGTTGTGCCCGGGCGACCCGCACCCAACGCAGATCCGGGCGCAACGAACTAGCTGACCGATCGCGCGAAGGCCGCTCGGAGGACGGCGCGGGACGCAAAGAATCCGGCGATCGCAAGAACGATCACGCAGAGCCATCGGGGCAGTCCGAGCAATTCAGCGAGCCACCCGCCCAATGCGCCGCTGGCCAGAAACGCCACGATGGGCACCATGCCCAGCAAGACGTCACGCTGACGAGACCTCCAACGTTGCGTCACGCCGCCCGCATCGCACCCCTGCCTGCATCGGATCTCCTGGAATGACGCACCCGAACCGCGGCAGACATGTGCACGTTGACGAGGACTGTCTCAGCGCACCTTGATAGGCGCAGAGCACTCTCGCGATTGTGGCTCAGCGGCCAGTGGCAGCCATGAATCGGGGCCACCAGGTGTGCAGATCGCGCTGCCACCACGGCCACCAGTGCAGCCCGCAGTCGTAAGAGTCGGTGGTGTGAGGCACGCCATGAGCGGTAAGTGCCTCGTCGAGGTGGACCACGGTGCGGCGGATCGCGGCCTCGGCCAGTGGGACGCCGTATCCGGCGTACTGCGCGTCCGAGGGCGCGCATGGTTCCCCGTTGCCGCTGGTCAGATACACGCTGGTGCCCCGGAACCGGTCAGCCCTGGGGACCGGGTCGACGGCGTCCCACGCCTCCGGGTGGGTTGTTGGATTGGGAAGGATGCCGGGGCCGGCGGGGTCGCTGCCGTCGCACACGGCCTGGGCGTGGAAGGCTGACCAGAGTGCCGTCTGACCTGGCAGTCCGGCGAATGACAGCGAAGCCACAGGTGAGAACCCCGCGACCGCCGCGTAGCGGTCCGGGTGCGCCGCTGCCAGATGCAGGGCGCTGTAGCCGCCGCCGCTATAGCCCGCGATGGCCGTGTTCTCACGGTTGGTGCTAACTCGGAGATGGTTCCCAACCCAGCGGGGCAGGTCGCGAACCATGTAGGTCTCCCACATGTGCGTGCCGTCGGCCCAGTCGAGGGTGATGCCGCTGTTCAGTGAGGTGTCCGCCATGACCACGACGGCCTGGCGGCTATCGCGCAGCGACGCGGTGAACGACACCAGGTCGCTGTAGACCAGCCATGAGTCGGCGCTGCCCTGAGCGCCGTGCATCAGGTACAGCACGGGGTAGCGGCGCGTCGACCTGTGGTAGGCCGGTGGGAGTAGCACGCGCACCCTGCTCGGCCCCACCTGAGCGGTGAGCACACGGGGGCTGCCCGTGAACGGCTCCTGGCCGAACGTTTGCTCGCAACTGTCCTTCGATACCGGGGACTGCATCGGTGAGGACGTGCCGATCGCGGGTCCAGCCGCCAGCCCCAACGTGAGCAAAGCGACCACGGCTGCAACCCGAAGCATCATGAGGCCTCAACGAGCCGGCCCTTGTCCTGGTTACGTCGCGCACAGTGCCGACGGCTTGCGCCGCTCGCAGGGGAACGCGATAGAGGTCATCGACGAAAGGGCAACGAACGGCAAACGACCGACAGACAGCCCTGCGTCACGCCCTCATCTCGCCAGATGAGTGACCAGATGAGCCTTTGCGCAAAGGGGGTAACCCTAGGCCGACCCGTACCTCCGGTCCCGACGGGCGTAAGTGTCGACGGCCTGCCACAGGTGCCGGCGATCGACGTCGGGCCAGAGCACGTCGGTGAAGACGAACTCGGCGTACGCCGCCTGCCAGAGCAGGAAGTTCGAGAGCCGCTGCTCGCCGGAGGTGCGCCATACGAGGTCGGCGTCGGACACCTCCGGGACGTAGAGGTGACGTGCGAAAGTTCGCTCGTCGACCCGTTCCGGGTTGAGGCGCCCGGCCGCGACCTCGCGGGCGATGGAGCGCGCGGTGTCGGCCAGCTCGGCTCGGCCGCCGTAGTTGACGCACATGGTGAGGGTCAGTACGTCGTTGTCGCGGGTCAGGTCCTCGGCGACCTGGAGCTCCCGAATCACCGACTTCCAGAGCCGCGGTGCCCGACCGGCCCACCGCACGCGCACCCCGAGCTCGTGCATCTCGTCGCGGCGCCGGCGGATCACGTCGCGGTTGAACCCCATCAGGAACCGGACCTCATCGGCCGAGCGTGACCAGTTCTCGGTCGAGAAGGCGTAGGCGGAGATCGCCTTGACGCCGATCTCGATCGCGCCCTCGACCACGTCGAAGAGGGCGTGCTCTCCCTGTTCGTGTCCGGCTGTCCTCGGGAGCCCGCGCTCCTTGGCCCAACGGCCGTTTCCGTCCATCACGATGGCGACGTGCCGGGGGACCAGCTCACGGGGCACGTCTGGCGGCCGCGCGCCGGACGGGTGAGGCGTGGGCGGGCGCACGGATCGCTTCACCGGTGCAGGATAGACCTCGGGGTTCTGCCTCGGCGGACCCCCGATTCTGGGATCCTTGGCCGCGCGACTGCGCCGGGAGACGGGGGGAGGCAACGTGGACGACGTCATGCAGCACGGCCTCTCCCGCCGCCTGTTCGCCGCCCGTCCCGCCCCGTGGACCTGGCAGTGCGTGTTCGCCGTCGCGCTGGCGATCGCGCTCCTCCTGATGGCCGCGGGCGGCGCCTTCTCGTCGCTCGACTCCTGGTTCGGGCTCGCCGGACTGATCGGTGCCGTGACGACCCTGCTCACCCCGTTGATCCCCTGGGGGCGGATCCCGCGCGCGTTCGTCTGCGCCGTCCCGGTGCTCGACATCGTCGCCCTCGGGATGGCGGGGTTGGACGTCGCGGGCTGGGCCCTGGCCCCCCTGATGTTGCTGCCGGTGGTCTGGTGTGCGGTGGAGCTCCGTCTCCGTGGTGCGGCCATCGCCACCATCGCGACCCTGCTGTTCTACGTGCTGCCTGCCGTGGTGCACGAGACGCGGGGAGGGGCCACTCTGGCCTGGTCGCTGCTGGTCCCGATAGCGGCAGCAGGCATCAGCTTCGCCTTCGCCTCGGTCCTCGATGCGGTCGAGGTCGAGCGCCGCCAGCTGGCCGGCGCGCAGGAGACCATCGACCGCCAGCAGCGGTTTGCCGACGCGATCCTCGACACCGTCGATGTCGGGCTGCTCCTGCTCGATCGCGACGGCGCGTACCAGACCATGAACCGGCGGCACCGTGACTTCATGCAGCTGGCCTTCCCCGACGGCCACGCCGGCCACGCGGGGCAGCTCGGGCTCGTCTACGGCGAGGACGGCTCCACCCGGTTGACGCGAGAGGAGATGCCGTCGTACCGCGCAAGCCAGGGTGAGGAGTTCGACGATGCGCGGATGTGGGTGGGCGACGACCCACTGACCTGGCGGGCCCTGTCGGTGTCGGCCCGCTCCGTCCGCGACGAGCAGGGCCGGTTCGCCGGCGCGGCGCTGGCCTACAAGGACGTCACCGACTTCATGCGGGCTCTGCGGGTCAAGGACGAGTTCGTGGCCTCGGTCTCCCACGAGCTGCGGACGCCGCTCACGTCGATCCGGGGGTACGTCGACATCCTGCTCGAACGGCACGACCTGCCGGCCGAGGCACAGGCCCAGCTCGAGGTCGTGGCCCGCAACGGGGAGCGGCTCAACCGGCTCGTGGCCGACCTGCTGCACACCGCCCGAGCCGAGGGGTCGACGAAGGTCGTACGCACGCGGCAGGACCTCGGCGACATCGTGCGTGCCTCGGTCGAGGCGGCCGCCCCCGCGGCGCAGGCCGCGGGGATCGCGCTGGAGCTGGACGCCCCCAGGACGCTGGTCACGCTGGTCGACGGCCAGCGCATCGCCCAGGCCGTCGACAACCTGGTGTCCAACGCGATCAAGTACACGCCCAGTGGCGGAAGGGTCGAAGTCCGGCTTGCAGTGGACGGAGGGAGGGTCGAGATCTGCGTCGCCGACTCCGGCATCGGCATCCAGGCCGCCGACCGCGACCGGCTGTTCACGCGGTTCTTCCGGGCCCGGCACGCCGAGGAGCAGTCGGTCCAGGGGCTCGGCCTGGGTCTGGGCATTGCCCGGTCGATCGTCGAGGGCCACGGTGGGCGCATCGACGTCGAGAGCGAGCTCGGACGGGGGAGCGTCTTCCGGATCCGGCTCCCGGTGGCTGCCGACGTCGCGGAGCCCGTCGTCGAGCGCGATCCTGCGGAGGCCTAGCGGCAGGAGCCGCACACCCCGAAGATCTCGAGGGTGTGGCTGACCTCGGCGTACCCGTGCTCCTCGGCGATGGCGCGGGTCCAGCGCTCGACCGCCGGCCCCTCGACCTCCACGGTGGCGCCGCAGTCCCGGCAGACCAGGTGGTGGTGGTGGGCCGGGGAGCAGCGCCGGTAGATCGCCTCACCGTCCTCGGTGCGCAGCAGGTCGACCTCGCCGGCCTCCGCCAGCCGCTGAAGGGTGCGGTAGACGGTGGCCAGGCCGACGGCCTCACCGCGCCTGGTGAGCAGGTCGTGGATCTCCTGGGCGGAGCGGAAGTCGGAGAAGGTGTTGAGGACCTCCGCCACCGCGCGCCGCTGCCGGGTGGGGCGGCCGCCGGGCACGGCGGGCCTGGAGCCGTCAGTGCTCGTCATAGTGCTTCCCGTGGGCCGCGTGCCGGTGCCCGTCGTGGACGTAGTCGACGTGGTCGCCATGGGGTACGGCGACGTGGCCGCACTCCGGTCCGTGGACGTGGGGATGCTCGTCGCTCATCTCGTGGCGCTCCTGGCCCAGCTCGGGGAACGGGGCGCGCATCCGGCGACGCGCCCGCAGGGCGGCGCCTAGCGGCCAGGTCACCGCGAAACCCGCGAGGGCGAGCAGGACGATGGTCGGACCCGGGGCGACCCGCGCCTCGAAGGAGGCGAACGCCGAGATCAGCAGACCGCCGACGGAAGCGAGGGTTCCCACCGCCATCGCCCCGAGCAGCGTGGTGCGGAAGGAGCGGGTGAGCTGCTGGGCGGCCGCGACCGGCACCACCATCAGCGCCGAGACCAGCAGCAGGCCCACGGTGCGCATGGCCACCGTGACGCTGACAGCGGCGAGCACCGCCACGAGCACGTTGTAGGCACGGACGTTGAGCCCCGCGACCCGGGCGAACTCGTCGTCGTGGGCCACGGCGAAGAGCTGGGGTGACAGCCCCACGCAGACCAGGACCACGACCGCGGCGAGCGCGAGCGTCACCCACACGTCGGTGCTCGAGAGGGTGGTGATCGAGCCGAACAGGTACTGCTGCAGCTCGTTCGCGCTCTGCCCGGCGAGGCCTGTCAGAAAGACTCCGCCAGCCAGGCCGCCGTAGAACAGCAGGGCCAGGGCGACGTCGCCGTTGGTGTGACCGCGTTCGCGGATCACCTCGATCAGGACGGCTCCCAACACCGCGACGACCGTGGCGGCCCAGAGTGGAGACGTGTGGGTGAGCAGGCCGAGGGCGACGCCGGTGACCGCCACGTGGCCGATCCCGTCGCCCATCAGTGACAGGCGGCGTTGGACGAGGTAGGTGCCGACTGCGGGTGCGGCGAGTCCTGTGAGCAGTGCGGCCAGGAGCGCCCGCTGCATGAAGGGAAGGCTCAGGAGCTCGATCATCTCGCCCTCCTGTCCAGCGGGGAGCCGACGTGCGGTGAGTGGTCGCGTCGTCCGGGCTCGGTGTGGTGATGGGTGTGGGCCTCGCCGAAGTCAGGATGGTGCACCTCGTGGTCGGCCAGCGGGTCGCCGTCGTACGCAACCCGACCATCGCGCATCACCACCGACCGGTCGACCAGCGGCGCCAACGCGCCCAGCTCGTGTGCGACCAGCACGATCGTGCTGCCGCGACTCTTGAGAGTGCCGAGCGCCTCGGCGAGGGCCTGCTGGTTGGGCAGGTCCACACCGGCCGTCGGCTCGTCGAGGAAGAAGAGGTCCGGCTGGCCGGCCAGGGCCCGGGCGATCAGTACGCGTTGCTGCTGGCCGCCGGAGAGCTGCGAGACGCCCTGTCTGGTCTCGCGCTCCAGGCCGACCACGCTGATCGCCTCGTCGATGGCGGCCTGGTCGGCGCGCGACAGCGCGCGCAGGAGTCGTCGGCGGGTCAGCCGGCCGGAGGCGACCACCTCCCACACCGACGAGGGAACACCGGACGCGGCCCCTGTGCGCTGCGGGACGAAGCCGACGCGCCGCCAGTCATGGAAGTGGTCGAAGGGAGTGTCGAACAGTCGCAGCGATCCCGTCGTCAGGGGGCGTAGCCCGGTCAGCCCGCGGACCAGCGTTGACTTCCCGGAGCCGTTGGCGCCCATCAGGGCGAGGAACTCACCGGAGCCCACGGCGAGGTCGACTCCGCGGACCACCGGTCGCCCGGCGATCGCGATCGCTCCGCCGCGCAGGTCGACGACCGTCTCCTTCGTGGTGGCCATCAGCAATCGTTCGCTTTCTCGAGCGCAGCGAGGTTCGCGCGCATGAGGGACAGGTAGTCCTCGTTCGCGGTCTCTTCGGTGAGCCCCTCGATCGGGTCGAGGACCGCGGTCCGGATCCCGAGGTCGTCGGCCAGGGTCTCGGTCAGCTGCGGGCTCACCAGGCGCTCGGAGAAGACGGTCGTGATGCCCTCCACGCGGATCAGGTCCTGGAGCCGCGAGAGATCGGCGGGAGTGGGCTCTGCGCCGGGGGAGAGGCCGGCGACGGGGGCGAACTGCAGTCCGTAGCGGTCGAGGTAGCCGAAGGCGTCGTGGCTGACCACGACGGTGCTGCGCTCGCAGTCCGCGAGCCCCTCTTCGTAGGCCCGGTCCAGCCCCCGGAGGTCCGTCCGCAGGTCGGCGGCGTTGCCGCGGTAGGTGTCCGCATGGTCGGGATCGACGCCGACCAGGGCGTCGGCCACCTCGTCACCGAGGTCGGCCATCAGCAGTGGGTCGAGCCAGAAGTGTGGGTCGTTGGGCCGGATCGCAGGGTTGTTGCTGGTCTCGAAGTCGGCGCTGGAGGTGTCGACGATCGTGGCGCCCTCGGCTGCGTTCGTCACCGCATCGTCCACCGAGGGCTGGACCCCGCCGGCCACGACCACGACGTCGGCCTCGGCCACGAGGGCGGTCTCCCTGACCGACAGGGTCGCGTCGTGGGGCTCGGCCCCGGGCTGGGTCAGCACCTCGACCTGGGCGTCGTTGCCG
>DASSJR010000193.1:0-30342 GCA_035691135.1 Nocardioides sp. | reverse complement strand
GTGCGGCCCCGGCTCGCCGAGCTGCTCGGTCGGGACACGTCCTGATGAAGGAGGGCCTCGCGGTGGGAGCGGTGGCGCTGCCGTTCCTGCTCGGAGCCGCCGCTGCGCCACCCGACGACCAGGGACGCGAGGTGTTCCGGTTCGAGGACCCCGCCATCGTGGAAGCCAGCGGCCTCGTGGTCCAGGACGGGCTGTTCCTGACCACCAACGACTCCGGAGACACCGGCCGGGTCTTCGCCGTCGACCCCGACACCGGCCGGACGGCCGGGGTGACCACCTGGGCGAGCCAACCCGAGGACGTCGAGGCGCTGGCGCCTGCGGGTGCCGGCGAGGTCTGGGTGGGAGACATCGGGGACAACCTCGAGGAGCGCCAGTCGATCCGGGTCACCCGCGTCCCGGTCGGCGCGGTAGACCGGGAGGCGTCCGGGACGTCGTACGAGTTGGTCTTCCCGGGGCCGGCGCGGGACGCGGAGACCCTGCTCAGCCAACCGGGGACCGGCCGGCTGTTCGTGGCGAGCAAGGAGATCTTCGGTGCCGCACTGTTCGCCGCACCCGGCGAGCTGTCACCCGACCACCCGAACCGGTTGAGACGCATCGGCCCGACGCTGACGTTCGCGACCGACGGTGCGTTCTTCCCGGACGGCCGACATCTCGTGGTCCGCAACTACCAGCAGGCGGTCGTCTACACGTTTCCCGGTCTCGAGCAGGTCGGCAGCCTCGCGCTGCCCGACCAGCGGCAGGGCGAGGCGATCGCGGTGTCGTCGGACGCCCGGGTGTTCGTGACGTCCGAGGGTCGGCACCAGGCGGTGCTCGAGGTGCGCCTGCCACCGACCCTGCGCGAGAGGATGACGTCGCCCTCGGAGCAGCCCGAGGCCAACACCAGCACTCCGGCGCCGAAGCCGCGCCGGGAGCTGCCCGAGCAGGCAGCCCAGCCAGGTCGAGACCCGTGGCAGTGGGCGCTGGGGGCCGGCCTGTTCCTCGTCGCGGTGCTGGTGCTGGTGCTCGCGGTGCGTCCGAGTGCGAGGCATCCCCGCCGTTAGCATTCCCGCATGCCGCGGCTCCGCAGGACCTCCCCCGACGACCCGGGCTGGACCCGGCGCCGTGTGGGCAAGGGCTTCGTCTACCTCGACGAGTCCGGCAGCCGGCTCTCGGCTCGGCGGGCACAGCGCGTCAAGGACCTGGTGATCCCGCCGGCCTGGGAGGACGTCTGGATCACGCCCTACGAGAACGGTCACCTGCAGGCGGTCGGGGTCGACGAGGCCGGGCGGCGGCAGTACCTCTATCACCCCGAGTGGCGCACCCGCCGCGACGCGGCCAAGCACGACCGGATGCTCAAGTTCGGGCGGGCGCTCAGCCGGGCGCGGGAGAAGGTGCTGACCGATCTGGGCACCGACGGGATGTCGCTCGAACGGGCCTGCGCGGTCGCCGTACGCCTGCTCGACCTCGGCTACTTCCGGATCGGCAACGACGTGTATGCCGACAAGCACGGAAGCTTCGGGCTGACCACCCTGGAGCGGCAGCACGTGCGCAAGCAGGGGAAGGTCCTGGTGTTCTGCTTCGTCGGGAAGTCCGGGGTCGAGCACCGGGTCGAGATCGACGACGCCGCGACCGTCGCTGCGCTGGAGACCATGCGTCGCCGGCGCGGTGGCGAGGACAGGTTGCTGGCCTGGAAGGACGGCCGCACCTGGCGGAGCCTCGACTCCGCTCGGGTCAACGACTACGTGCGCGACACGACCGGCCTGGATGCGACCGCCAAGGACTTCCGCACCTGGCACGCGACGGTGCTGGCCGCGGCCGCGCTCGCCGAGACCGACGAACCGGGGGAGACCAAGGCCTCACGCAAGCGCGCCATCTCGGGGGCGATGAAAGAGGTCGCGGAGTTCCTCGGCAACACCCCGGCCCAGGCGCGGGCGTCGTACGTCGACCCGCGGGTGATCGACGCCTACGAGGAGGGCCAGACCATCCACGGCACCACCCGGCGGCACTACGCCAAGGCCGACGATCGCCAAGCCGCGCTGGAACGAGCGGTCCTTCGTCTGCTGAAGTGATCCCATGAGGCTGATCACATGAAGCTGGCGCTGGTCGAGGGCGACATCACCACCCAGGAGGTCGACGCGGTGGTCAACGCCGCGAACTCACGGATGCGCGGCGGAGGCGGGGTCGACGGAGCGATCCACCGGGCCGGTGGCCCGGCCGTCCTCGAGGACTGCAAGCGACGCTTCCCCGACGGGCTGGCCACCGGGGACGCCGGGTGGACCACCGCCGGCGAGATGCCGGCACAGTGGGTGATCCACGTCGTCGGCCCCAACTACCGCGCCGGGCAGACCGACCGGTCCCTGCTGACCTCGTGCTACGCCCGGGCGCTCGAGGTTGCCGACGAGCTCGGGGCCCGCACGGTCGCGTTCCCGCTGGTCAGTGCCGGTATCTACGGCTGGCCGCTCGACGACGCCGTCGACGCCGCCATCACGACGCTGCAGGAGGCCGCGACCCAGGTCGAGGAGGCCCGGATCGTGGCCCTCGGCCGGGAGGTTGCCGATGCCGTCGCGGCCGCCCTCGGTTCCGGTTCGTAGGCACCTCACCGGGTCTCGACACGCCGGTTCAGGGGCTTCGCAGGCTCAGCCCCTGACGGCTTGCTCGACCACCATCAGCAGACCGCGCGCTCGCTAGCTCGCGCCGCTCTGCTCGACCACGTAGTCGATGCAGCCGGTGAGCGCCTCCACGTCGGACGGATCGATCGCTGGGTACATCGCGATCCGCAGCTGGTTGCGGCCCAGCTTGCGGTAGGGCTCGGTGTCGACGATGCCGTTGGCGCGCAGGGTCGCGGCGACGACGGCGGCATCGATCGACTCGTCGAAGTCGATGGTGCCGATCACAAGGGAACGGTGCTCCGGATCCTCGACGTACGGCGTCGTGTACGACGTCTTCTCGGCCCACCCGTAGAGCGCGTCGGAGGACGCGGTGGTGCGCTCCACCATCCCGGTCAGGCCGCCCCGGGAGTTCATCCAGTCCAGCTGCTCGGCCATCAGGAAGAGTGTCGCGACCGACGGCGTGTTGTAGGTCTGGTTCTTCGCGGAGTTGTCGATGGCGGTGGGCAGGTCGAAGAACGCGGGGACGTACCGGTCCGTCCCGGCGATCTCCTCGGCCCTGGCCAGCGCGCGTGGCGACATCAAGGCGATCCACAGGCCGCCGTCGGAGGCGAAGCACTTCTGGGGTGCGAAGTAGTAGGCGTCCACCTGGGTCAGGTCCACCGGCAGGCCGCCGGCACCGGACGTGGCGTCGATGAGGACCAGCGCGTCTTCGTCGGCGCCCTGGGGTCGGCGTACCGGAGCCATCACCGCGGTCGAGGTCTCGTTGTGCGCCCACGCGTAGGCGTCGACGCCCTCCTCGGCGACCGGCTCGGGACGGCTGCCCGGGTCGGACTCGATGACGGAGGGCTTCTCCAGCCAGGGCGCGGCGGCTGCGGCCTTCGCGAACTTCGAGGAGAACTCCCCGAACGACAGGTGCTGGCTCTTGTTGCGGATCAGGCCGAAGGTCGAGATGTCCCAGAACGCCGTGGCGCCGCCGTTGCCGAGGACGACCTCGTAACCGTCCGGCAGCGAGAACAGCTCGGTCAGGCCGTCGCGCACGCGGCCCACGGTGTTGCGCACCGGTGCCTGCCGGTGTGATGTGCCGAGCAGCGACGAGCCGGTCGCGGCCAGGGCATGGACGTGGCTGGTCTGGATCTTGGAGGGCCCGGCCCCGAAGCGCCCATCGGCGGGCAGCAGGTCGCTCGGGATCTTGAGGTCTGGGGCGTCGGCCATAGTGCACCCTTCGGTTGTGGGGCGGTGGTGTTCTGCGACGACGCTGTCAGCGCCGCCTATTCTGACAGCCGCCGCGGACCCGCGGAGAACCGGAGGGGAACCATGGACATGCAGGTCGTCCGGGTCGGATCCGGCCACCCCGACGCGCTGGCCATGATCACCGCCGTGCAGGGCGAGTACGTCGCCCGCTACGGCGGCGAGGACGAGACCCCGCTGGACCACGCCATGTTCGACCCGCCCCGCGGCAGCTTCTTTGTCGGCTACCTCGACGGCAGACCGGTCGCCTCGGGCGCGTGGCGCAGGCGTGACGACGTCGAGGCGCTCGGCAGCACGAGCACGGCCGAGATCAAGCGCATGTACGTCGCCCCAGCGGTCCGCGGGCGTGGCCTGGCCCGGGCCATGCTCGCCCACCTCGAACGCACCGCCCTCGAGGCCGGTGCGTCGGTGAGCATCCTGGAGACCGGGACCCTCCAGCCGGAGGCGATCACGCTCTACGAGTCCTCGGGCTACGTCGAGGTCCCGAAGTTCGGGTTCTACTGCGCGGCGCCCGAGTCGCGCTGCTACGGCAAGCGCCTCGGTCTCGCGGGCTGACCTGCCGTTTGGTACCAAACGGCGACATTCCGGACCGCACACCTGCCGTTTGTGCGCAATCGCGGGGATCTACAGCCGGTACATGGCCTGGGTCTTGAATCAAACTTGCGAATCCCCGGACGCGGCGCCGGAGCACACGTAACCTCCTCCGGCGTGACCAAAATCCTGAGGGCCGGTCTGGCCGGCACGGCCGCTGTGGCGATTCTGCTCGCCCTGGCCGGGCCGGCCGCGGCCCAGGTGGAGGACTACGCCGACTACCAGCCCCAGGAGCACTGCAGCCCCGAGGCGAAGCCCGGCACCAAGGCACTGGCCCGGTGGCTGGTGCGTCGCGGCGGGGGCTACGGCCCGATATCCCGCGCGTGCAAGTCCGGCGCCGTCTCCGAGCACAAGGAGGGCCGGGCGTTCGACTGGACCCTCGACGCGAGGAGCGACACGGACCGGCAGCTCGCCCTCGACTTCCTCGAGGCGGCGTTCGCGACGGATCCTCGCGACCACGAACACGCGCTGGCCCGGCGGATGGGGATCATGTACATCATCTGGAACGACCACATGTACTCCGCGTGGGACCAGTTCGCGCGGGAGGACTACCTCAGCTCGAGCTGCAAGACCAGGCAGAAGTGCTCCCCGACACTGCGTCACCGCGACCACATGCACATCTCGCTGAGCCGGCAGGGCGGCCAGGGGCTCACCAGCTGGTACGAGCGCCGGGTCAGCGCCGACTGACCACGAGGTAGCGCTCGTCGTCGATCTCGCGACCCCAGTACGCCGCCTCCGGCAGCATCCGGAGCACGGCCTCACGGCCGGTGGCCTCGACCAGCTCGGCGGTCCGCGCCGCGGGAAGACCAGCACCCGTCGACCAGTTCCCCTCCACCAGCACCAACCGACCATCGGGTCCGAGCAGGCCGATCCACCGCCGCAGCGTTGCGGCCGGATCGGGCATCGCCCAGAGGACGTGGCGGCACAGGACGACGTCATAGGCACCCGGCTCGAGCGGTGGGTCGTCGGCATCGGCCCGGGTGAAGGTGACTTGGCCGACCGGCTCCTTCGCACGGGCTCGCCGGATCATCTCCGGTGAGAAGTCCACCCCGTCGACGACGTACCCCTCGGCGGCCAGCAGCAGCGTCAGGGTGCCGGTACCGCAGCCCAGATCCGTGATCCGCGCGGGCGCCGGCGGCAACACGGAGAGCAGCAGCTCCCGCCACGTCGACCGCACCGCAGGATCGCGCAGCCCATGGTCGGCGGCCTCATCGAAGGTCGCCGCCTCGTCGTCCCAGAGCTCGATCGGGTCGCGGGCGCTCATGGGAGCCACCCAACCATCCCGGCCCGGGAGTAGCGTGACCGGATGATCACCGCCGTGCACACGCTCCTGTACGCCGAGGACCCCGACGCCGCCCGTGCCTTCCTCCGCGACGTCCTCCGGTTCCCGTCCGTCGACTCCGGGGGTGGCTGGCTGATCTTCCGGACCGGGCCCAGCGAGACCGGGGTGCACCCGTCGTCGTGGGAGCACGAGGGGCAGACCGGCGGCACCGACCAGCGATTCGACGTGTCGCTGATGTGCGACGACCTGGCCGCCACCATGGACGAGCTGCGCGGCCGCGGCGCGTCGTTCGAGGGCGAGGTGGCCGAGCAGCCGTGGGGCTCGACCACCCAGCTCGTCGTCCCGGGTGCCGGCACGATCACGCTCTACCAGCCGAAGTACGCCTCGCCCGCGCTCGAGGAGAACCTCCACCGGGAGGGGTGAGCTCAGGCGCCCCAGGCGTCGTCCCACCCGGGGACGTCGCTTGCCTTGCGCTCCTTCGGTCCGGTGTAGATCGCGGAGGGGCGGATCAGGCGACCGGTGCGCTTCTGCTCCAGGATGTGGGCCGACCAGCCGCCGGTCCGGGCGCAGGTGAACATCGACGTGAACATGTTGGCCGGCACCTCGGCGAAGTCGAGCACGATCGCGGCCCAGAACTCCACGTTGGTCTCCAGCACCCGGTCGGGTCGGCGCTCCCGCAGCTCGGCCAGTGCCGCCTTCTCCAGTGCCTCCGCCACCTCGTAGCGCGGCGCGTTGAGCTCGCGGGCAGTACGCCGTAGCACCCGGGCCCGCGGGTCCTCGGCGCGGTAGACCCGGTGGCCGAATCCCATCAGGCGCTCGCCGTTGTCGAGCAGCTCCTTGACGTACGTCGAGGCGTCGCCGTCGCGTTTCTCGACCTCCTCGATCATGCCCAGCACCCGTGAGGGCGCACCGCCGTGGAGCGGGCCGCTCATCGCACCGATCGCCCCGGAGAAGGCCGCGGCGACGTCGGCGCCGGTGGACGTGATGACCCGCGCGGTGAACGTGGAGGCGTTCATCCCGTGCTCCGCCGCAGAGGACCAGTAGGCGTCGATCGCCTTCACCTGGGCGGGGTCGGCCTCGCCCTTCCAGCGGATCAGGAACTTCTCCGCGAGGGTCGAACCCTGGTCGACCTCGCCCTGCGGGACGATCGGCAGGCCGATGCCGCGCGCCGACTGCGCGGCGTACGACAGGACCATCACCGCGATCCGCGAGAGGTCGAGACGGGCCTGCTCGTCGCTGATGTCGTAGGTCTGCTTCATGCCCAGCATCGGCGCGAGCATGGCCACGCCGGCCTGGACGTCGGCGCGCACGTCGCCGGTGTGGATCGGGAGGTTGTACGGCTCGGCCGGGGGCAGGCCGGGCTCGTAGGCGCCGTCGATGAGCAGGCCCCAGACCTTCTCGAAGGGGACCCGGCCGGCGATCTCCTCGATGTCGACCCCGCGGTAGCGGAGTGCGGAGCCCTCCTTGTCGGGTTCGGCGATCTCGGACTCGAACGCGATCACGCCCTCGAGCCCGTGGTGGACCTCGGTCATGGGAATCCTCCTCGGGGCCGACCGCACGGTCGAACCCTTGGCATTCTGCCGCCCCACGCGGTCTAGTGTCGACGCCATGGACCTGGCAGCGCTGCGCGCCGAGTACGCCCTGGGCGGGTTGCACGAGTCCGACCTGGCCCCGGATCCGGTGACGATGTTCCGCACGTGGATGAGCGAGGCGGCCGCCTCCGGCATGCACGAGCCCAACGCGATGGTCGTCGCCACTGTGTCCGCCGACGGCCTCCCGTCGTCCCGGATGGTGCTGCTCAAGGGCGTCGGCGAGGACGGGTTCCGGTTCTTCACCAACCTCGGCTCCCGCAAGGGCGCCGAGCTGTCCGTCAACCACCGGTGCTCGCTGCTGTTCCCCTGGCACCCGCTCGAGCGGCAGGTCCGCATCGACGGCGTCGCCGAGGAGCTCTCGCGCGGCGACGTGGCCGCGTACTTCGCGACCCGGCCGCGCGGCGCCCAGCTCGGAGCCTGGGCCTCGCGCCAGTCCCGCGCGGTGCACTCGCGGGCGGAGCTCGACGAGGCATTCGCCGCGATGGAGGCCCGCTTCCCCGACGAGGTGCCGCTGCCGGACTGGTGGGGCGGGTACGTCGTCGTCCCCGACGCCGTGGAGTTCTGGCAGGGGCGTCCCGGGCGGATGCACGACCGGCTGGTCTACCGCCGCGACCCGGGCGGGTGGCGGACGGAGCGGCTGGCTCCCTGAACCGGTTGTGAGTGAGTGCTCACTCACTTACCCTTGCGGGCATGCCCGCCACCCGGAAACGCGCGCGTCCGCTCTCGCCCGAGGAGCGCCGCGCCGAGATCATCGCGGCGGCCCGCCCGCTCTTCTACAAGCACGGCCACGCCACCTCCACCCGCCAGGTGGCCGAGGCGGCCGGCATCGCCGAGGGCACTGTCTTCCGCGCCTTCGCCACCAAGGAGGAGCTCGTCGACGCCGTGCTCGACGCGGAGTTCGACCCCCAGCAGTTCCTCGACGACGTGCGCGAGATCGACCTCGACCAGCCACTCGAGGATCGCCTGGTGGCGGTGACCACCCTGCTCCAGCGTCGGTTCATCTCGATCTTCCACCTGATGGCGGCCCTGGGCCTGCCCAAGCCGCCCCCGCGCTTCGACGCCCCCGAGGAGCGCCGCCGCCTGGCCGAGGACGGCATCATCCGGGTGATCGCGCCGGACGCCGAGCGGTTCCGCGTCCCGCCCGAGGAGGTGGTCCGCCTGGTCCGGCTGCTGACCTTCTCCGGCAGCCACCCCCACATCTCCGACGGCAAGACGCTGACTCCGCGTGAGATCGTCTCGGTCGTCCTCCACGGCACGCTCAGGCAGGACACCTGATGCTGCTCCGCCTGATGCGCACCTACCTGCGGCCCTACCGCGGATGGCTGACCGTCATCGTCGTCCTGCAGTTCACCTCGACGGTCGCGATGCTCTTCCTGCCGAGCCTCAACGCCGACATCATCGACAAGGGCGTCGCGGTGGGTGACACCGACTACATCCTCCGGACCGGCATGGTCATGCTCGGTGTCTCGCTGCTCCAGATCCTCTGCTCGGTGGTCGCGGTCTGGTGCTCGGCCCGCACCGCCATGGCGTTCGGACGCGACCTGCGTGCGTCGGTCTTCCACCGGGTGGGCTCGTTCTCCGGACGCGAGGTGGCGACCTTCGGAGCGCCCTCGCTGATCACCCGCACCACCAACGACGTCCAGCAGGTACAGATGCTCACCCTGATGACCTGCACGATGGCGGTCGCCGTCCCGATCATGATGGTCGGCGGAGTGCTGATGGCCATGCGCGAGGACCTCGGGCTGTCCTGGCTGCTGGCGATCGTCGTACCCGCCCTGTTCCTGTCGGTGGGCGTCGTCGTGTCGCAGATGGTGCCCAGCTTCCGCCTGGTCCAGCAACGGATCGACGAGGTCAACCGCGTCCTGCGCGAGCAGATCACCGGCATCCGGGTGGTCCGTGCCTTCGTACGGGAGCCCCAGGAGACGCGGCGGTTCCGCAAGGCCAACGAGGACCTGACCGAGGTCTCGGTGCGGGCCGGTCGGTGGATGGCAACCATGTTCCCGCTGGTGATGCTCGTCGTGAACGTGTCCAGTGTCGCGGTCATCTGGTTCGGCGGGCACCGGGTCGACTCGGGTCAGATGCAGGTCGGCGCCCTCACGGCCTTCCTCAGCTACCTGATGCAGATCCTGATGTCGGTGATGATGGGCACGTTCATGCTGATGATGGTGCCGCGCTCCTCGGTGTGCGCGGACCGGATCGGCGAGGTCCTCGACACCGCGTCCTCCGTCGTCCCGCCCGAGCGCGGGGTGACCGACGCGGAGGTGACCGGACACCTCGACCTCGAGGCGGTCTCCTTCACCTATCCCGGTGCGGAGCAGCCGGTGCTGGCCGACATCTCCTTCTCGGCGCGCCCCGGCCAGACCGTGGCGGTGATCGGGTCGACCGGCGCCGGCAAGTCGACGCTGGTGAACCTGGTGCCCCGGCTCTTCGACGTCACCTCGGGCTCGGTCCGGGTCGACGGCCTCGACGTCCGCGACCTGGACTCCGAGGCGCTCTGGGCGCGGATCGGGCTGGTTCCGCAACGGGCCTTCCTGTTCACCGGGACCGTGGCCACCAACCTGCGGCACGGCCGTCCCGACGCCACCGACGAGGAGCTGTGGCGCGCGCTCGAGATCGCCCAGGCCCGCGACTTCGTCGAGGCGATGCCCGAAGGCCTCGACGCCCCGATCGTGCAGGGTGGCACCAACGTCTCGGGCGGCCAGCGACAGCGGCTTGCGATCGCGCGGGCGCTCGTACGCCGTCCCGAGATCTACCTGTTCGACGACGCGTTCTCGGCCCTCGACCTCGCCACCGACGCCCGCCTCCGGCAGGCGCTCCGGCCCGAGACCCGGGACTCCACCGTCGTGGTGGTGGCCCAGCGGGTCTCCTCGATCCGCGACGCCGACCTGATCCTGGTGCTCGAGGACGGGCGGGTGGTCGGCCGCGGCACCCACGCCGAGCTGCTCGCCGACAACCCGACCTACCAGGAGATCGTCGCCTCCCAGCTGAGCGCAGAGGAGGCCGCATGAGCACCACCACGCAGAGCCCGGGCACCTCGGGCGCCCCGGGCACGATGAAGCAGACCGAGCGCATCCAGGCGCCGATGGGCGGCCCGGGCCGCGGCCCGATGGGCGGCGGCATGGTCGGCCAGAAGGCGATGACGTTCTGGCCCTCCGCGAACCGGCTGGTCCGGCGGATGGCCCCGGAGCGGACGAAGGCGATCGCCGTGGTGCTGCTCGCGGTGGTCAGCGCGAGCATGATGGCGCTGGGTCCGCGCCTGCTCGGCCACGCCACCGACCTGATCTTCGCGGGCTACCTCGCGCATCAGCCCATCGACTTCGACGGAGTCCGTGACGTGCTCCTCGGGGTGCTCGGCATCTACGCCGGCGCCTCGGTGCTGGCCTGGCTCCAGGGCTACCTGCTCAACGACGTCGTCCAGGGCACCGTGATGCGGATGCGTTCCGACGTCGAGGACAAGGTCAACCGGCTGCCGCTGGCCTACTTCGACCGGCAGCCGCGCGGTGAGCTCCTGAGCCGGGTCACCAACGACATCGACAACATCAGCCAGACCCTCCAGCAGACGATGAGCCAGCTGCTGACCTCGCTGCTCACGGTCCTGGCCGTGATGTCGATGATGTTCTGGATCTCTCCGCTGCTGGCGCTGATCGCGCTCGTCTCGGTGCCGGTGTCGATGCTCGCGACTGCACGGATCATGAAGCACTCGCAGGGGCAGTTCATCGCCCAGTGGCGCCGGACCGGTGTCCTCAACGCCCACATCGAGGAGACATTCTCCGGACACGCCCTGGTCAGCGTGTTCGGTCGCCGGCGCGAGGTGGAGCGGACCTTCGAGGAGCAGAACGAGGAGCTCTACGAGGCGTCGTTCCGCGCCCAGTTCATCAGCGGGCTGATCATGCCGCTGATGATGTTCGTCGGGAACCTCAACTACGTGGTGATCGCCGTCGTGGGCGGGCTGCGCGTCGCGCACGGCACCCTGTCCCTCGGCGAGGTGCAGGCGTTCATCCAGTACACCCGGCAGTTCACCCAGCCGCTGACGACGGTGGCCTCCATGACCAACCTGCTGCAGTCGGGCGTCGCCTCGGCCGAGCGGGTCTTCGAGCTCCTCGACGCCGACGACCAGGTGCCGGACGGGGCGCCGTCGGCGACGCCGCCGCAGCGCCACGGCGAGGTGCGGTTCGAGCACGTGTCGTTCCGGTACGCCGACGACCAGCCGCTGATCGAGGACCTCTCGCTGGTGGCCCGACCCGGCCAGACCGTGGCGATCGTCGGGCCGACCGGTGCCGGCAAGACCACCCTGGTCAACCTGGTCATGCGCTACTACGAGCTCGACGCCGGGCGGATCACCCTGGACGGCGTCGACGTCACGGCGATGCCGCGCGGTGAGCTGCGCAGCCACATCGGCATGGTGCTGCAGGACACCTGGCTGTTCGAGGGCACGATCCGCGACAACATCGCCTACGGCCGGCCCGGTGCGACGGAGGACCAGATCCTGGAGGCGGCCAGGGCCACATTCGTCGACCGCTTCGTCCACTCGCTCCCGGACGGCTACGACACGGTGGTCGAGGAGGACGGCGGCAACCTGTCGGCCGGCGAGCGGCAGCTGGTGACGATCGCCCGTGCCTTCCTATCCGACCCCGCCCTGCTGATCCTCGACGAGGCCACGTCGTCGGTGGACACGCGCACCGAGCTGCTGCTGCAGCAGGCGATGTCCGCGCTGCGCACCGACCGTACGTCCTTCGTCATCGCCCACCGGCTCTCCACGATCCGCGACGCCGACCTGATCCTGGTGATGGAGGACGGCCGAATCGTCGAGCAGGGCACGCACGACGATCTGCTGGCAACCGACGGCGCCTACTCCCGGCTCTACCAGTCCCAGTTCGCGGCCGCGCTGGCCTGAAAGCCGCCGTACCGGAAATGCCTTGAGCGGGCCGGGCTCGACCTCTACCGTGGTGCGCACACGGGAAAGGAGGTGGTCCGAAGAATGAATTCTTGTTGGACGCGTGAGGTGGCTGCCCGTTAGCAGCCCGGCAACACGATCGGGCGACGCGACGGCGTAGGCCCGTGCGGCTGCTGGCGAATCCAAAGCAGCCACCCGACCCGCAGGCGATCCGGTAACCACGTCCACCGGAGCGGCCCGAGGACTTGTTCCGAAGGCCACGCCTGCGGGTCGCTGCCATTTCGGACGGTAGTCCGGGGATTGGGACACTGGTCTGATCCGGTATATGGTTGTCTTTGTCAACCTTTTCTGATCGAGAGGCACCAGTGACCCAGGCGACCGTCGCGGCCGAGCAGTCCGGCCAGATGACCCACCGCGAGGTTCTGGAGGCACTCAGCGGCCTTCTGCTCGCCATGTTCGTGGCGATGCTGTCGAGCACCGTGGTCACCAACGCCCTGCCGCGGATCGTGACCGACCTCGAGGGCAGCCAGACCGGCTACACCTGGGTGGTCGTCGCGACCCTGCTGACCATGACTGCCAGCACGCCGATCTGGGGCAAGCTCGCTGACCTGTTCAGCAAGAAGCTGCTCGTGCAGTCGGCCTTGGTGATCTATGGAATCGGCTCGCTGATCGCCGGCTTCGCCCCCAGCATGGAGGTGCTGATCGGTGCACGTGCCGTCCAGGGTCTCGGCGTCGGCGGCCTGACCGCCCTGGTGCAGGTGGTGATCGCCTCGATGGTGAGCCCGCGCGAGCGTGGCCGGTACTCCGGCTACATCGGCGCCACGTTCGCCCTCGCCACGGTCAGCGGCCCGCTGATCGGCGGACTGATCGTCGACGCCCCCGGCCTGGGCTGGCGCTGGTGTTTCTTCCTCGGCCTGCCGATCGCGCTCCTCGCCTTCCTCGTGCTGCAGCAGACCCTCCACCTGCCCGTCGTACGCCGCGAGGTGCACGTCGACTATCTCGGCGCGACCCTGCTCATGTCCGGCGTCTCGGTGCTGCTGGTCTGGGTCTCCCTGGCCGGCAACCAGTTCGCCTGGGGCTCCGCCACCAGTGTGGCGCTGGTCCTGGTGGGCCTGGCGATCGTGGCCTCGGCTCTCTACGTCGAGGCCCGCGTGGCCGTCGAGCCGATCATCCCGCTGCGGCTGTTCCGCGACCGGACCACCTCGCTCGCCACCACCGCCTCGGTGCTGACCGGTCTCGCCATGTTCGGTTCGACGGTCTACCTGTCCCAGTACTTCCAGCTCGCCCGGGGCATGAGCCCGACCGAGGCCGGCCTGATGTCGGTCGCGATGGTCGGCGGGCTGCTGGTCTCGAGCATCGTCAGCGGCCGCATCATCACCGCCACCGGCCGCTGGAAGCGGTTCCTGGTCAGCGGCAGCGCGATGGTGGTGATCGGACTGTCGCTGCTGGCCACCCTTGACGAGGCCACGCCGCTGGTGCTGGTCGGCGCCTTCATGGCCGTGCTCGGTCTCGGGCTGGGGATGACCATGCAGAACCTCGTGCTCTCGGTCCAGAACAACGTCGCCCAGTCCGACCTCGGCGCCGCCAGCTCGATCGTGGCGTTCTTCCGCTCGATGGGCGGCTCGATCGGCGTCGCCGCCCTCGGCGCGGTGCTCAGCCACCAGGTCGCCGACGGCGTCCGCGAGGGCCTCGCCCGGCTCGGGATCGACGGCAGTGGGCACAGCACAGGCGCGATCCCCGACCTCACGACGCTGCCCACGCCGATCCGCGCCGTGTTCGAGCACGCCTTCGGTGAAGCGACCGGGCACATCTTCCTGGTGGCCGTGCCCTTCGCGGTTCTGGCGCTGCTGTGCGTGGTCTTCATCAAGGAGGTCCCGCTGCGTACTACCATCCTGAGGGCCGACGAGATGGCACCCGAAGCCGCTCGGGAGGCCGCGGCCGGACGACACTAGAGGTGACGACGATGCCCCGGACAGAGACTGTGCGGGCGCTGGAGCACGAGGTGGGCGTGCTGATTCGACGGGTACGCCGCGCGATCGGCGAGCGCGCCCGGGCCGTACACCCCGACCTGCAGCCGATGTCCTACCTGATCCTCGCGCACCTCGCCGAGACCGGCCCGATGCGGTCGTCGGCGCTGGCCGAGACCTTCGGCGCCGACAAGGGCGCCGTGAGCCGTCAGGTGCAGCACTTGTCCAACCTGGGACTGCTGGACAAGGCGCCCGACCCCCAGGACGGCCGGGCCACGCTGCTCTCGCCCAGCGACGACGCTTCTCGACGTCTCGACGAGGTCAGGCAGCAGCGCCGCCGTCGCCTCGACGAACGACTGGGCGACTGGTCCGACGAGGACCTCGAGGCCCTGGTGACCGCCCTCGGCCGCTACAACCGGACTCTCAGCTGACTGCTCATTTCGGATAGTCCGGAACGATCTGCACCCTCCACAGGGGTCAGAGGGTGCGAATCGTTCCGGACTATCGGTCGGGTCAGGCCAACCAGGCGGCGGTGTCGGGAGGCAGCAGGCCGTCGGCCAGTGCGCCGCTGCTGAGCAGCACCTCGCCGGGCGGCAGCTCGGCCGGCTTCGTGCCGCAGTTGAGCACCACCGTGAGCGGGCCGCGCCGGAACGCGAGCACGTCCTCGCTCTGGTCGAAGATCTCCACGACCTGCCCGGCCGGGGTTGCGTGCTGCCGCCGGTGCTCGAGAGCGGTCCGGTAGAACGTCAGGGTCGAGGCCGGGTCGTCCTGCTGGGCCTCGACCGTGAGCGTCTTCCAGGACTCGGGCTGAGGGATCCAGGGCTGCCCCTCGCCGGGCCCGAAACCGAACGGCGGCTCGGCGCCCGACCACGGGATCGGCACCCGGCAGCCGTCGCGGCCGGGCTCGCGGGTGCGGAACCAGGCCGGGTCCTGTCGGTCCTCTGGCGCGACGTCGACCTCTTCGAGGCCGAGCTCCTCACCTTGGTAGAGGTACACCGCGCCCGGCAAGGCCAGCATGGTGAGGGTCGCGGCCCGGGCCCGCGCGAGGCCCTGCTCGCCGCCGCCGTACCTGGTCACGTGGCGGGTGACGTCGTGGTTGCTGAGCACCCAGGTCGGGGAGGCCCCGACCGGCTCGGTGGACGCGAACGTGCGCCGGATGACCTCGGCGAACGCGGGGGCATCCCAGTCCGCCAGCAGCCAGGAGAAGTTGAACGCCTGGTCGAGCTCGTCGGGACGCACGTACGCCGCCAGCGACTCGCTGTCCGGCACCCACGCCTCGGCGACCGCCATCCGGTCCGGGCCGAACTCGTCCAGGATCTCAGCCCAGCGACGGTAGACGTCGTGGATCTCGGGCTGATCCCACATCGGCTCGTCGTCGCCGTAGGCGGAATCGAGCATCCGCTCGATGCGCCGGACCGTCGGGTCCTTCTGGTTGGGCAGGCTCTCCACCTTGTAGAGGCCGTGGGCGACGTCGATCCGGAACCCGTCCACCCCTCGGGCGAGCCAGAACCGGAGCACGTCCTCGAACATCGCGTGCACCTCGGGGTTGCGCCAGTCGAGGTCGGGCTGCGTGGAGTCGAAGAGGTGGAGGTACCACTGCCCGTCGGGCGTGCGGGTCCACGCGGGACCGCCGAAGACCGACTGCCAGTTGTTGGGCGGGCTGTCGTTCTCGCCGTCACGGAAGATGTAGCGGGCCCGCTCCGGGCTCCCGGGACCGGCGGCCAGGGCCTCCTGGAACCAGCGGTGCTGGTCGGAGGTGTGGTTGGGGACGAGGTCCACGATCACCCGCAACCCGAGGGCGTGGGCGCGCTCGATCAGGTTGTCGGCGTCGGCCAGCTTTCCGAACAGCGGGTCGACGTCGCAGTAGTCGGCGACGTCGTACCCGTGGTCGTTCTGCGGCGAGGGGTAGAACGGCGTGATCCAGAGGGCGTCGACACCGAGGTCGGCCAGGTAGGGCAGCCGGGAGGTGATCCCGGGCAGATCGCCGATGCCGTCGCCGTCGCCGTCGGCGAAGCTGCGGACGTAGACCTGGTAGCAGACCGCGTCCCGCCACCAACGCTCACTTTGATCGTTCAAATCCATGCTCTCCATCATTGAGGGGTCTCTCGGAACCGGTCAAATCGCTGACCCGCCGTGAATTCACGACGGGTCAGCGGAACCCGGCGGCATCGACGGCGATCCAGAGGTGCTCGGCCGAGGCCAGGGCCTGGCCGTCGGCGTCGTACAGGGTGGAGGCGGTCCAGGTCTTGCGCCCTTCCGTGCCGCGCGCCTCGCCCACCACCACGTGTTCCTGACCGATCAGTGGCAGCGTGTTGATCCGGGCGGTGATCCGCGCCAGCACCATCATCCGTTCGGTGAGGTCGCCGGCCCAGCCGCCCACGCAGTCCAGCGCCGCCCAGGCGACCGGCAGCGAGGCCCGCGGGTGGTCGTCGTGGTAGGCGTGCCAGTCCTCGAACAGGCTCGGGTGCGGGGTCCAGGTGGCCGCCACCCGGGTGGGACCAGCCGAGGCGTTCACCGGGCCCGGGAAGATCCGCAGGCCGTCGCCCTCCTCGCGCGCGGTGCCGCAGCTGAAGCAGGTGGGGAAGGGGTGCTGGCGCAGGCCGGGGTACGACGCCGTCGCCGCACGCGCTTCGTCGGCCGGCACCGAGTCGACCGGCGTCGGTGCCTCGTGGCGGACCTCCGCGAAGGCGACGGTCACGCCGTCGAGGGCGGCCACGGTCTCCGCGTCGTGATCGGTGACCTGCAGCGGTGTGTCCAGGGGCGGCGGCTGCCGCAGCGAGACCGCAATGGTCGGCCACCTGGCCGCCCGGTCGTCGGGCACGTCATGGTCGACCAGCGCGGCGAGGGCGCCCGCCGTCCAGCCGCCGTTGCCCGAGGACCGGGGACCGCGGAAGCGGCTGGGGACGATCAGCTCGCGCACGGACGGATCCTCTCACCCCGCACGGATCTGTTCCCAGCGGCGCAACGCCTCGCGTCGCTCCTCGGCATGGTCGACGATCGGCGCGGGGTAGTCGACCCGCTGGCGCGACTCCTCGTCCGGGTCGTGCGGGTCGGCACCGGAGTCCAGCTCGCCGAGCTCGGTGACCCAGCGGCGCACGTAGGCGCCGTCGGGGTCGAACTTGCGGCCCTGCGTGGTCGGGTTGAACACCCGGAAGTACGGCGCCGCGTCGGTACCGCAACCGGCCACCCACTGCCAGCCGTGCTGGTTGGACGCCAGGTCGCCGTCGACCAGCCAGCGGAGGAAGTGCCGGGCGCCGTGCTGCCACTCCACGTGCAGGTCCTTGACCAGGAAGCTGGCGACGATCATCCGCACCCGGTTGTGCATCCAGCCGGTGGCGCGCAGCTGACGCATTCCGGCGTCCACGATCGGGAAACCGGTGCGTCCGTCCCGCCAGGCGTCGAACGCGCCGTCGGGGGCGTCGTACTCCATGCCGGCGTACTCCGGCCGCAGGTACTCGCGTGCGGTGGCCGGCCGGTGGAACAGCACGTCGGCGTAGAACTCCCGCCAGGCGAGCTCCTTGCGGTAGGTGGTGGCCCCGGTGCTGCGGAGCCGGGCCAGGTCGGCCAGCATCGTGCGCGGGTGGATCTCGCCCCACTTCAGGTGCACCGACATCCGGGAGGTGCCGTCGACGCCGGGCTTGTCGCGGTCGTCGTCGTAGGCCGCGACCCGCTCGTCGAGGAACTCGCGCCAGCGCCGGCCGGCCGCCGCCTCGCCGGCCTCGGGAAGGTCGATCCCGCTGGGCGTGCGGGACTCGGGCAGGTCGACGGCCCCCGACGCCTCCAGCCAGGTGACGCCCCGGGGCGCGTCGGCGGGCGCCCGCCACCCGTGCTCGGCCCAGGCCCTCGCGAACGGTGTGAAGACCTTGAACGGCTCCCCGGACTGGTTGGTCACCCGGCCGGGTGCGACGGCGTACGCCGACCCCGTGCGGACCAGCTCGATGTCCCGCTCCGCGAGCGCCGCCTCGACCGCCTGGTCGCGCCGGGTTCCGTAGGGACCGTGGTCGGCCGCGATGTGCACCCGGGTCGCCCCCACCGACCGGGCGGCGCGGGCGACCTCGGCGACCGGGTCCCCGCGGCGCACATGGAGCCGCGTCTTCCGCTGCCGAAGCGAGCCGTCCAGGGCACGCAGTGAGGCGGCCAGGTAGGCGCGGCGGGGCGTACCGGCCGGACCCCAGAGGCGGGGGTCGATCACGAACAAGGGCAGGACGCCGTCCTCCGCGCCCGCCTCGACCAGCGCCGGGTTGTCAGCCAGCCGCAGGTCGCGCCGAAACCACATCACCGAGGTCATCGCGCCACGCTACCCACGGCTGGCGCGGTACGCCGACAGCCGTACACCGAGCATGGGACAGAATGAACGGGTGAGCGATCTGATCGACACCACCGAGATGTACCTCCGGACCATCTACGAGCTGGTCGAGGAAGGCATCATCCCGCTCCGGGCCCGGATCGCCGAACGGCTCCACCAGAGCGGTCCGACGGTGTCCCAGACGGTGGCCCGGATGGAGCGCGACGGCCTGCTCACGGTCGAGGGCGACCGCCACCTCGAGTTCACCGACGAGGGCCTGCGGTTGGCGACCCGGGTGATGCGCAAGCACCGCCTCGCCGAGCGGCTGCTCACCGACGTCATCGGTCTCGACTGGGAGCTGGTGCACGCCGAGGCCTGCCGATGGGAGCACGTGATGTCGGAGACCGTCGAACGGCGCCTGGTCGCGCTGCTCGACCACCCGACCGAGTCGCCCTACGGCAACCCGATCCCGGGTCTCGACGAGCTCGGGGAGTCAGCGCTGGGCGAGGAGTTCATGGAGGGCGTCGAGCCGCTCTCCAAGGTCGTGGGTGACGGCGAGGCCCGCGTCCACATCCGTCGGATCTCCGAGGAGATGCAGAAGGACGAGACCCTGATGAGCGCTCTGCGGAGGGCCGGCGCCCTGCCCGACAAGACGGTCACGGTCGCCCCCGCCGCCGGGGGGATCCTGGTGGGATCGGGTGGGGAGACCGCCGAGATCGTGCTCGAGGCGGCGGATCACATCTTCGTACGGAAGCTCTGAGCCCCGCACGGCGAGCTTGCGAGCCGGGCGACGCGTCTCGAAATCTAGGCCTCGGCCAACCTGGTCAGGAACTCGCTGCAGCCGGCCTCCACCTTGAGCGTCGCCAGCTCGTCACCTCGGGTCGGGCCGCGGTTGACGATCACCACCGGGGTTTCGGCACGGGCCGCGCGGCGGACGAACCGGAAGCCACTCATCACGGTGAGTGACGAGCCGGCCACCAGCAGCGCGCCGCCGTTGTCGCTCAAGACATCGACAGCGGCGTAGCAGCGCTCCACCCGGTCCGCCGGGACGTTCTCGCCGAAGAACACGACGTCCGGCTTGAGTGCGCCGCCGCACCCCTCGCAGTCCGGCACCCGGAACGACGACGTGTCCTCCAGCTCGACGTCACCGTCGGGACGGACCCGCACGTCGACGTGCCGGTCGGCGAAGCCCGGGTTGAGCTCGGCCAGTCGCGCCTGGAGCGCCGACCGCGCGGACGTCGTACCGCACTGGAGGCAGACGACCTGTGAGATCCGGCCGTGCAGCGCCACCAGGCGCCGTGACCCGGCCTCCTCGTGCAGGCCGTCGACGTTCTGGGTGATCAGGAGCTCGGGATCAAGGCGCGCCAGTGCGTGGTGCCCGGGGTTGGGTACGGCGCGGCGCATCCGGCCCCAGCCCAGGTGGCTGCGGGCCCAGTACCGCTGCCGGGCGGCCGGGCCGGACCGGAACTCCGCGATCGTCATCGGCATCCGGGACGGGGACCCCGGACCGCGGTAGTCGGGGATGCCGGAGTCGGTCGACAGTCCGGCTCCGGTGAGCACCACGAGCGGGCGGCCGAGCAGGAGATCGAGGGCCGCCTCGACCGGCTCGCCCGATGCGGGGCGCTCGACCAGGGGTGTGGTCACGTGCCGTACCGCAGGGCGGCCCTGGCGCGCGCCTTCTCCGCCTCCACCTCACGGTTCTTCGGCGGGGCGCTGGTGACCAGGTCGTCGAGGAGGTGCTGGGTGACGTGGGCGATCTCCCGTACCGCCCGGTCGAAAGCCTCCTGGTTGGCGGCCGACGGCTTGGTCGACCCGCTCACCTTGCGCACGAACTGCAGCGCGGCGGCGGTCACCTCGTCGTTGGAGGCGGGCGGCTGGAAGTTGTGGAGCTGACGGATGTTGCGGCACATGCCTAGAAAATACGTCAGATCTGGAAGCGGGGCCTTCCGTCGTCAACGATCGGCCCTGCTTCCGGGGATCGGACGCGCGTGACGACCGGAGGTGGCCGGGTGCCACGATGGCGGCATGCCCACCAGTGAACGTGAGTTCGACATCGTGCTGTTCGGGGCCACCGGTTTCACCGGAGCGCTCACCGCCGAGTACCTCGCGCGCAACGCCCCCACCGGGCTGCGCTGGGCACTGGCCGGGCGGAACCCCCAGAAGCTGGAGCAGGTGCGCGCGGACCTCGCGGACGTCGACCCCGAGCTCAAGCAGCTCGAGCTGCTGCACGCGGACGTCACCGACCCCACCTCGCTCGCCGACGTCGCCCGCCGCGCTCGGGTGGTGATCACCACGGTCGGTCCCTACCTGACCTACGGCGGTCCGCTGGTCGCGGCCTGCGCCGAGGCCGGCACCGACTACGTCGACCTGACCGGCGAACCGGAGTTCGTCGACCGGATGTACGTCGAGCACCACGCAACCGCCGAGAAGACCGGTGCCCGGATCGTGCATGCCTGCGGCTTCGACTCGGTACCGCACGACCTGGGCGCCTACTTCACGGTCAAGCAGCTGCCGGCCGACCAGCCGATCACGCTGCGCGGGGTGGTGCGCGCCAGTGGCATGTTCTCCGGTGGCACCTTCCATTCAGCGGTGACCGCCCTGTCGCGGGTCCGGCAGATGAAGGAGGCGGCCGGCGCACGCCGGCGCACCGAGCCGCGTCCCGAGGGCCGCTCTTCCCGGGCCGTCGGGGGGAAGCCGGGTCGTGACGACGTGCTCGGCTACTGGCTGCTGCCCCTGCCCACGATCGACCCGATGGTGGTGGCCCGCAGCGGTGCCGCGCTGGCGTCGTACGGCCCGGACTTCCGCTACTCCCACTTCGCGGGCACCAAGACCCGGCGGTTCGCTGCGGGCGGTGCCGTGGCGGTGGCCACGATCGGCGCGGTGGCCCAGGTGAAGCCGCTGCGGAACATCCTGCTGGGCCGGATCAAGCAGGGCGAGGGTCCCGACGAGGCCCGCCGGCAGAAGTCGTGGTTCCGGGTCGACTTCGTCGGCACGGCCGGCGGCCAGACCGTGCACACACGCGTCGCCGGCGGCGATCCCGGCTACGGCGAGACCGCGAAGATGCTGGCCGAGTCGGCCCTCTGCCTGGCCCTCGACGACAACCCGCCCACCGCTGGTCAGGTGACCACCGCCCAGGCGATGGGGGACAACCTCCTGTCCCGGCTGCAGCTGGCCGGGATCAGGTTCGAGGTCGTCGACTGACCCTTTCCGCGGAGTCGGGAACCGGCCAGCGCATGCGCGCAGGCCGCGCTACGTCGGTGCTCGCGTGTGCCCCCAGTCAGCAGGCGTCGGCGTAGGTGCCCACCTCCGGCAGCGCACCGCGCACGGGCTTCTTGCTCGGCGTCTTCAGCGTGAAGTAGCGGACCGTGTCGACCTGGAGCCGGCTCAGGTTCATCGTCTCGCCGGGGACGTCCTGCAGTTGCAGGCGGAGGGTCAGCGGGATGCCGGAGAGCGCCTCCGGTCGGTTCTCGACGGCGCGGGCGACCCCGTCAACGAACCAGGCGATCCGCTTCGCGGTGACCTGGACGGCGTAGGTGTGCCAGTAGTTGTTGGTCAGGTTCATGCGCTTCTTGACGCTGGTGAACTGCTGGTTGGGCAGGGTGCGGATGTGAAAGCTGGCGGAGGTGTCGACTGCCGGGCGGAAGTCGGCGAAGCCGATGTTCTGGGCACCACAGTGCTGGGCAGCGCTGTCGGCGGGGATCAGCTCGGCGGCAACGGTGAAGTCAGAGTTGACGGTTTCGGACCGATTCCCGCGGAGTCGGATCTCCCAGCGGCCACGAGCCCGGTCGTGGCCGCGCAGGGTCACACCGATGCTGCCCTGCCGCCTCGACATGAGGGTGAGCATGCCGTTCTGGGTGCGCGCGTCGCCGTTACCCTCGACCTCCCACTGGCTGCTGAGCGGGTCGACGAAGTGGTCGACGAAGTCGATCGGGTACCACCAATACTCGTACGCCGCGAAGGTCTTCCCCTCCACCGTGGTCTGGTCGGCCCGCGCCTGTGTCTGTGCCTGGCCGGCCTGGGGCGGGAGCACCAGGGCCGCGACTGCGGCCAGCGCCACGAGGCAGCGGGCGGGGAGGCGTCGGTTGGATATGCGCATGCCGAGATCTTTCGCATAGGGCCGGTGGGGCTCCTCTAGGGTGCAACAACCGCGGCGTCCCCACTGGAGAATCCCGGAAGACTGCACGATCGGGCGAGTGGCGTCCGAGACCGGGGCCCGGAGTTCCTGGCGCCCAAGGGGCGGAGTCACCATGCGCCGTTCGCCGTGGGGGAGGTGCCCCGCTAGAGCGGTTCGGCCGGGGCGGTGCCCGGTCGGTGGAGGGTGCGGACGTGGTCTGGTGCGAAGCCGTGGTTGAGGCCCCAGGCGACGGCTTGGGAGCGTCGGGTGACCCCCATCTTGCGGTAGGCAGTGCGGATGTAGGTCTTCACCGAGTTGATGCTGAGGTAGACCTTGTCTGCGATCTCCTGGTTGGTGAATCCCTGCGTGATCAGGGCGATGACTTCGGCCTCGCGTGCCGTGAGGCCGAACTCTCGTCCGGGCCAGGAGCCCGTCTCCAGGTCGGGACGCGCGTCGGCGGGAGGGGTCACCGTCTGTCCTGCGTGAACCGCCTCGAGGGCAGCGACCATGCGGTCGGCGGGCATGCCCTTCCACAGATAACCGGCAGCGCCGGCCGTCATCGCTCCGTCGACCAGTTCGTGGTGGAGGTTCCAGGTGAAGACCACCACCTTCGGTTGTCCTGCCCGGACCACGCTGCTGAGGTCCATGTCTCCGCCCTGGTCCTGGCCGAACGTGTCGTACAGGACGATGTCGACGTCACTGGTGGTGGGGACGTTGGAGTCGAGTTCGACGACGTCGATCTGATCCATGAAGGGCGCGAGGATGGCGGCCACCCCGCTGACCACGAGCTCGTAGTCGTCGTTGATGGCGACACGGATCGGTGTCTGGGAGGCGGGCATGACAGGGAGCCTAAGCCCGTAAGTCGGCAAACCGTGGGTGCTGCGACCCGGTTGGCAAGTTACCCAGGTCGCACCTGGAGGGAGTTCAGGCGGGCTGGGGGTACGGCGCTGAAGGAACTCCAGCATCCTCATGCCCGAGATCGGCTCGCAGGTCGCGCATGATTCGGGCCAGTAGCCGAGACACCTGCATCTGGGTGACGCCGATGGCCTCGCCGATCTCCTGCTGCGTGCGTTCCTCGAAGTAGCGCATGTACAGGATCCGCCGGTCGCGCTCGCTGAGGCGCCGTACCACCGGGGCGAGGGCGACGCGGGCCTCTGCTGCGTACTGGGATCGGTCCTCCTCGCCGAGCAGGTCGCCCACGGTCGCGATACCCATGCCACCCGGGCCGGCCACGGAGCGATCCAGGGATGACGGAGCGAAGCATCCGCCGGCGGCCAGAGCCTCCGTCACGTCGTCCATCTCCACGCCCAGGTGGGCGGCGAGCTCGCTGGGCCGAGGCTGCCGCCCCAGGTCCTGTGCCAAGGCCCCCTCGGCACGAGTGATCCTGGACTGGATCTCCTGAATCCTCCGCGGAGGACGGACCGCCCAGCCTCGGTCGCGGAAGTGCTTCTTCAGCTCGCCGCGAATGGTGGGGACGGCGTAGGAGAGGAAGTCCTGGTCGCGGCCCGGGTCGAAACCGCGGGCGGCGCCGATCAGAGCGGTGTAGGCCACCTGGACGAGATCCTCCTCCTCGATCCCTCGATGGGTGAAACGCTTCGCGACGCTGGCGGCGACGCCCATGTTGATGCGCACCACGTAGTCGAGAAGTTCCCGGCGGCGGGCGCCGTGAGCCCTCCCGCTGGCGGCCAGGGCACGAGCGGTTCGTTCACGCCGTTGCAGCCGGGTCAGGACGAGCTGAGGACCGGGAGGTTGGACGGGGGTGTGGGCGGTGCTCATGACTCTCGACGTCCCGTTGCGACAGGAGGGGAGTGCCGCCTGTTTCAGCACCGGTCCGCCGCAGGAACTGCGTCGGCTACCGGAACGTATCCCCGCTCGGAGCCCTGGAAAGAACTTGCCACCCTTTGGGGTGAGTGCCCGCCGGTCAGTCCTGCTGACGCTGCTGCTTCTTCGCCTCGGTGAGATCGCTGAGGCGATCGGCATCGGCCCGCGCCTCGGCGGCGGACTGCTGGGCCTCGCGCGCGTCGTCGAGGTCGTTCTTGGCCTGGCGTTCGGCCGCACGCTTCTTCGCCTCGGCCTCGGCGTCGACGTTGCCCTTGCGCTGCTCGATCGTGGCGGTGCGACTTGCGGCCCGCTTGTCGGCGGCCGCCTTCTTGGCTTCGGCCGTCTTGGTGGCCCTGGCCTTGGCCTGCTGCTTGCCGCGCGCCTCGGCGGCGGCGGCCTCGTCAAGACCCGCGGCGGCAGCTTCCTGGGCCGCCTTGCGCTTCTCGGCGGCCTCCCGGCGGCCGGAAGCGGCAGTTTCCCTGGCCTGCTCCAGCCGGGTCTCGGCCTCCTCCTCGAGCCGGGCCGCCGTCCGGACCTTGCGGGTGCGCTCGAGGCGCTCGGTTCCGCGCTGGGCGATGTCACGGTTACCCAGCATGGTCCCGGCGAGCTTGTCGGCCGACCCGATGGCCCGATCCAGGGTCATCCGCGGGGCGGAGGTCTCCGGCAGCTTGTCGGCAAGGCGGTCGTCGACGAGCGCGAATGGGAGACGGGCGAGTTCGTAGGGAAGGACGAGAAGGGCGTTGAACATGCTGGTGCTCACTTTTCGGTCTGGGCGCGCAGCTGCGCGGCCTGCTGGTCGGCGACGGCGGCCTCGCGCTCGAGGCGAATGCTTTCGGCGGCGGCCTGTTCCTCGACGGCAGCCGCGTCGGCCGCCGTGGCCTCGGCTTCGCGCAGCCTGGTCTCCGCGAGCTCTTCACTCTGCTGCTCGGCGGCCTCGCGCCCGGCGGCCTCCTGCTGCGCCGCGTCGCGGGCAGCCATCACCCGCTCGCGCTCCTGCTGCCGCTCGACGGCGGACTCCTCACGCCGCGCCTCGGCGCTTGCCGCCGCCTTCTGCTGGGCGGTCTCGCGTCCGGTCTCACGGAGATCCTGTGCAGCCTCCTCGCGCTTGGCCGCGGCGATGGCCTCGTCGGCGACGGCGGCTTTCCGGTTGTCGGCTTCGGTCTGCTGGAGCTGCCCCTCCTCCACCAGGTCGTCCTTGCCGCTCACGGCGCCGGCCACTTCCTTGGCCTTGCCCGCGAGACTGTCGACCAGTCCCTCGCGGGCTTGGGCTGCTTTTTCGTTGCTCATGCCACACCGTGCCCTCCCCATGCCCGCTGATACCTGCTGGCGCCTGTGACATGGGTCGCAGGGCTCGCCACCCCTTGGGGTGGGCGTGAGCCTGGCGGCCGAGGGCACTGATCGGGTGTGCGGGCCCAACCGGGCCCCAGCCTTCTGCGGCCACCCTGCCCCACACCCAGGGCGACTGGGCCATGCGGCCGCAAACCTTTGAGGAGAACCCATGTCGCACACTGCCCAACTGACCGACGGTCACGCGAACACCACCGCGACCCGCCGCATCACCACCGAGACGAAGTCCTCGTTCAAGACCACCGAGATGGTGGCGTACGTCGTCGCTGTCCTCGGTGTCCTGATCGCCGCGGCCGTCACCGACACCAGCGACTTCGGCCCTCAGGAGGCGTGGTTCTACGTCAGCCTGCTGACGATCGGGTACATGATCAGCCGCGGCCTGGCGAAGTCCGGAAGCCGCGAGCCCTTCGACGACGACCACCGCGCCCGCTGAACCAGCGCGCCCCTCGACACTCAGACGGCCCCCGGCTACGGCCGGGGGCGTTTCGCTGCCTGCCGGGGCCACAGGTTCGAAAAGCCGGGTGCCCCAGGCAGGAGTCGAACCTGCGACCTTTCGCTTAGGAGGCGGCTGCTCTATCCGCTGAGCTACTGGGGCGTGCGGTGCATGCTTGCCTGCGGAGTGTAGGCGAGCCGGCGGAGACGGGTACCTTGCGCTCGCGGGACCGAGGCTGGTGGACTCGACAGATCCGAAGACGCGAGGGTGACCATGACGACTGAGCCGAACTCGTTCGGCGCGGGTCCGGACAGCGCCCTGCGCAAGGACATCCGGCTGGTCACGACGATCCTCGGCGAGACACTGGTGCGCGCCGAGGGCCAGCAGCTCCTGGATCTGGTGGAGCAGGTGCGGGCCCACTCCAAGGGCGACCGACTCGAGGACCTGCCCGAGTTCGACCTGGAGACCACGATCCGGCTGGTCCGGGCGTTCACCGCCTACTTCCATCTCGCCAACGTCACCGAGCAGGTCCATCGTGGCCGGGCGCTCCTGCGGCGCGGCGAGGCGGAGGGTGGCTGGATCGAGCAGGCGCTCACCCGGATCGAGAAGGCCGGCGTCGAGGCCGAGGAGATGGCCGAGGCGCTGCGGCAGGTCGCGGTCCGCCCGGTGTTCACCGCGCACCCCACCGAGGTTGCCCGGCGGTCGACGATCGACAAGCTGCGCCGGGTGGCGGCTCTGCTGGAGGACCCGGAGGGTCGACGACGCACCAGGGGGCTCGAGGAGGCCGTCGAGCTGCTCTGGCACACCGACGAGATCCGGGTCGAGCCGCCGGAGCCCATCGACGAGGCGCGCAACATCGTCTACTACCTCGAGGGACTCTCGGCCGCCGCCGTTCCCGACGTCCTCGACGAGCTGCGCGACCAGCTGGCCGACCGAGGGGTCGAGCTGTCGCCGGACACCCGGCCCCTCTCGTTCGGGAGCTGGGTCGGCGGGGACCGCGACGGCAACCCCAACGTGACCCCGGAGACCACCCGCGACGTGCTGAAGCTCCAGGCCACTCACGGCATCAAGATGCTGCAGCGGATGGTCGACGCGCTGCGCCGCGACCTGTCGATAAGTGAGCAGGTGTCGGAGATCGACCCCGAGGTCCACGCGCGCGTGGACGAGCTGCTGCCCGGTCTGCCGGAGGTCGAGTCGCGTTATCGCCGGCTCAACGCGCAGGAGCCCTACCGGCTCTTCCTCACCTGCCTGCATGTCCGGCTCGGTCTCACCCAACGGCGGATCGTCGCCGACGTGCCCCATCGGCCGGGGCGCGACTACCGCGACGACACCGAGCTCCTGAACGACCTGCGTCTCCTGCACGGATCCGTGCTGACCCATCAGGGCCCTCTGATGGCGGGCGGCGGACTCGAGCGCCTGGTCCGCACGGTCGCCGCAACCGGGCTGAGCCTGGCCACGCTCGACGTCCGAGAGCATGCCCAGAAGCACCACGACGCCGTCGGGCAGCTGCTCGACCGCCTGGGTGAGCTGTCCGTTCCCTATGCCGAGCTCGACCGGTCCGAGCGACTGCGCGTCCTCACCGCGGAGCTCGCCGGACGTCGCCCGCTGGCGCCGTACCCCTTGCCGCTCGATCAGGGGGCCCGGGTGACGGCCGAGACGTTCGACGTGATCGGCTGGGCGCTCGACACGCTGGGCCCGCGGACCATCGAGAGCTACATCGTCTCGATGACCCGGGACGCCGACGATGTGCTGGCAGCCGTGCTGCTGGCCCGCGAGGCGGGCCTCGTCGACCTGGCCGACGGCATCGTCCGGATCGGCTTCGTGCCGCTGCTCGAGACCGTGGAGGAGCTCGAGCGGACCGAGGAGATCCTCGACGCGCTGTTCAGGGAGCCGTCCTATCGCCGGCTGCTCAGCCTCCGTGGTGACGTGCAGGAGGTCATGCTCGGCTACTCCGACTCCAACAAGTCCGGCGGCATCGCGACCTCCCAGTGGCAGATCCAGAAGGCTCAACGGCGGGCCCGGGACGTGGCCCGGCGCCATGGTGTCCGGTTGCGCTTCTTCCACGGGCGGGGCGGCTCGGTGGGTCGCGGTGGCGGGCCGACGTACGACGCGATCATGGCCTTGCCGTCCGGCACCGTGGATGGCGAGGTGAAGGTCACCGAGCAGGGGGAGGTGATCAGCGACAAGTACGCCCTCCCGGTCCTGGCCCGGCAGAACCTCGAGCTGACCCTCGCGGCGACGATCGAGGCGTCGACGTTGCACCGCATCGACCGTCGCCCGCCGGAGCGGGCCCCGGGCTGGGACGAGATGATGGACCGGATCTCCGCCAGTGCCCACGACCGCTACCGCGGGCTCGTGGAGGACGAGGGCCTCGCCGACTACTTCTTCGCTGCGACCCCCGTCGACCTGCTGGGGGCGCTCCACATCGGCTCGCGACCCGCGCACCGGCCTGGCTCCGGTGGCGGGGTCGACGACCTGCGCGCCATCCCCTGGGTCTTCGGCTGGACCCAGTCCCGCCAGATCGTCCCCGGCTGGTTCGGGGTGGGCAGCGGACTCGCGGCCGTCGCCGAGGCCTCGGAGGAGCTCGTGGGCATGTACCGCGACTGGGCGTTCTTCCGCACCTTCATCGACAACGTGTCGATGATGCTCGCCAAGACCGACCTCGACATCGCCGAGCGGTACGTCGCACTTGCTCCCGAGGGGTTGCGGCACATCCTCGACGACATCCGCGAGGAGTTCCGGCTCACCGTCGAGCAGGTGCTCGGCGTCACGGGCGACACCGCACTGCTCGACCGGGAGCCGACCCTGCGCACCACGCTGGAGATCCGCGAGAACTACCTGGAGCCGCTGCACCACCTGCAGAGCCAGCTGCTGGCGCGTCAACGGCGGGGTGAGGACGACCCCACCCTCGAGCGGGCCCTGCTGCTCACGATCAACGGAATCGCGGCGGGCATGCGCAACACCGGGTAAACGCCCGGAAACGGACCTGCACAGCGTCGCCAAGGCGTGACATGGCGCGGGATTTAGACGAAATTGGGTACGGAACGTGATACTGGGAACTTCGTGGGGTGGGATCTCCCCACCTCTGCATGCCCCCGATACCCGAGGACCTCATGCCCGATCAAGCTCCGCCCGCGGAGACGCAGGCGCCCCCTGAGGCGCCCAAGCGTCGTGGGCGGACGGGCAAGAGGCGCACCGTCGGCCGGGTCCTTCTGGCCACGGCGGTCGTGCTCGCGCTGGCCACCGGCCTGGGAGTTGTCTACCTCTACCGCCACCTCAACGGCAACCTCGATGTCGTCGACGTGACCGACCAGCTCGGCGAGCGCCCGGAGAAGCAGGAGGTCGCGGGCCCGCAGGAGCCGCTCAACATCCTCGTCATGGGTTCCGACGACCGCGACGCGGCCGGCAACAACATCGACAACCAGGAGCTGGGCAGCAGCGACCGCTCCGACACCACGATCCTGATGCATCTGTCGGCCGACCGGAAACGGGCCTACGGCATCTCCATCCCGCGTGACTCCCTGGTCACTCGGCCGACCTGCAAGAGCGAGGACGGCGAGTCGATCCCCGGCGGCACCGACGTGATGTGGAACGAGGCCTTCGCCCTCGGCGGCCCGGGATGCACGATCCGCCAGTTCGAGAAGACGACGGGCGTGTTCGTGGACCACTACATCGTGGTCGACTTCGCCGGCTTCGAGTCCATGGTCGACGCCATCGACGGGGTCCCGGTGTGCATCCCCGAGCCCATCGACGACCCCGCGCACGGCATCAACATTCCGGCCGGCACCCGTGAGGTGGAAGGCCGGGAAGCGCTCAACTACGTCCGGGCCCGCTACACCTTGGGCGACGGCTCCGACATCGGCCGGATCAAGCGGCAGCAGGCGTTCATCGCCGCGATGGCCAACAAGGTGATGTCGGCCGGAACCCTCGCCCGCTTCGACCGACTGGTCGGCTTCCTCAACGCGTCCACGCAGTCGCTCCAGGTCGACCCGGGCCTCGAGAACGTCATCAAGATCGCCAAGCTCGGCGTCGGCTTCCAGAACATCGGGCTCGGCAACATCCAGTTCGTCACCGTGCCGTGGAAGTACGACCAGCGCCCCGAGTACCGCGGCCGCGTCACCTGGCTGCCGCAGGCCAGGCAGCTGTGGGACAAGATCGCGGCCGACGAGCCGCTGACGAA
>DASSJR010000192.1:0-16794 GCA_035691135.1 Nocardioides sp. | reverse complement strand
GTCGGAGCGGTCCTGCTCGACGAGACCTTGACCGTGTCACTCCTGATCGGGGCGGCGCTGGTGGTACTGGGGGTCTACCTCGTCAACCGGCGGCCGGTCGACGCCAGCCAGCGAGTGGGGTAGTCCCGGGTCACTGCTCGGCCGCGCCGGATGCCGCTGCCGCCGAGTCTCCCTCTGGGGTCGACTGCGTTCCGATACCGAGCTCGGCGGCCAGAGGTGTCGCCAGCCACCGGCTGTAGTTCGGGGTCATGTGGTGGGAGTCGCGCATGGTGATGAACTTCCCCACCACCGAGGGGCACAGACCGTCGGCGCAGAACCATTTCGCCGCATCCACCGTGCCCACACCAGCCGTCGTTGCTGCGTCGAAGAAGATCCTGGCCTCGTGGCGGGCGAGTTTCTTGGGCCGAAAGGCGCAGTCGCCGAGATCCGGGTCCCCCTTGCTGAGGCAGACGCCGGTCGCCTCGGGGAGATTGGGGGTGTTGCCGAACGCGACCACCTTGCCGGCGTCGGCCTTGAGCTCGTCGAACAGGTCGACCCAGCCCTGCTGGAGCACCGTGGGGTAGCGGTCGTCGCGGCCGGTCAGCGCCTCGCCCGTCTCGGGGTCGACGAGCCGCCCGGCGGTGGTGGAGACCATGACCAGATCCGGTGACAAGTCGGCGATGGTCGCCCTGGCCCAGGTCTTGAACTCCTCACAGCCGGTCCACACCCGGCCCGTGTGACGGTCGATCTGCTCCAGCACGGTCGCGGTACATCCGCTGTAGACCAGGACGTAGACGCGGTAGCCGTACTCGCGGCCGATCTCCTCGAGAGCCGGCGACAACGCTCGGGCGTGCGAGTCGCCGAAGACCACGATGCTCCGGTCGGCCTCCGGGTCACCGAACGGGCACAGCTCCGTGGTTCCGGTCCGGTAGTCACACGCTCCCAGGGACGCGGTCTGGCTGCGCAGGTCGAGCAGCCCGGGCGTGAGGTCGCTGGGGACCGCGCGACCCTCCTGCGCCGCCAGCACCGACGCACGGACCAGTGCCACGTAGGAGTCGTCACCCAGGTGCTCCTCCTGGTAGTCCGCCGTCTGGATCGCCGGGTCGTCGGACCATTCACCCAGCCGGTAGCCGAGGGCCTGGCTGGCGACCAGCACCGTTGCCAGGGCGACGCCGACACTCACCGGGTAGATGAGCAGGGCGCGGCTGGTCTGCCGCCAGTTGCGGCCGCTGCGGAAGGGGGTCTCGACCCAGCGGAACGTCGCCCAGCTGAGCACCAACACGAGGACGAGCGTCAGGAGCCGCACCGGGATGCTGCCGAACGTCTCGGGCCCGAGATTGCTGCGTACCAGCACAATGACTGGCCAGTGCCAGAGATAGATCGAGTACGACCAGTCCCCGATCAGCACGAGCGGACCGCCTGCGAGCGCGCGGCCGACCAAGGTGGAGCGTTCGCCCTCGCCCGCGACCAGCAGGGCGCCGGTGCCGAGGACGGGGAGCAGCGCAGCCGTGCCGGGGAACGGCGTCGTCCCCGTGAGCAGCAGCGTGGAAGTCCCGATCGCTGCGAGGCCACCGATGGCCAGGCCGTTACGCGCGGGGATAGCCAGGCGCAACCCGCGTGGCAGCAGCGCGCAACCCGCGCCGATTCCCAGCTCCCAGGCGCGCGCAAAGGTCGAGAAGTACGCCGTCACCGGGGACGCGTAGGTGTCCCACGCCGACCAAGCCAGCGACAGCACCACGACCACGGCCAGCAGCAAGCCGGCGGTGCGGCGCAGGTCTCCGGCACCGCGCCATCCGCCGCGCCGGTGCACCAGCACCAGGCACAGCACCAGCAGCAGCGGCCACACGAGGTAGAACTGCTCCTCCACCGCGAGCGACCAGTAGTGCCGCAGCGGCGAAGGCGGCTCGCCCTGTGCGAAGTAGTCGGTTCCGACGGATGCGAAGCGCATGTTGGCGGCGAAGAACGTGGCCCACACGGCGTCGGTGAGGACGGTCTGTGTGCGCACCAGCGCCAGCGTGAGCAGCGAGCCGAGCACGGTGGCGATCGTGACGACGGTCGCGGCCGGGAGGATCCGGCGCGCCCGTCGGGCATAGAAGCCGCTCAGCGACAGGCGCTCGCTGGACTCCGCCTCGCGGACCAGCAGGGTGGTGATGAGGTAGCCCGAGACGACGAAGAACACGTCGACGCCGACGTAGCCACCGGGAAGAGCGCCCGGGGCGAGGTGGTTGGCCACGACCAGGAGGACGGCGAGCGCGCGGATCCCCTGGATGTCGAGGCGGAATTTCTGTCCGGGTCGCGAGTGACGGGCTTCGGCAGACATCGACCGTTCTGACCCCGAAACCGCCCAGGATCGGTCGATCGATCGTTCGGAAGCGTTGGGCACGGGCGGCAGCGTAATTCGCGCCGCGCCCAATTCTTGAAATGCCGCGGGCGGGTCGCGACGGCGAACTTCTCGCCGAGGCGGCGCACCGGTCGATCAAGCTGGCGCGCCAGCCGGGTCCGGTGGATGCGATGCACCCGGGTGCGGGGATAGCGTGCGAGACGTGACCACCTCGGCCGATGTGCGTCAGGTTGTCGTCATGGGCGTCTCGGGCGTGGGGAAGTCCACTGTCGCCAAGGGCCTGTCCACGCTGATGCGATGGCAGTTCGCCGAGGGGGACGCCTTTCACCCGAGGGCCAACCTCGCCAAGATGTCCGCGGGCCGGCCACTCACCGACGAGGACCGGTGGCCCTGGCTTCGCGCCATCGGAGACTGGATGTCGGAGGAGATCGCGGCCGGCCGCTCCGGGGTGGTGACCTGTTCTGCCTTGCGACGCGCCTACCGCGACCTGCTGCGCCGGGGGCGACCCGAGGTCGTCTTCTGTCACCTGGCCGCGGGGGAAGACCTGGTCGCGACCCGGATCGGCGCCCGCCACGACCACTTCATGCCCGCGTCGCTGCTGCACAGCCAGTACGGCACGCTCGAGCCGCTCCAGCCCGACGAGCCGGGGGTCGTGGTCGCGGTCGACGGCAGCGCGGCCGAGGTCCTTACCCGAGTCGCCGCCGCCCTCCGCCTGGAACCAGGACGAGGAAGCTCGTGACCCTCGCGCCCCAGGAGTCGGTGGATATCACCGACGCCTCCACAGCCTGCCCGGCGAAACCCGCCTGAAGGCCACCGTGGTGCCCCCGACAGGACTCGAACCTGTGACCGGCGGATTAGAAGGCCGCTGCTCTATCCAGCTGAGCTACGGAGGCAGGGGGTCGCCCCTTTAGTCGACAGAACCCTCGGTACAACCCCGATGTAGTTCGGTCGGCCCCAGAGGACGATCCTGGAAGGAGTATGCCGCCTTCCACCCCCTGTCCGTGACACCGAGCCCGCGTCAGCACCGATCGTTGGCCCGAGTTCGAGTTGGTGTCGGCGTTCAACGGATGCCGGTGCCAGCGACCGGACGGGCCGCCGGGTGTGGACATCCGTTGCCGTCGCCGTTCTCACGCATGCGAGCGCGCGCGAGGTCCGCCGAGCGGGTGCGGTTGACGCACGATCCGCTCGGCTCATGCCTGCGGGCTCACTGGCGTTCACCCCTAATGCGCCTCAGCTTTCCTGCTCGAAGGTGACGGACTCGGCCATTCCCGCGAGCACCTCGAGGTCCGCCTGGGTGCAGGTGGTCTCGCACCAGCCCGCCGCAATGAACCGCTGGCCATCCACGGCCAGGATCCAGTAGGTCACGGCCTCCCCGGCTGAGAGGTCCCACCAGTCTTCTCGTCGCCGCGTCGTGGTGAACAGGGCCACCTCCCCTTGCTCGCAGACACTCGGGCTGACGCGGTGCGGGATGCTGACCTCGACGTGGAAGCCGCGCCCGCCGGCAATGGAGACCGGCTTCGGCCGTCTCACGTCGAGCACTGGCTGGGCGGCCAGTGCGTGGGCCAGTTCGCGAGCCGTCGGGCCTACCGGCGTCAGAGTTCGGTCCCGGCAGGGATGAGCCGGGAGCCAAGCGTGGGTGATCGGCCCGTCGACGGAGAAGACGCCGGTACCTCCCGAGAAGTCGCTGGTGCTGAAGTACCTACCCCGGTAGACCTCCCACATGTCCGGCGCGTCCACCTCGTACACGAGTTCGGGGGTCAGCCGGACGGCGTAGCGGCCCTCCTTGGTGAAGACGTACTCGGAACCGTGCTGGTCCAGCTCGACCACCTCCCCCGGCCGGGGGGAGAGGACGGGGTCCTGCGGCTCCCGCGTGCTGTCAGGCGTGGAGGACGCAGCCCCGGACGGCGACGGGGGCGGGCCGGCGCTGTCCGAATCCTCGCCCACCGTGCAGCTCGCCGTCGCGAGCAGCACGCACGCTGCGGCGGTCCTGCGCCACGCGCTCACGGCACGTCCCCGGGCGGCACGTAGGGCGTCTCGGAGGCGGGGACGGCGACCAGGCACGTCCCCGCGGGGACCGGGCAGGCCAGGAAGTCCCCGGTGTGGCTGGGGAACTCATTGTGTTCGTGATAGGCGAACAGGACCAGGTGGTCGTCGTCGAGCCACTGCACGGCCGCAAGGGATTCCTCCGTGCCGTCGTACTCCCGCGGGACCGTGAGCCGCAGCGGCCGACCGTCAGCCAGCCGGGTCGGTTCGGTCGTGTTGCCGTCGACCCCCCGGCTGATGGAGTCGGTAGCGACCAGTCGAGTCCCGACCAGCTTGAAGTAGGCGAGGCGCTGCGCCGTCACGGCGGGAAGCTCGATGTTGTCAGGCGCCCTGCCGATGATCAGCATGCGTGGGTTCGAGGCCAGGTCCGCCCGAAGCGAGCCCCACGTGACGGCCTCATGCGTGCCGGTCGAGTTGTCGAAGCGCATCAGGCTGCGGCCATCCCGACCGCTGTCCCAGTAGACGCGGTCGCCGTTCACCGCAACCAAGGAGGAACCCGCCGGTGACGCCACGATCTCGTGTCGGTCGGTGTCGTAGACCACGATCTCGCGCTGCGCTGCGGAGGTCGGCGCATACTCCCATGCCACGAGCGATCCGGGGTTGGCGGTGAGCACGGGATAGGCACCGACGTGGCCGGGGGCCACCAGTCCGATCCTGTCCGCCTCATATGAGCCGTCGGTGAAGTAGAGCCGCCGACCGTCGTTCTCGGTGAGGTAGACGAATCCGTCGTCGGTGGCCTCCACGAACTCCACCACCCGGCCGGTGTCGTAGGCCTGGTCACCGTAATTGATCGTGGTGCCCTCGGCGTACAGAAGAGGACGGGCATCCTTGACGATGGTCGGCTCGGGCTTCTCGACCGGCCCGGGGTCGGGGTCGTGGCGCACCGAGTACGTCGCCACGCCGGCCAGAACCGCCAGCACTACCCCCGCGATGCCGACCGAGGCCGCGATCGCACGTCGCCGCCGGGCAACGCCGATCCGCTCGTGCACCTCGGCGAGCCGCTCGGGGCGCTGCCCGTCGAGCAGGGAGGCGTATCCGGCAAGTGACCTCAGGTCTTCGGGGTTCACAACGCGCTCCTCTCATCGGCGGCCACGCGAAGCGCTGCGTCCTTCCTCAGGTTCTTCAGCGCCTTGGCGCACTGGCTCTTGATCGTGCCGACAGAGCAGCCCATCAGGGAGGCGGTGTCGGCCTCGGTGCGGTCCTCGATGTACCGCAGCACCACCACCGCCCGCTGTCGGCGGGGCAGCCTCACGAGTGCCTGCACCAGATCGTGGACGTCGGCCGCCGATCCCACTCCGGGTGCCGGCTCGGGCACGAAGCCGGTGGGCGTCTCATGGGTCCACCGCCTGCGCCACCAGGACACCGAGGTGTTGATCAGGATGCGACGCACGTACGGTTCCGGGTCGCCGTCGATCCGCGTCCACGAGAACCATGCCTTGGTCAGAGCGGTCTGCAGCAGGTCCTCGGCCAACTGGACGTCGCGGGTCAGCAGGTAGGCGGTGCGGAGCAGAGCTGGTGAGCGCGCGACGACGAACTCATCGAACTCCACCTCGCTGGCCATGCCATCACCCTCTTCGGGCCCGCCCCGAGCAGACCTGAGCAGGAAACTGTCTCTGGTCTACTACGCGGTCTACACCCGAAAGGGTTGCCCCGGACCTGAAATAGGCGACTCTCCCGAGGTCGCCCACAATCGACTGGGGGCAGATCAGAGCCAAAAGGCGACCCCCTGCGGAGGCAAGGGACGGGACCAGCAGCCTGCCCCGGACGTAGTATGCCGCAGGCCGTACTGAGGCCCGTCTCGCGTGAGTGCGAAGGAGATCTGGGACATGGACGCAGTTCCCCTGGGCATCGATTTCGGCGGTTCGGGTATCAAGGGCGCGCCGGTGGACCTGAACACCGGGGAGTTCATCGGGGACCGGGTCAGGATCAAGACGCCGCAGCCGTCGACGCCGGAGGCGGTGGCGGAGGTCCTGGTCGAGCTGCTCGGCGAGTTCCCCGACAGCAGCGGCCCGGTCGGCGTCACGGTCCCGGCGGTCGTCCGGTACGGCGTGGCCAGCTCGGCAGCCAACATCGACCGCTCCTGGATCGGCACCGACGCGGACGCCGTGTTCACGGACGCGACCGGGCGCGACGTACACATTGTCAACGACGCCGACGCGGCCGGGCTGGCCGAGGTCCGCTACGGCGCGGCCTCGGGTCGCCGCGGTCTGGTCATCCTCACCACCCTCGGCACCGGCATCGGGTCGGCCCTCGTCTACGACGGCGTGCTGGTGCCGAACTCCGAGCTCGGCCACCTCGAGATCAACGGCGAGGACGCCGAGAAGTCCGCCGCCAATTCGGTCAGGGAGAAGAACGACCTGTCCTGGTCGAAGTGGGCCGACCGGCTGACCACCTACTACCGCACTCTGGAGAAGCTGTTCTCGCCCGACCTCATCGTCCTGGGCGGAGGGGTCAGCAAGCATGCCGACAAGTTCGTGGACCTGATCGACGTCGAGACCGAGATTGTGCCGGCGAAGCTGCAGAACCGGGCGGGCATCGTGGGGGCCGCGCTCTGGGCGGCCGAGGCGGGCGACGAGGTCCACCCCTGAACGACCAGCGCTCAACGAAAGGATGACGTTCCATGACGACGAAGAGTGACTTCTCCGAGGAGGATTGGGCCCGGATCGTTCGTGCCCCCTTCGTGGCTGGCCTGGCCATCTCGCTGGCCGATCCAGGTGGCCCGATCGAGGCGGCCAAGGAGAGCATGGCGACCCTGAAGTCCGCGACGAATCCTCCGAGTCGCGAGCAGCTGTTGGCCGAGGTGGCGCTGGAGATCCAGGCCATGGCCCAGGAGAGGAAGCATCCGCTCAAGGGTTACAAGCCAACCGGGACCGAGCCGCCGGGAAACCAGGTGCTCGACGAGCTCCGGGAGGTCAAGACGCTGGTGGCGAACGCCGCCACGCCCGAGGAGACCGCGGCGTTCGGAGCCTGGTTGGTCGCCAGCGCCCAGGCAGCGGCCGAGGCCGCGAAGGACGGCGGTTTCATGGGCTTCGGGGCCAAGCAGGTCAGCGAGGGTGAGCAGGCCATGCTCGACCGGGTGCGCGAGACCGTCAGCGAGTGACGAGCAGGAAGTCGTGGTCGGTGTAGGTCGCGTCCGTGACCGAGACCGAGGGCTCCCGGATGGACTGGCTTCCGTAGACGTGCTGCAGCCCCGGCGTCTGGGTGGCGGCGGTGTCGCGGGCGACCCACATGGTGGCGGGGGCGCAGGAGGACTGGCGGTTGAGGTCCCCGCCGAACAAGGTGGTGCCGAGGTCCGCGCGCTGCGCGAGGACCTGGCGGAGCTGACGGCACTGGACGTCGTTGTCGGCGCGCTCGCCTGACGAGTAGCGCGTGCTCAGGTGCGCGGTGCACACGCTGATGTCGGCGTCGGTGGTGGCGCACAGCCAGCGACGCTCTTCCGGGTCCGCCCGCACCGTGAACGCCGCCTGCTGCGAGGTCCGCACGTCGTCTCGCGTGAGTACGGCGATCCCGAACAGGCCGCGTCCCCCGGGGTCGATGCACGGCAGCGGCGCCCCTCCGTAGTCGACCGTGGCGAAGCTCAGCTCGTAGCCGGTCCGCCGGGCCAGGTCGGCGGCGTCCCGGCGGCAAGCCTCGTTGACCGTCACCGCATCCGGGGCATGGTCGTCGATCACCCCCGTCGCCTCGTCGAGGACGGCAGCGTGGGTGTCAGCTGAGTAGCACCCGGCCCGCCCCGAGAGGCACAGGTTCATCTGCAGGAGGGTGAACGACCCGCCCGAGGACGAGGACGACGACGAGAAGGACGAGGAGACCGCGAACAACGTTGCACCGATCACCGCGAAAACCACGACGAGGAGCAGGCCCTTCCCGAGCGGTCGCAGCGGCGCTCTCACACCCGACTCACCTGCCGATCAGGTTCGCCATCCAGTCCTCGACGTCGCCCGACGTGCGGGGGAGTGCGACGGAGAGGTTGTCGACGCCGTCGGCCGTGACAAGTACGTCGTCCTCGATCCGGATGCCGATGCCGCGCAGCTCCTCGGGGACGAGCAGGTCGTCCTCCTGGAAGTAGAGCCCCGGCTCCACGGTCAGCACCATGCCCTCCGCCAGCTGGCCCTCGGTGTAGGCCTCGTCGGAAGCGCGACCGCAGTCGTGGACGTCCATGCCGAGCATGTGGCTGGTTCCGTGCAGCGTCCACCGGGCGTAGACCTTGCTGTCGTTGGAGAGCGCCTCGTCGACCGACACCGGCAGCAGGCCGCGGTCGGCCAGACCATGGGCCAGGACCTCCATGGCCGCCCGGTGGGGCGCCCGGAAGTCGACACCTGGCCGGACGGCCTGGATCCCGGCCTCCTGGGCGGCGTAGACGAGGTCGTAGAGCTCGCGCTGCACGTCGGTGAAGCGGCCGTCGACCGGCAGTGTCCGGGTGACGTCGGCGGTGTAGAGGTTGCGCCCTTCGACACCCATGTCGAGCAGCACCAGCTCGCCGGGCGTGATCGGGCCGGAGTTGTCGATCCAGTGCAGCGTGGTGGCGTGCTTGCCGCCGCCGACGATCGAGTCGTAGCCGATGTCGTTGCCCATGGCCCGGGCGCGGCGGAAGAACGTGCCCTCGATCCAGCGCTCGCCGTGCTCGAGCACCCGCGGCCACTCGCGCACCGAGTCCTCGAAGCCGAGGGTGGTGATGTCGCACGCCTCCTGCAGCTGGCCGACCTCCCAGTCGTCCTTGATCAGCCGCATCTCCGAGATCACCCGGGCGAAGTCCTCGTCGCGTGACTCGTCGGCGGCGACCAGGCCGTCGACGGTCGAGGAGACACCGCGGTGCACCCGGGTCTTGCCGGAGCCCTCGAGTGCGGACGGCAGATCGTCGATGTGTCGGACGGTCAGGCCGAGGGAGGAGGACATCTCGTTGATCGACGGACGGCGGCCGGCCCACAGCTCGCCGTACTGCCGGTCGCGGAAGAACTCGTCGGTCTCGCGGGAGGACCGCGGCCGGGCGTAGAGCGCCGACGAGTCACCGTCGATGACGAGGACCGCGTCGCTGGTCTGGTTGCCACAGAAGTAGGTGTGGGCCGTGTCGGGCCGGAAGCGGTAGTCGGTGTCGTTGGAACGCACCTTGTAGGTGCCGGCCGGAAGCACCAGTCGCTCGCCCGGGAAGGCCTCGGCCAGCCGCGTGCGGCGGGCGGCGGCGTAGTCGGTGATCGGGTGCGGCGGCAGGTCGAGCTCGCGGTCGCCCCAGCCGGTGCGCATGAAGGACTGCCAGGCCTCGGGGACCTTCGGGTCGTGCGACTCGGTCCTGGGCTGCGCGGTCTCGGGCGTGGTCTCTTCAGTCACCCGATTACTGTACGCCGCGAGATCGGTTCGCCGTTCACCTGCGGCTACGCTTCGGCCATGCTCCAAACGCGCCGCAACAGCATCGCCTTCACCGTCGTGGTGACGGTGCTGGTGTGCCTCGGCGCGCTCCCGATCCTGGTGCTGGTCGCGCTCTCCGGGGCGCCCTCCTCGATGGCGCTGGCCACCGTCCTGGCCGCGCTGCCGGTGGGCCCGCTGGTGGCTGCGTACCTCTGGCTGGACCGCTACGAGCCCGAGCCGCGCCACCTGCTCGCCTTCGGCCTGCTCTGGGGTGGCTTCGTCGCGACCGCTGCCGCGCTCCTGCTTCAGGGGCTCGGTGGGTTCTTCGGCGGCTTCACCGAGACGCAGAGCCTGGCCGTCGTCTCCCCGGTGACCGAGGAGTTCAGCAAGGGTCTGTTCCTGATCCTGCTGCTGTGGTGGCGACGGGCCGAGCTCGACGGGATCCTGGACGGGCTCGTCTACGCAGGGATGGTCGGCATCGGCTTCGCCTTCGTCGAGAACATCCTCTACCTGGCCGCCGCCTACAACGGCACCGACGGGATGGGCCCGGGTGGCACCGGGGCGGTGACCAGCGTCTTCGTCGTACGCTGCCTGTTCAGCCCGTTCGCGCATCCGCTGTTCACCTCGTTCACCGGCATCGGCGTGGGCATCGCCGTCAGCTCGCGGAACCGCGCCGTGCGCGTGCTGGCCCCGCTGATCGGGTTCGGCCTCGCGGTGCTCGCTCACGCCGCGTGGAACAGCTCGTCGCTCTTCGGCCTCGAGGGCTTCGTCGGCGTCTACCTCGTGCTGATGGTGCCGGCGTTCATCGTGATGCTCTGCCTGGCCATCTGGTGGCGCAAGTCGGAACGGCGCATGCTCCACGCCGCGCTGCACGACGCCGCCCAGCGCGGCCTGATCCCGGCCACCGACATCGAATGGGTGGTCCACCTCCGTGCCCGGCGGGACGCGCGGGCCTTCGCCAAGGTCAACGGCGGAAAGCCGGCCGAGCGGGCGATGCAGGACTACCAGCAGGCGCTGATCGAGCTCGGCTTCCTGCACTCGCGCTACCTGCGCGGCACCGCCCCCGCTGACTTCGCCGCCCGCGGGCAGTCCTACGTGCAACGGATCAACGCGGTGCGTCCCTATGTGGCCTTCCCGGGACAGGTGGTACCGCACCGATGACCCGAGACTCGTCGAACGAGGTGGGACGGGACGAGGGTACGGCGATGCTGACCGCCCTCGTCCGCCTGCGTCAGGCGCTCAAGGAGGCGAACCTGCCGCTGGAGCTTCCGGGCGCGGACGGAGCGCGCACGGCCCGGCGGGAGATGATCGACCAGCTCGAGGACTACGTGATCCCTCGAGCGATCGCGATCGACGCCCCGCTCCTCGCCGTCGTCGGGGGATCGACCGGCGCCGGCAAGTCGACGCTGGTCAACTCCCTCGTCGGTCGCCCGGTCACCCAGACCGGGGTGTTGCGGCCGACCACCCGGTCGCCGGTGCTGGTGCACCATCCCGACGACGCCGAATGGTTCGCCGAGGACGCGCTGCTGCCCGACCTCGAACGGGTGCACCGCGCCACCACGGATCCTGGGGCGCTGCAGCTGGTCGAGTCCGAGACGGTCCCCGCCGGCCTCGCCATCCTGGACGCCCCCGACATCGACTCCGTCGAGGAGCGCAACCGGACCCTCGCCTCCCAGCTGTTGGCGGCGGCCGACCTCTGGCTGTTCGTGACCTCGGCCGCGAGGTACGCCGACCAGGTGCCGTGGGAGTTCCTGCGGCAGGCCGCCGACCGCAGCGCCGCCGTCGCCATCGTCCTGGACCGCACTCCGCTCGAGGCCGCCGAGACCGTGCCCACCCACCTGGCGCGGATGCTGGCCAGCCGCGGACTGAAGGACTCGCCGCTCTTCGTCGTCCGCGAGGGCCCGGTCGACGACGACGGTCTGCTGCCCGCGGAGTCGGTCGCCGAAGTCAGGGGCTGGTTGCGATCGTTGGCTGCCGACGCCGAGGCCCGGGCGATGGTGGTCAAGCAGACCATGGACGGCGCGATCCGCACCCTCGCTCGTCGTACCCACGCCGTGGCGGACGCCGCCACCGAGCAGGTCGGCGTCCACCGGCGGCTGCGCGAAGACGTCGACACCGCCTACGACGACGCGATCCGAAAGGTCGACGAGGCCTCGGCCGACGGCACGCTGCTACGCGGCGAGGTGCTGGCCCGCTGGCAGGAGTTCGTCGGCACCGGCGAGCTGCTGAAGTCTCTCGAGACCCGCGTGGGCCGGATCCGGGACCGGATCGTCAACGCCGTCCGGGGCAAGCCCCAGGAGGCCGACCGGGTGACCGTCGCGGTGGAGTCCGGGCTCGAGACCCTGATCCTGGAGCACGCCGAGGCGGCGGCGGAACGCTCCGAGGCGTCCTGGCAGTCGCTGAGCGCCGGCCAGGCCCTGCTCGCCGACGCCGGCGAAGACCTGGGCCGGGCGTCGCGCGACTTCCGGCGCCGGGCGGAGCGGGCGGTGCGCGACTGGCAGAACGACGTCCTGGAGATGGTCCGCACCGAAGGCGCGGAGAAGCGCGGGACGGCACGCTTCCTCGCCTACGGCGTCAACGGGCTCTCGGTCGCACTCATGGTGGTGGTGTTCGCCCACACCGCCGGGGTCACCGGGGCCGAGGCCGGGATCGCCGGCGGCTCGGCGGTGATCGGCCAGAAGCTGCTCGAGGCGGTCTTCGGCGACCAGGCGGTCCGCACCCTCGCCGAGCGGGCGCGCCGGGACCTCGAAACCCGGGTCCGGGAGCTGCTCGACGTCGAGCGTCGCCGCTTCACCGACCTGCTCGAGACCGTGGAGGTCGGTTCCGCTGTGCCGGACCGGCTGCGGGATGCCGCGCGCCGCATCGACGACCTGCGCTACGCCGCCACCCAGGACACCAAGTGACGACGCTGCTCGACGGGGCCAGGAAGCTGGTGACCCGCGGCTCCGGCATCGGCTCACGCCTCGAGGGGCTGGACGCCGCCGCCGGCGCGGCGGAGGGCCGGCTCGACGACGAGCTCGTCGAGCACGCCCGGGCCGTCGTCGACCGCGCGTCGAACCGGTTGCGACTGTCGGCCGAGCACACGGTGGTCGCCATCGCCGGTGCCACCGGGTCGGGGAAGTCCTCCACCTTCAACGCCCTCACCGGGCTCGACCTGGCTGCCGTCGGTGTGCGCCGGCCGACCACGTCTCACACCACGGCGTGCGTGTGGGGCGAGGAAGGGGCGCCCGAGCTGCTCGAGTGGCTCGGCATCCCCGCCCGCCACCAGATCACGCGGGGGTCGATGCTCGACACCCGCGAGGACACGGCCATGCAGGGAGTCGTGCTCCTCGACCTGCCCGACCACGACTCGACCGAGGTCTCCCACCACCTCGAGGTCGACCGCCTGGTGAAGCTGGCCGACCTGCTGGTGTGGGTCCTGGACCCGCAGAAGTACGCCGATGCCGCGATCCACGGTCGCTACCTCAAGCGCCTGGCCACCCATGCCGATGTGATGCTGGTGGTGCTCAACCACATCGACACCGTGCCCGAGTCCGGGCGCGAGTCGATGATCGCCGACGTACGACGGCTGCTCGAGGCCGACGGCCTCGGTGAGGTGCCGGTCTTCGCGACCAGCGCGCGCACCAAGATCGGGATCCCCGAGCTGCGTGCCGAGATCTCCCAGCGGGTCGCCGCCAAGAAGTCGGCCCGTGCCCGGTTGGAGGCCGACGTCAAGGAGGCCGCCCGGCAGCTGTCCGAGGCGTCGGGTTCGGGGAGGGTGATGACGCTCGCGAAGCGTCGGGTGGCGGCGCTCGAGGACGCCTTCGCCGAGGCGGCAGGCGTGCCCACGGTCGTCGCAGCCGTCGAGCGGTCCACCCGGATGCGCGCCAACCGGGCCACCGGCTGGCCGGTGGTCTCGTGGTTGTCCCGGCTCAAGCCCGATCCGCTGAAGCGGCTCCACCTCGACCTCGGCCGGGGCGGCAAGCAGCTGACGTCACGGGCGCGGACGTCGGTGCCGCAGCCCACTCAGGTCCAGAGGGCGCGGGTGGACACCGAGGTCCGTGCGCTCGCCGACGAGGTGTCGACCGAGCTGTCGCGACCGTGGACCGAAGCGATCCGCTCCGCCTCGGTCTCCCGGCTCGACGACCTGGGGGACCGGCTGGACGGCGCTCTCGCGGCGACCGACCTCGGGGTGGCGAGGATCCCCGGGTGGGCCGGGCTCGTGCAGGCGATGCAGTGGCTGCTGATCCTGACCGCGCTGGTCGGGTTCGGCTGGTTGGCGGCCCTCGCCGGCATGGGCTACCTGCAGCTGCCGCAACCCGAGACCCCGTCGTACCGCGGCTTCCCGGTCCCCACCCTGCTGCTCGTGGGCGGCGTCGCCGCGGGCGTCGTGCTCGCGCTGGTCTGCCGGGTCCTGGTGGGTATGACCGCGCGGCGACGGGCCAGATCGGCCGACCGTCGGTTGCGCGAGGCGATCCGGGGTGTCTGCGAGGAGCTGGTGGTCGGTCCGGTCGAGGCCGAGCTCGAGGCCTACGCCACGGTGCGCGCCGGGCTGGCCCAGGCGCTCAAGCGCTGACTAGCGTGGCCATGTGCTGGATCTTCGCGAGCTGAGCTTGCCGATCATCGGCGCGCCGATGGCCGGCGGCCCGGGGACACCGGCTCTCGCCGCGGCAGTGTCGGATGCCGGCGGACTCGGGTTTGTCGCCACCGGCTACAAGTCACCCGAGGCGGTGGCAGCCGACCTGGAGGCTGTCCGGGCGCTGACCACGGGGCCGTTCGGGGTGAACCTCTTCGTGGTCGAGCCCTATCAGCCGGACACGCGTGCCCTCGATGCCTACCGGCGCTCGCTCGAACCCCTGGCAGCCCGCTTCGATGTCGACCTGGGTGAGCCCCGATGGGAAGACGACGCCTGGCGAGCGAAGCTCGAGCTCGTCTACGACGCACGACCCGACGTGGTGACCTTCACGTTCGGCTGCCCGAGCGACCGTGTCCTGCGCCAGCTGGCCGACCTCGAGGTGCATTCCGGGGTCACGGTGACGACGGTGGCCGAGGCACGAGAAGCGGTCGCGCGGGGCGCCGCCTCGCTGGCCGTGCAAGGTCCCGGAGCTGGTGGTCACCGAGGCTCGTGGCAACTGGACGAGGTTCCGGACGAGACGCCGTTGCTCGACCTGGTCTCAGCGGTGCGAGCAGCCGTCGACGTGCCGTTGGTCGCGGGAGGCGGCATCCACGATGCGCAAGGGGTGCGGTCCGCGATGGACGCCGGAGCCGCGGCCGCACTGGTCGGCACTGCCTACCTGCTCGCGGACGAAGCGGGCACCAACCCCACTCATCGAGCAGCACTCCAGGACCCTGGCCTGGCCGAGACCGCGCTCACCCGGGCGTACACCGGCCGCTGGGCACGCGGTCTCGCCAACGACTTCATCCGCGCCCACCAGGGCGCGCCGGCCGGCTATCCACACCTTCATCACCTCACCGCGCCGCTTCGCAAGGCCGCGGCGGCCGCGGGCGACCCACAGGTGGCCCACCTGTGGGCTGGGAGCGGTCAGGCCCACGCGCGCCAGGCCACCGCGGCCGAGATCACCCGGGCACTGGCTTCATAGCGACTCAGCGAGACTGCATCTCCCACGCAAGGTCGATGGCCGTGCGCACGGCACCCGGCTGGGCGTGATCGAGGTAGGCCTCGACCTTGTGATGTGCCTCCATGCGAGGCGGTACGCCGAAGCTGTCCGGGTAGGTCTCGAGCAGCGACTCTCGCTTGCTCAGGGGAACCCGGATCACCAGGGTGTTCGGGTCGTGCAGACGCACGACCAAGCGGTCGTGGACGTACCACGCCGGACGCGCCTCGGTTCCCTTGCGCTTGACCTGCGGCAGCGTCTCCGCATACTGCCCGACTTCCTCCGGGGTCACCCGCGAAGCGTAGCCTCGCGCATTTCCAGGTGGGTCTACTCAGACATCGCCATGTCATGCGCAACGCGGGCTATAGCACTCGGAGTGCATGACGTCCTGCAGAGCCGCCATTGGCCGTCCACAGGTGGCCTTCACGTCGGCACTCTCCACAGGTCTGGTCGGGTCGCCTCCCGTCCGTCGGTGCCATCCCTCAGCGTGGTCGGCGACCGAGAGCACATGCAACACCCACACAGAAGGAGAGAACCTTGAACGAATCCCTCGTCACCCTCCAGGGCTGGCTCGGCAGCGACGTCACCGTCCGGCAGGCGGGGGAGTCGACCGTCGCCACCTTCCGGCTCGGCTGCACGCCCCGCCGCTACAGCAAGAAGACGGAGAGCTGGGTGGACGGCGAGACCCAGTGGTACTCCGTCAATGCGTGGCGAGCCCTCGCCGACCACTGCGCCGGTTCGTTGCGGCGTGGCGACCCGGTGGTCGTCTTCGGCCGTCTCGACGTCGAGATCTGGACCAACAAGGCCGGCATCGAGGTGTCGTCGCTGACCGTCGACGCCAAGTTCGTCGGGCACGACCTCAACCGGGGAACCAGCCAGTTCACCAAGAGCGCCCGATCGGAGCAGCCCGGCCAGGTCCCGCGGACCTCGTCCGACGTCGTCGAGCCCGACGGGACATCCGATGAGCGGTCCGCGGCCTAGGCTGAGCGGGGCCCGACAGACGGTCGCCCCGAATCGGTTCTCGGCGGGTTTCCCGCGTAGGGTCGGGGACCATGGCTGATTACGTGTTCACCCTGCGCAACGTGCGCAAGGCCCACGGCGAGAAGGTCGTCCTCGACAACGTCACGCTGTCGTTCCTGCACGGCGCGAAGATCGGCGTGGTCGGGCCCAACGGCACCGGCAAGTCCACCCTGCTCAAGATCATGGCCGGCCTCGACCACCCCAGCAACGGCGACGCGATCCTGGACCCCGGGGCCCGGGTCGGCATGCTCCAGCAGGAGCCCCCGCTGACCGAGGGCAGGACGGTTCTCGAGAACGTCGAGGAGGCCGTCGGCGAGATCAAGGGCAAGATGGCCCGGCTCGACGAGCTCTACATGATGATGGGCGACCCCGACGCCGACCAGGACAAGGTGGCGACCGAGGCTGGTGACCTGCAGACCGAGCTCGACCACGCCAACGCGTGGGACCTCGACAGCCGTCTCGACCAGGCCATGGACG
>DASSJR010000191.1:0-5198 GCA_035691135.1 Nocardioides sp. | reverse complement strand
CAGGGCTGGTGGGTCTGCTCGTTCGGAGTCGCGGCGACCGCGCCGATCGTCACCAGCCTGGTCAACACCTCGGTGTCGGTGCTGGAGTCGTCGCTGGCGGTGCTCTACGGCATCGTCGTCGGGCTCGTGATCGGCTTCGTGCTGATCCGCGTCGACCTCCTGCTCAGCGGAACCGGCCGGCGGCGCGGGAGCCGGGTCTTCGCAGGGGCCGGCCCGGAGCCGGCCCGCACCCGCCCGCTGCTCTAGAGACTCCTCTGGGGGACCGGTTCGGGGTACGCGTGGGTAACGGCTAGGTTCTGCTTCCATGGCGCGCGAACAGCTGACCGAGATCCTCGCGGAGATGGTGGCTAACGTGATGGCGATCGAGGTCGCCCCGGGCGACTCGGTCTCGGTCGGTCAGACCGTCTGCCTGCTGGAGTCGATGAAGATGGAGATCCCGGTGATCTCCGAGCACGAGGGCACGGTGAAGGCGGTCAAGGTCGGGCCCGGCGACGTCGTACAGGAAGGCGACATCCTGATCGTGCTGGGCTGACTCTTCCGGGCTGATTCTTCTGGGCCGAGCAGAGGGGGCGGGATTCGAACCCGCGGCTGACATCTCTGCCAGCGACCGCTTTCAAGGCGGTTCCGATCGGCCACTCCGGCACCCCTCCGAGCCGTCGAAACGACACCGGAGCAGTGTACGGGCGCCTGCGGTTCGGCTGCCGACCTACTCGGAGCCGCCGAGCTCGAGCTCCACCTCGTCGTAGGCGAGGTCGTGGAGGCGCTGGACGTGGTGGGCGATGTCGACCAGGAGTCGCTTGAGATCGATGCGGATCCGGTCCACCTCGGCGCTCTCCAGGACCGCCGGTCCCATGGCGGCCAGGCGGGTCAGCAGGGTGTTGCGCTCGCGGAGGATCGCGCCGCTGCGCGCGGCGAGCCATCCGTCGGACCAGTGCTCGCCTTCCGCGACGAGGCTGTCGCGCACACCGGCCATCCGCTGGCGGACCACCCAGCGCCAGTTCCCCAGGGGGATGCCCTCCTGGTGAGGCGCGTCCAGGGCTTGCTGAAGGTGGAGGAGTGCAGCCGAAGTCGCGGTCATGATGACCTCCGGATGGCGGTGGGTCCGGTGGTTCCGGGGAGTCTCTCGATTTTGGCGCCCGGCGAACCCGGCGGCAACCCCTCGCAGGCCGAGAATGTGCTGTCTTGTTCAATCATCCCCATGTCGTCCGACTATCGGCTCTCGCCGGCCATCGGTGCCCGACTGCTGGGGTCAGCCCTGGTCGGGCTGGCGCTCCTGGTGTTCGTGGCCACTGTGCTGACCGCTGTTCTAGACCTGTCGGCGATCTTCGTGGTGGTGGTCGCGGCGGTGGGATCGGCTGCGGTGCTGGTGGCCGGCTACCTGCTCACCCGGCGCACGTACGTCGTCCGGCTCGGGGCGGACGGGTACCAGGTCCGGCTGGTGCGCGGTGCCGGGGTCCGGGAGGCTCGCTGGGTCGAGGTCGAGGACGCGGTCACCGCGAGCCCACGCGGGGTCGACTGCCTGGTCCTGCGACTCCGGGACGGCCGGACCACCACCATCCCGGTCCAGGTGCTGGCCGCCGACCGGGAGGAGTTCGCCCGGCAGGTGCGCGCACACCTGGACGGCAGCACGGGGGGGTCGCCTCCAGGGCGGACCTGATTCGGCAACCCCGGCGCGGTGCTTGTAGCCTGTGCTGGCTGTCGGGAGGCGTCGCCTAGTCCGGTTTATGGCGCCCGCCTGCTAAGCGGGTTGAGGGTGATCCCCTCTCGCGGGTTCAAATCCCGCCGCCTCCGCTCCGAACGACAAGGCCCTCCCCGGACCCGTCCGGGGAGGGCAGTGTTGTTCGTGGGACACCAGTGCACACTCTCTGGCGCGACTCGCCGTACAGAACTGCATAAAAATGCAATGCAACTTTATGATGCACGGTTTCCCTGACGGCAACCGACCACGTGGCTCAGACTAAAGATCTTGGATGGGCACCCCGGACCCATCCACGGAAACCAAAGGCGGAGACAATGAAGATCGCGAGCAAGGTCGGCATCGTGCTGGCCACCGTGGGGATGACCATCGGCCTCATCGGAGCCCCGGCCCAGGCGAAGGACAGCAGCTGGGACAGCAAGACGGGCGTCTCCGCGAAGTACATCCCCTGACAGAACAAAGAGTTTGAGACCGGGGCTGACTCCCCCCCACACGCGTCAGCCTCCAGCGCCATCCCCAGGCCGGTCTCAGCCGCACGAGGGCAGTGACGTTGACGTCACTGCCCTCGTGCTATGCCCGTCGCGTGCTCTGCGCGTGCCGGCATCACTGCTTGTGAGGGCCGTGGCCCTCCTGGTCCGCGGGCTCGGTGCCGGACACACCGAGCTTGCCCATCGTGTACCCGAGCTGGAACCGGGTGTCGGCTTCGTACTCCTCCTTGAGGTCGGCCACGTAGCCGGCGTACGTGCGCGCGCTGACCCCTAGCCGCTTGGCGCTGACCGGGTCGGCGTGGCCCTCGATCAACATCCGGATCGTCATCGCCCGCTGCTCTCCCGCGATGCCCGACATGGTGGAGGTCTCGCGGCGCATCGTGAAGGGGCGGGCCCGTTCCCACGTGCGCTCGAAGATGTCGGCGAGGTAGGCGACGATCGACGGCTCCCGGATCACGATCGCAGTGCTGAGGTCCTCATGGGCCGGGATCACCGCGACTCGCCGGTCGATGATGATCATCCGGTTGAAGAACTCGTCGAGCGTGCGCACCTCAGCGCCCAGGTCGGTGACCGCGGCGACGTACTTGCGAGTGACCGCGTGGCGTCGGGCGCTGTGCTGGTAGAGCGTGCGCATCCGCATGCCGCGCTCGAGCAGGGCGGTGTCGCGGACCGACGCGGCGACCCTTCTCCGGTCACGCCCGGCCTGCGGCTGGGCGGTCAGCATCTCGTCCTGGCACTCCGCGACCAGACCCTCGATGAAGGGCTCGATGTCCGGCTTGTGTACCAGGGTGAACGGCCCGCGGCCGGTGTCGGGGGACCGGCGCCAGACCTGCGCGAGCGACCCGAAGGTCTGGGCCCACTGGGACGACTCCTCGAGCAGCCTGGCGCCCTCCTGGCCGAGCGGCGTCACGAGCCGGGACTGCACCGCGCCGGGGTCGACGGCGTGGAAGCCGCTGGTCTCGCGGTCGGGGGTGAGCAGGCCGATCTCGAGGAGCAGGTCGAAGGCGGCCTGATCGGCGGCGATCCGCGGGTCGCCTTCCTTGATGCCGCCCTCGGTGACGATCTCTTCGTAGAGCCGCGCGGCATCGGACCGCAGGAGGTCGCGGTCGTCGGGACCGAAACTGCGCACCCGGGTGCCCCTCTCGTTGACCCCCCAGGCGATGATCCCACAACCGAACGGCAGAAGACCCCTTTCGCCGGAACCGAAGGGGCCTTCTGGCTACGTGTCAGGAACCGAGTCTGGCCCGGAGCCCGTCGAGCTCGGTCCACAGGACGGCCGGCAGGTCATCGCCGAACTTCTCGAACCACTCCTGGATCTGGGGGAGCTCGGCCCGCCACTCCTCGACGTCGACGTCGAGCGCGGCCGCGAGCTGGTCCTCGGACACGTCGAGTCCGTCGGTGTCGAGGGCCCCCGGGGCCGGAACGTGTCCGATCGGGGTCTCCACCGCGGCGGCCTGGCCGTCGATGCGCTCCACGACCCACTTCAGCACCCGGCTGTTCTCGCCGAAGCCCGGCCACAGGAAGTCGCCCTCATCGTCGCGACGGAACCAGTTGACGTAGAAGATGCGCGGCAGCTTGGCGGCGTCGTTGTCCTTGCCGACGGTGATCCAGTGGTTGAAGTAGTCGCCGGCGTTGTAGCCGATGAACGGCAGCATGGCCATCGGGTCGCGGCGAACCACCCCGACCTGGCCGACGGCCGCGGCCGTCGTCTCCGACGAAAGGGTCGCGCCCAGGAAGGTGCCGTGGGTCCAGTCGCGGGCCTCGAAGACCAGGGGAACCGTGGTCTTGCGCCGACCACCGAACAGGATCGCGTCGATCGGGACGCCCCGCGGGTCGTCGTACTCCTCGGCGAGGATGTCGCACTGCTTGATCGGCGTGCAGTAGCGGCTGTTGGGGTGGCTGCTGAGCTCCTCGGAGTCGGGCGTCCAGGGCTGGCCCTTCCAGGACGTCGCCTTGTCCGGGGTGTTCTCCAGGCCCTCCCACCAGATGTCCCCGTCATCGGTGAGCGCGACGTTGGTGAAGACCGAGTTGCCCTTGTTGATGGTCTTCATCGCATTGGGGTTGGTGTGCTCGTTGGTGCCCGGGGCCACGCCGAAGAAGCCGTACTCGGGGTTGACCGCCCACAGCCGGCCGTCCTCGCCGACGCGCATCCAGGCGATGTCGTCGCCCAGGGTCTCGACCTTCCAGCCCGGGATGGTCGGGGCGAGCATGGCGAGGTTGGTCTTGCCGCACGCGCTCGGGAACGCGGCCGCGATGTACTTCACGACGTTGTCGGGGCTGGTCAGCTTGAGGATCAGCATGTGCTCGGCGAGCCAACCCTCGTCGCGGGCCATCACGCTGGCGATGCGCAGGGCGTAGCACTTCTTGCCGAGCAGCGCGTTGCCGCCGTAGCCGGAGCCGAAGGACCAGATCGCGCGCTCCTCGGGGAACTGCACGATGTACTTGGTGTCGTTGCACGGCCAGGCGACGTCGTCCTGGTCGTCCTCGAGCGGCATGCCGACCGAGTGAATCGCAGGCACCCAGCTCACCTCAGTTCCGGCGGCGTCCAGCTCCTCCATCCGGCGCAGCACGTGGGTGCCCATCCGGGCCATCACCCGCATGCTGGCGGTCACGTAGGCGGAGTCGGTGACCTCGATGCCGAACATCGGCTTCTCGGCGTCGAGGTGGCCCATGACGAAGGGGATGACGTACATGGTCCGGCCCTTCATGCAGCCCGCGTAGAGCTTGCGCATGATGGCCTTCATCTCGTTCGGGTCCATCCAGTTGTTGGTGGGACCCGAGTCCTTCTCCTGGACCGAGCAGATGTAGGTGCGGTCCTCGACACGCGCGACGTCGGTGGGGTCGGAGGCCGCATAGAAGGAGTTCGGCTTGATCGCCGGGTCAAGTCGCGTGAACGTCCCGGTCGCGACGAGTGCGTCGGTGAGCTCGACGCCGAACATCGGCTTCTCGGCCTCGAGGTGGCCCATCACGAACGGGATGACGTACATCGTGCGGCCCCGCATGCAGCCGGCGTA
>DASSJR010000190.1:0-10514 GCA_035691135.1 Nocardioides sp. | reverse complement strand
CGACGTGGCCCACAGCCTGGGTGCCGGGCCGATCGCCACCGCCCGGCGGGTGACCCTGCCGGTCATCGCACCCGGAATCGGCGCCGGCGCCGCGCTGGTCTTCCTGGCCGTCTCGACCGAGCTCACCGCGACCCTGATGCTGTCCCCGATCGACACCTCGACGCTCGCCACCGAGTTCTGGTCGGCGTCCTCGTCGGTCGCCTACGGCGCCGCGGCGCCCTATGCCCTGCTGCTGGTCCTGATCTCGGTCCCCGCGACGATCCTGCTGGGCCGGCACGCGACCCTGGCCACCCCAGTCGAGAGAATGAACCCATGAGCAGCCTGCACCTCGACGACGTGACTCGGTCGTTCGGCCCCGTCGTGGCCGTCGACCGGGTGCGGCTGTCGGTCCCGCAGAGCTCGATCACCGCCGTCCTCGGCCCCTCCGGGTGCGGCAAGACCACCCTCCTCCGACTGATCGCCGGCTTCCTGGAGCCGGAGTCGGGCACCATCCGGTTCGGCGACCAGGTGGTGGCCGGCGCCGGCCGCGCGCTGTCACCGCAGGCCCGCAGGGTCGGCTACGTCCCGCAGGAGGGTGCGCTGTTCCCGCACCTCGACGTCGCGGCCAACATCGGCTTCGGCCTGCCGCGTGCCCAGCGCCGCTCCGCTCGCACCCGGACGTCACGTGTCCGGGAGATGCTCGACCTCGTCGAGCTCCCGTCGTCGTTCGCCGACCGGCACCCGCACGAGCTCTCCGGCGGCCAGCAGCAGCGGGTGGCCCTGGCCCGGGCGCTGGCGCCGAACCCCACGGTGGTCCTGCTCGACGAGCCCTTCTCCTCGCTCGACGCGTCGCTGCGGACCAGCACCGGCCAGGCCGTCGTCCGCGCCCTGCATGCCGCGTCGGCGACCGCGGTGCTGGTGACCCACGACCAGGACGAGGCACTCTCGCTGGCCGACCAGGTCGCGGTGATGCGCGCCGGCCGTCTGGTCCAGGCGGACGCGCCCTACACGCTCTACCGCTCCCCGGTCGACGCGGAGGTGGCCCGGTTCGTCGGTGGAGCCAATGCCCTCCCCGCGCAGGTGACCGACGGGGTCGCGGCCTGCGTCCTCGGCGACCTGCCGCTCGCCGGCGCCTGCCCCGACGGCGTGGCCGAGGTGCTCGTGCGGCCCGAGCAGGTGCGCCTGGACGACGCCGCGAGCAGCTCGAACGTCGAGGCCCGGGTGAGCGAGGTCAGCTTCTACGGCCACGACGCCGCGTGCCGGCTCGACCTGCAGCCCGACGGGCCTTCGCTGGTCGCGCGGATCATCGGTCTCGAGGCGCCCGCGGTCGGGAGCATCGTCAAGGTGGGGGTCGCCGGCGGCGTGGTCGCCTTCCCGGCGTGACCAGACCCTCAGCAGGCCCGGCGATAAGGTAAGGCAACCCTAAGTTAGACTGCGTGGGGTGAGCCTGCTCCTCCCCTCCCCCGAGCGTGCACCCGCCCGTCCGGTCTTCGACCTCCCCCGCTACGGCCCACGCACCGCCCTCCACACCGGGGCCGGGGAGATCAGCTTCGCCGAGCTGTCCGACCGGGCCGCCGATCTCGCCCGCGACGTGCTGGGCCCCTGCCGGCGGCTGGTCCTGATCGAGGGCGCCAACACCCCGGAAGCGGTCACCGCCTACCTCGCGGCCCTGCAGCACGGTCACGTCGCCCTGCTGGTCCCGGAGGGCCGGCCCGCGCAGCTCCACCAGATGATCGAGGCCTACGACCCCGACGTGGTCCTGCGTCACGAGGACGACCGGTGGCTGGCCGACCCGCGACGAAGAGGCAGCACCCATGACCTGCATCCGGACCTCGCCCTTCTGCTGAGCACCTCGGGCTCGACCGGCTCGCCGAAGCTGGTCCGCCTCTCCCACGACAACCTGCGCAGCAACGCGGCCAGCATCGCGTCGTACCTCCGGATCACCCCCGACGACCGCGCCGCCACCTCGCTCCCCCTCCACTACTGCTACGGCCTCTCGGTCGTCAACAGCCACCTGTTGACCGGCGCCGGGCTGGTCCTGACGGAGGGCTCGGTCGTCGACGAGTGCTTCTGGCGGCGGTTCGAGGGGGCCGGCGCGACGTCCTTCGCCGGAGTGCCCTACACCTTCGACCTGCTCGAGCACTCGGGCTTCGCCGACCGCGACCTGCCCAGCCTGCGCTACGTCACCCAGGCCGGGGGCCGCCTCGGTCCCGACCGGGTCCGCGCGTGGGCCGAGCTCGGACAGCGGCGGGGCTGGGACTTCGTGGTGATGTACGGGCAGACCGAGGCCACGGCCCGGATGGCCTATCTCCCCGCCGAGCTGGCCACGAGCAGACCGGAGACGATCGGCGTGGCGATCCCCGGGGGTTCCCTCCGGCTGGAGCCGGTGGCCGAGGCCACCACACCTGGCGTCGGCGAGCTCGTCTACGAGGGTCCGAACGTGATGCTGGGGTACGCCGACTCCCCGGCCGACCTGGCCGAGGGCCGCACGGTGGACGCCCTCCGGACCGGTGATCTGGCCCGGATCTCCGACGGCCTGGTCGAGATCGTGGGCCGCCGGGGTCGCCAGGCCAAGGTGTTCGGTCTCCGCCTCGACCTGGACCGGATCGAGACCACGCTCGCCGCGCGGGTCCCCCGAGCGGAGGTGAGGTGCCTCGCGGTCGGCGACACGCTGCACGCGTTCACCACTCGGCGTCGCTCCTCGGCCCGGCTGCACGCCGAGCTGACCGAGCTGTGCGGGCTCCCCCGTTCCGCGGTGCGGGTCCACACCGTCGCCGAGCTGCCGCGCACCGGTGCCGGGAAGCCGGACCACGCCGCGCTCGAGCAGCAGGCGCGACTGGCCGATGACTCGCACGACGCCGTGACGGGGCCGGCACCTGCGGTCACCGCGTCGTCGCTGCGGGACGAGTTCGCACTGGTGCTGGGTCGTCCCGACGCCGAGGTGAGCGACAGCTTCGTCAGCCTCGGCGGTGACTCACTGTCCTACGTCGAGCTGGCCACCCGGCTCGGCCGGCGCCTGGACCGGCTGCCACCGGCGTGGCACACGCGGACCATCGCGGAGCTCGCGGCACCTGCACCGACCGCGGCGCGACCGTGTCGCCGCCGGCTGGGCCGCCACATGGACACCACCGTCGTACTCCGGGCCCTCTGCATCCTGCTCATCGTCGGCAGCCATGCCAACGTCCTCACCGTGGTCGGCGGCGCCCACCTGCTGCTGGCGGTCGCCGGCTACAACTTCGCCCGCTTCCAGCTCGCCGACGTGCCGCGGGCGGTCCGGATCCGCAACGGCCTGGTCGCGATCGCCCAGGTGGTGGTGCCGAGCTCGCTCTACATCAGCGCCGTCGCCCTGATCACCGGCGACTACGACCTGCCAACGGCGTTCTTCCTGAACGGCCTGCTCGGCAGCGACGGCTGGACCCTCGACTGGCAGTTCTGGTTCCTCGAGGCGCTGGTGTGGACCTCACTCGGCGCGGTCGCACTCACGGCTGTCCCGGCCCTCGACCGGGTCGAGCGTCGGGCCCAGTTCGCCTTCCCGGTTGTGCTCGTGCTGGGCACGGTGGCCCTGCGGTTCGCCTGGACCGGGATCGAGGCCGGCCCCACCGAGCGCTACACGACCGGGGTGGTGCTCTGGTGCTTCGCGCTGGGCTGGGCGGCCGCCCGGAGCCGCACGGCGTGGCAGCGGATCGCCGTACTGGTCATGGCGGTGTTGGCCTACGTCGGTTTCTTCGGCGACCTCCAGCGCGAGCTGTTGATCGTCACCGGCATCGCTGTGCTGCTGTGGGTTCCGACCCTGCGGCTCCCGCGGATGCTGGCGCCGGTGATCACCGTGCTGGCCGGGGCGTCGCTGTTCGTGTACCTGACCCACTGGCAGGTCTACCCGCACCTCGAGACGAACCACCCACTGCTGGCGCTCCTGTCCTCGCTCGTGGTCGGCGTCGCCTACTGGTGGGTGACCCGGCCCGTCCTGCGTCACCTGGGGGCGTGGTTGCGGCGCGTCCCCATCGCCGACAGGAGTGGTCAGCCCAGGGGCGCGGAGAGGCTGAGGGTGACCGGGAAGCGCTCGCCGGCGACGTCGACCTCGTAACCACCGGCGCCGAGGAGATCGCGCGACACCGGGCCGTCGGCACGGAGCAGGGCCAGCCCCACGCACGAGCCGACGGTCTCGCCCCAGGCCGCGCTGGTCACCTGGCCGACCGGCTCGCCGTGATGGAGCAGTAGCTCGCCACCCCAGAGCATCGGTGCCGGGTCGTCCACGACCAGGGAGACCACCCGGCGGCGGGGTCCGCCGGCACGCAGCCGCTCACGGTGCGCGGCAAGAGCGGCCCGGCCCAGGAAGTCCTTGTCCGCATCGAGCGCGGTCGCGAAGACCAGCCCGGCCTCCACCGGCGAGACCTCCGGATGCAGCTCCCGGGGGAACGCCCGGTACCCCTTCTCGAGCCGGAGCGACTCGATCGCGTAGTAGCCGGCATCGGCCAGGCCCAGATCGGCGCCCACCTCCGTCACGGCGTCGTAGACCGCGGCGGCGTCGGCCACCGGCACCAACAGCTCCCAGCCGAGCTCGCCGACGTAGGTCATCCGGGTCGCGCGCACGGTGGCGCCGGCGAGGTCGAGCAGACGGCTGGTGGCGAACGGGAAGCCCTCGTCCTCGAGGTCGGCATCCGTGAGCCGGCCCAGCAGCGCACGGGAGCGCGGCCCCATCACCCCCAGCACGGAGTACGACGGTGTCTCGTCGCGCACCCGCATCGTGGCGTCGTCGCGCGCCTGCCGGCGGATCCAGTCCTGGTCGCGCTCGGTCGTGGCAGAGCTCGACACCAGCAGGAACTCATGCTCCCCGGTCCGGGTGACCGTCAGGTCGGACTCGTAGGTGCCGCGGCGGTTGAGGAACGGCGTGTAGACCGCGCGGCCGACCTCGACGTCCACGTCCGCCGCGCACACCCACTGCAACGTGGTGAGCGCGTCGGGACCCTCGACGAGGTACTTCGAGAAGGAGGTCTGGTCGAAGACCGCCACCGCCTCGCGGGTCGCACGCTGCTCGGCGGCGGACCACTCCAGCCAGCGCGGCTTGCCCCAGGTGTACTCGACCTTCGGCGACTCTCCCGTGGGCGCGAAGTAGTTGGGGCGCTCCCACCCCATCTTCGACCCGAAGCCGGCACCGGCTGCGGCCAGCCGCTCGTGGAGCGGAGACGTGCGCTGCGGGCGACCGGTCTCCGGTTCGCGGTTGGGCCAGGGCACGGCGTAGTGCAGGCCGAGCACCTCGACCACGCGCTGCTTCAGCCAGGCCGGGTCACCGTGGAAGGGTCCGAAACGGCGGACGTCGACGTCGACCAGGTCGACGGTGGGCTCGCCTTCGACGATCCACTCGGCCAGCGCGCGGCCGGCTCCGCCGGCACAGGCGATCCCGACCGAGTTGAAGCCGGCGGCGACGAAGTAGCCCGTCAGCCCCGGCGCCTCGCCCATGACGAACTGGTTGTCCGGGGTGAACGACTCGGGACCGTTGTAGAAGCGGCGGATGCCGGTGTCGGCGAGGGCGGGGATCCGACGGACCGCCTCCTCCATCAGCGGGGCGAAGTGCTCCCAGTCCTCCTCGAGCAGCTGGAACTCGAACGGATAGGGGAGGTCGTCCGGCGACCGCCACGGCTTGGCGTCCGGCTCGAAGCCCCCGACGACGAGGCCGCCCACCTCCTCCTTGAAGTAGGTCCAGCCGTCGGGGTCGCGGAGGATCGGCAGATCCGGGTGCAGCCCGTCGAGCTGCTCGGTCACCACGTAGAAGTGCTCGGCGGAGTGCAGGGGCACGGTGACGCCGACGCCCTCCGCGAGCGCCTTGGCCCATTGCCCGGCACAGTTCACGACCACCTCTGCCACGACGTCGCCGCGGTCGGTGCGAACCCCGGTCACCCGACGGCCTGAGGGCGCGTCAACGACGTCGACACCGGTGACCCGGACCCCCTCGACGATCCGGGCACCGGCCGATCGGGAGCCCCTGGCCAGCGCCATGGTCAGGTCGGTGGGGTTGACCTTGCCGTCGCCGGGCAGCCAGATCGCGCCGAGCAGGTCCTCGGTGACCATGACCGGCCACTTCTCCCCCGCTTCGTCAGGCGTCAGCAGGGAGCACTCGAGGTCGTAGGCCGCCGCGTTGGCGGCGGTCCGGCTCAGGGCAACCATCCGGTCCCGGCTCCGGGCCACGATCACGCCACCCACGTTGCGGTAGCCGGTGGCCTGCCCCGTCTCGGTCTCCAACGCGTCATAGAGCTCCGCCGAGTACTGCACCAGGCGGGTGCCGCTCTCGGTGGCCCGCAGGGGGCCGACCAGACCGGCTGCGTGCCAGGTGGTGCCGCACGACAGGGATCCCTGCTCGAGCAGCAGCACGTCGGTCCAGCCCACGCGTGTGAGGTGGTAGGCGACGGACGCCCCGATCACGCCGCCGCCGATCACCACGACCCGGGCCCGGTCGGGCAGGTCAGTCGTCACGGACGACCGCCTCCAGCAGCCGGTCGAGCTCGGGAGACGTGAACGTGCGGGCCGCCTTGTCGAAGCGCTCCTGCCCCCAGGCCATGAAGTCGAAGTCGAGGGTGCTCGCCGCCGCCTGGATCGCACCCCAGAGCGACCAGCCGTACTGCGAGACCAGGGACTGGAGCCGCACCCGCGCGACCATCTGGCGCGACGGGCGGCCGGCGTACGCCGTCGTCAGGGCCTCGACCTGGTCGACGTCCAGGCCGCACTCGGTCGCGGTGTTGCCGAGCTCGAAGCAGGGATCGTTGTTGCCGGAGTACTCGTAGTCGATGAGCCAGATCCGCTCACCGTCGTCGATGAAGTTCTCGGCGAGCAGGTCGTTGTTGCAGGGCACCGTCGACCCGGCCCGCTGCTCCAGCGCGGTCTGCACCCGACGCCACTCGTCGGCGTGGTCGTCGTACCCCGCGAAGAGCCGGTAGCCGCGCTCGTCGACCGTGCGCCGGTACGTCGCCTGGCGCCGGAACATGTCGAAGTCGCCCCTGAAGCGCGGTCCCGCGTGCAGCTTTCGGCAGGCGTCTGCCGCGCGCTGCACTACGCCGGGGTCGGCGAACGAGTCATTCTCCAGGGTCACGCCCCGCACGAAGCCGATCACGAGCACGCCCAGCTCGGGGAGGTAGTCGACCACCGGGGCGCCCACGCCGGCCTCGGCCGCCGCCCGGGTGTTGTGGTGCTCGCCGTCGCGGTCGATCCCGAGCAGCGTGGCGTCCCCGCGGAATACCCGCACCACCAGGTCGTGGTCGTCGGTGATCACGTGGAGGTTCTGGTTGGTCAGCCCACCGTCGAGCTCCTCCACCGACCGCCGGACGCCCCGCAGGACCGGGATCCGGTCCAGCAGGGCGTCAAGCTCTCCTGCGGATGCGTCCAAGGGACGGCGTTATTCGTCGAACGCCGCGACGACCGCCTCGTCGATGGTGTGCTTGGGACCGGTGAACCAGTGCTTGGCTGACGCAAACCACCAGATGGTCAGGAGGAGCAGGGCGCCGAGGGTCACGATCGGCGCGTAGTTGACGAACTTCCACTCGAACTCGTCGCGGAACGGGTTGGCGGCCGGAGTCGACGGCATCATCAGGTAGAGCGACACGATGATGATCTCGGCCACGGCGATGGGGTTCATCCACTTGTACTTGCTGCCGTTGTTCCACGAGCCCAGGTCGAACTTGTCGCCGTGACGCCAGCGCAGGTAGATCGGGATCGCGAATGCGAGGTAGAGGCCGATGACCGCGATCGACGTGACCGCGTAGAAGGCCAGCGGGACCGGCACCCCGTTGACGTCGACCTCGATCAGCGCCGGGAGCGTGAGGATCGCCGAGACGACGCCGACCAGCATGACCGCGTTGGCGGGCACCTTGGCGCCACTGAGCCGTTGCCACATGCCTGAACCCGGGATCGCGCCGTCGCGGCTGAAGGCGTAGGTCATCCGGCTCGCCGAGGTCATGCACGAGGTGGCGCAGAAGAACTGCGCCGACGCCGAGATGAACAGCACCAGCGTGGCCCAGTTGGTGCCGAGGGACTGGACGAAGATCCCGGCGACGCCCCCGCCGGCGAGGGCGTTGTCAGGGTCGCCCTGCGCGTTGTCGGGGATCGCGAACACCACGCACAGCAGGAGGACGTAGCCACCGAGCACGGAGTAGAAGATCGACCGCCAGATCCCCTTGGCCGCCGCCTTCGAAGCCTCCGCGGTCTCCTCGGACAGGTGGGCGCAGGCATCGAACCCGGTGATCGTGTACTGGGTGAGCAGGAAGCCGAACGGCACGATGGCGAACCAGAAGCCGAGCGAGGTGGTGCTCCCGTCGCCGTACCCGGAGTTGTTGAACCGCTCGGTGAAGACGTAGCTGAAGCTCTGGTGCTGCTCCGGCACGAGGATCAGCACGAGCACGATGATCAGCGCGCCGGCGACGTGCCACCACACCGAGACGTTGTTCATGACCGCCATCAGGTGGCCGCTGAAGATGTTGAGGACCGACGCGAGCGCCAGGACGACCACGAAGATGATGAACACCCGGGTCAGGGAGTAGTTGGCCGCGAACGACTCGGAGTAGGTGCTGATGGTCAGGTCGATGAACGTGGCGCACCCGTAGGAGACACCCGCCGTCACGGCGATGAGGCCGATCAGGTTGAGCCAGCCGGTGAAGAACCCGGCCGCCGGGCCGCCCAGCTTGGAGGCCCACCAGTAGATGCCGCCCGACGTCGGGTACGCCGACACCAGCTCGGACATCGTGAAGCCGATGATCAGGATGAAGGCACCGAGGATCGGCCAGGACCACGAGATGGAGATCGGGCCGCCGTTGTTGAATCCGGCGCCGAAGTTCGTGAAGCAGCCCGCGAGGATCGAGATGATCGAGAACGAGATCGCGAAGTTGGAGAAGCCGGACCAGGACCGGTTGAGGTCCTGCGAGTACCCGAGCTTGGCCAGGTGCTTCTCGTCATCGGTGAGTTCTTTGACAGGTTCGCGTGCTTCGGACATCGCGGCCACCTTCTCGGGATACGGACGCATCGATTGCTCGGAGGCTAGACCTCCCCGGAACTCGTCGTAAAGGGCCAGACCGAAATGGTATGAACCCCGACCATTGACACCCGTGAGGTCGGGTCCGAGGATTCCAAGCGTGATCCCCCGGCCGGACGGCAACCACGACCTCACCCGGGCCGTGCTCCGCCCGGCACACGGGCATCACGCCTTCGAGTCGTGCGTGGAGCAGCTGGCCACGAGCATCCGGCTCGGCGTCTACCAGCGCGGCACCATGCTCCCGCCCGAGCGCGAGCTCGCGGAACGGCTCGGAGTCTCGCGCTCGACGTTGCGCGAGGCGATGGCCGCCCTGCGCCAGGCCGGGCTGGTGGAGACCCGTCGCGGGCGCGGCGGGGGCACAGTCGTCACCGTCAGGCCGCGGACCCCCTCGGGCCGCGCGGCGGCCCGAGTCCCCGAGGGGCGGCGGGCCGAGTGGCTCGACGCCCTGGAGTTCCGCCGGGTGGTGGAGCCGGGCGCCGCTGAGATCGCGGCCCGGGCCGACCTCGACGACCTCCAGCGAGCCCGTCTCGAAAAGGCGCACCGCGAGGTGGCGGCCGCACGACGGCCCGCTCAGCACCGGCAGGCCGACTCGCGTTTCCACCTGACGGTGGCGACGCTCACCGGCTCGCCGCGGATGATCGAGGCGGTCACGTCGGTCCAGGCCGTCCTGAACGAGATGCTGCTGGCCATCCCGGTGCTGAACGCCAGCATCGCGCACTCCGACCGGCAGCACGCGGTCGTCGTCCGGGCGATCCTCGCCGGGAAGCCGGAACGGGCCCGCCGGGCCATGGAAGAGCACTGCGACGACACGGCCGCGCTCCTGCGCGGCCTCGTGGGTTAGGAGCCCCGCATGACCCGGAGCCAACTCCGCAACGACCGCCACCTGACCCTGGACGACCTGCTGTCCCGCATCGAGGAGCAGACGATCGACACCGTGGTCGTCGCCTTCACCGACATGCAGGGTCGGCTCCAGGGCAAGCGCCTCCACGGCCACTACTTCGCCGAGCACGTCGTCGGTCACGGCACCGAGGGCTGCAACTACCTCCTCGCCGTCGACGTCGAGATGAACACCGTCGGCGGCTATGAGATCTCCTCGTGGGAGAAGGGGTACGGCGACATGGAGTTCGTCCTCGACGAGGCGACGATCCGGGTCCTGACCCACCTGCCGGCCACGGCCCTGGTGCAGTGCGACCTGGCCTGGCCCGAGGAAGATGGAGGCGCGCATGCCCCGGTCCTCCAGTCACCGCGAGCGATCCTCCAGCACCAGCTCGACCGCGTCGCCGAGCACGGCTGGACCGCGCTGGCCGGCACCGAGCTCGAGTTCATCGCGTTCGACACGACGTACGAGCAGGCGGCCCTCGACCACTACCGCGACCTGACGCCGGTCAACCAGTACAACGTCGACTACTCGATCCTCGGCACCACCCGGGTCGAGCCGCTGCTGCGCGACATCCGCAACCACATGTACGCCGCCGGTCTCGACGTCGAGGGCGTCAAGGGCGAGTGCAACTTCGGCCAGCAC
>DASSJR010000189.1:0-6085 GCA_035691135.1 Nocardioides sp. | reverse complement strand
ATGCGGGTGGCTGGGACCGTGAAGGGCGCGCTGAACCTCTTCGGGACCCCCGAGCAGCCCGCCCCGAACCCTCCGGCTGCCAAGGTTGCGCAGGCGATGGCCGACGTGACCGCGGTCGCGATCGAGCATGTGCGGCTCTCTCAGAAGCGGGTGGCGCTGATCGTGCAGCTGGAGACCGCCCTCGAGAGCAGGGTGGCGATCGAGCAAGCCAAGGGCATTCTGGCGTACCACTTCGACATCGGCCTGGACGAGGCCTTCGTGCTGCTTCGACACCGCGCCCGGAGCCAGCGTCGCCTGCTGAAGGACGTGGCGGTGGATGCCATCAACAACCGGGGGGGGGACTACACCCTGGGCGACCGATGACCCATCGCGTCGCCCCTGAGCCCCGCCGGGTATACCGTCGATAGACGGGGGCTCCTCCACGTGAGGAATCGAAATGACGCCGAAGCGCTCGCTCAAGGACAAGGACCTAATCATCCCGCTCGGGGTCCTCGGCGTACTCGCGGGCATTGACGCGGCGTTGCCGCCCAGGCTGCTGGTGAGCGGCTCGTTCGGTGTCGCTGCCGTCGTGGCCAGTGCCATCACGACGGTGCGGCGGACGGCGATGGTGGGAGTCGCGGCGCTGGTGGTGACCGCCATCTCGCCCATCTGGAACCACGATCTCAACACCATTGGCTGGTGGATCCGTCTGGCGATGGCGGTCGGGCTCGGTGCCCTGGCCGTCGTCCTGGCCACGGTCCGGGTCCGACGCGAGCAGGCACTTCAGCACATGACCACGATCGCCGAGACGGCACAACGCGCTCTGCTCCGAGCGATCCCCAGCTCGATCGGCTCGCTGAGGTTCGCCACGCGGTACGTCTCGGCAACCAAGGATGCGCTGGTCGGCGGGGACCTCTACGAGGTGGTTGAGGCCCCGGACGGGGTGCGCCTGATCGTCGGCGACGCACGTGGCAAGGGTCTCGATGCGGTGCAGATGGCCGCGACCGTGCTGGCGACCTTCCGCCGGGCGGCGGCCCTGGAGCTCCCACTGACCGAGATCGCGGCTGACCTGGACAGGGTGGTGACCGCCGTCGCCGGCATGGAGGACTTCGTGACCGCGCTGCTCGCCGACCTCCACGACGACCACACCGTGACCCTGGTCAACTGCGGACACCACCCGCCCCTGCTGCTCACCGACGCCGGGACGACCGCGCTGGTCGACACCGGTGATCCGCAGCCGCCACTGGGTCTCGGCCCGACGCCCCACATGGTCACCACCCACCTGCCCGAGGGCGCCCGGATGCTCTTCTACACCGACGGCATGATCGAGACCCGGGACCAGGAGGGCGCCTTCTTCCCGCTCACAGATCGCGCGCACATCCTCCTGGGCGGAAGTCTCGACGACGCCCTCGACGGCCTGCTCGGCCAGGTCGCCGACCATGCCGCCGAGGAGATCGACGACGACATGGCCCTGGTCCTCGCCGAACGGCACACCCGCCGCGACGCGGCTTGAGGCGCCGCTCTCACCCGACGCCGCGGGGCTTCACCCCCAGAGGGCTGGGCGGTGCGACCACCGGCCGTGCCGGCTGCGGGGCCGCCCCGGGACGAGGCGGCATCGAGGGCGGCGGTGGGACCGGAGGCGGGACCGGAGCCCCTCCCTCACCACCGCCCTCGACGTCGATGTGCGGCAGCACCCGGCCGAGCCAGCGCGGGAGCCACCACGCGGCCTCGCCCATCAGGGCGATGGTCGCAGGCGCGAGCGTGATCACCAGCAGGCCGGCGAGCAGCACCGCACTGGACAGACCGACACCGAACTGCTTGATGGTCGGGTCGCCGTTGAGGATGAAGCTCGCGAAGACCGAGGTCATGATCAGGCACGCTGCCGTGGTGATCCGGGCGCTGGTCCTCAGGCCGGAGCACGCTGCCTGCCGGGCTGGCTCGCCGGCCAGGTGGTGCTGCTGGATGTGGCTGACCAGGAAGACCTCGTAGTCCATGGACAGGCCGAACAGCACGGCAAACATCATCAGCGGCACGTAGCTGGCGATGGGCACGGTGCTCGACGAGGTGTCCAGGCCGACCAGGTCGATGCCCCACCCGAACTGGAAGCACGCGGTCAGGATCCCGAACGCCGCCGCAGCCGACAGCACATTCGTGGCCGCCGCCTGGAGCGGGATCAGGAGGGAGCGGAACGCGATCATCAGGAGCACGAACCCGAGCAGGATCACGGTGCCGATCACCAGCAGCAACCGCTGGGAGATGAGCGTCGCGAGGTCGGCGTAGGACGCGGTGTAGCCGCCGACGTACGTCGTGATGCCGCCCTCGGAGGTGGCCTGGGGCACCACGTGGTCGCGTACGTCGTTCAGCAAGGCCGCCGTCGCGTCGGTGGCGGGCGCGGTCGTCGGCACCGCCGAGAGGAGAACGACATCGCCCTTCTTGTTGGTCTGTGGGGGCGTCAGCGTCTGCACCCCCGGGGTCCCGGAAAGGGATTGCTGGAGCTTGGTCACCCGCGGGTCGGTGGCCCGCGGGTCCCCGCCGGCGGCGGTGACCATGGTGGTCAGCTGTTGCTGGAGCTTCTCCGCTTGCTTCTTCTGCTGCTCGGCCGTCTTCTGCTGGGACTTGAGGTTGTTGGCCTGCTTCTGCAGCGCTGTCGCCTGCTGCTGCAGGCGCGCAGCCTGCGCCTGCAGCCGGTCGCCGGAGGCCTTCAGCTGGTCGGCGGAGGCCTGGAGCTTGGCAGCCGAAGCCTGGAGATCGGCCTTCTGCTGTTCGAGGCTCCGCCCCTGCGCCCGCAGCCGGTCGGCGCGAGCCGACAGCTGGTGGGCCTGGGCCTGGAGCGCGTCGGCCTGCCGCTGTAGCTGGTCGGCTTGGGCCTGGAGCGCGCGGGCCTGAGCCGCCAGCCGCTCGGCCCTGCGGCGGATCGGCGCGAGCTGGGCCCGCACGCCGACCGCCCGGTCCTGCACGCGCTGCAGCCGTGCCCGGAGGCGACGTGCCAGGTTGTTGTTGCCGTCCGCCTCGGCCCGCGCGATCCGGCGCTCCAGGACCTGCTCGCGTGCGTCGAGCACGGCCAGCCTCCGGATCAGCGGCCGGGCCTGCTCCTCAAGGGCGCGTGCCTGCCGCTCGAGCCGGTTGCGCTGGGCGATCAGGCGCTGCTTCTCGGCCAGCAGCTCGGCCTTCTGGTGTTGGAGTCTCTGGGCCTGCCGTTCCAGCGACGCCTGTTCACGCTGGAGCTTCGCTCCCTCGGCCTCCAGCTGGTCCCCTTTGCGCTGCAGGCTGACCTGCTGCCCTTCCAGCTGCGTCTTCTGCCGCTCGAGCTGAGCCTGCTGCGCCTCGAGTTCCGCCTGTTGCGCCTTGAGCTGTTTCTGCTGCGCCTCGAGCTGCTTCTTCTCCCGGGGCAGCGTCTTCTGGTCCTTCTGCAGTTGCTTCTGCAGCGACTTCGCCTTGGCGTACTTCTTGGTGTACTCGTCGCTGGGGCTGGCCGGGGGATCCAGCTTCGACGCGACCTGCAGCGGCCCGTTGTAGCCGGGCCCGAACCCGGCGGTGATCAGGTCGTACGCCTTGCGCTCGGTGGTGTCGGGCGGCGCCGCCCCGATGTCTTCCTGGCCGAAGGCCAGCGACGGGGCGGGGACGATCAGCGGCGCAAGGAACGCCAGTGCGACCACGCTGAGGAGCACGGGTCGCCGGGTGACGAAGCCGGCCCAGGCGCCCCAGACGCCACCGTCGGGGCGCCGGCGCCGCATGAACGCGGGCAAGGACAGCCAGTGGATCCGGTGGCCGAGCAGCCCGAGCACGGCAGGCAGGAAGGTGATCGCCGCCAGCACGGCGGTCAGCACCGCGACCGCCGAGGCGAGACCCAGCGTGCTCAGCAACGGGATGTTGGCCACGCGCAGCGCCACGAGCGCGACCACGACCGTGCCCCCGGCGAACACGATCGCGCTGCCGGAGGTGGCGACCGTCCTGGCGATGGATTCCTCGACCGGCAGGCCCTCCTCGAGGTTCTGCTGATGTCGCGTGACCATGAAGAGCGCGTAGTCGATGCCGACGCCGAGCCCGATCATCGTGGCCAGCGTGGCGCCGGTGTCGGGGACGGCGAACAGGTGTCCCATCAGGCCGATCGTGGCCAGCGCGAATGCCAGCCCGACGACAGCGGTGATGATGGGCATGCCCATGGCGATCAGGCTGCCCAGGACCAGGGTCAGGATGAGCATCGCGCAGAGGATGCCCACGACCTCGCTGCTCTCGGTGGGCTGGTCGGACAGCTCGCTGCCGATCGACCCGGACGCCTCCACCTGGATGCCCGCGGAGGAGGCAGGTTTCGTGGTGGCGAAGACGGAGGTCGCGATCGCCTGGTCGAGCTCGGCTGACCCCACGTCGAGGAGAACGGGCGCGAAGGCGGTCTGCTTGTCCTTGGACAGGAGTCCCGCGGTCTGACCGGCATCGCTGAGCGGGTTGGTGACGCTGTACACGTGCTGCGCGCCGCGCAGCCCCTGGACCGCGTCCTTGATCGCCTGCTTGTTGTCCTGGTCGGTGAGCTTGCCGTGGTCGACGTGGAAGACGATCGGATTCGCGCCGTTCTGCTGGGGCGGGAAGCGCTCGGTGAGCAGGTCCTGGACCTGCTGGCTCTCGGTGCCGGGAAGCTCCAGGTCGTTGCTGGTCTCGGGACCGTAGACGACGACCAGGCCGACGACGGCGACTGCCATCAGGGCCCAGATGCCGAGCGTGGTCCACGAACGCCTGGCGCAGAACATGCCGAGCGCGTGCAGTGCCTTGCCCAAGACAGCCTCCTTGAGCCCCGCCCGTCCGGACTCTTCAGGGTAGGGCGGGCTGAGGAGTGACGTCCTGACTCGGCCCGGCTGGTCCGGCCGCGTCATGCGGCGCTGGGGGAGCCCGGCGCGGCGCTGCTAGCGTCGGGAGGTGCGTCCTCTGCGCTACAGCATCAACGTCACCCTGGACGGGTGCTGCGACCACCGTGCCCTTGCCCCGACGGAGGAGATGCATCGCCACGCGGCCGAGACTCTCGGCCGCGCCGACGCCCTTCTCTTCGGCCGGGTGACCTACCAGATGATGGAGTCCGCGTGGCGGCCCCCGGCGGCAGAAAGCGGGAGGCCGGACTGGATGGAGCCTTTCGCCCGAACGATCAGTGCGGCCAAGAAGTACGTGGTGTCGAGCACCCTGGAGCACGTTGACTGGAATGCAGAGCTCGTACGCGGTGATCTGGGCGAGGCCGTTCGGCAGCTCAAGCAGGAGTCGGGCGAGGGCCTGTACGTGGGAGGTGTGACCATGCCCCTCGCGCTCGCGGAGCTGGGGCTGATCGATGAGTACGAGTTCGTGGTGCATCCCAGGCTCGCGGGTCACGGCCCGACGTTGTTCGCAGGACTCTCACGGCCGCTCGACCTGAGGCTCGTGAGCCGGCTGGAGCTCGATTCTGGAGCGGTGGCAACGACGTACCAGCCGAGGCTGAATGGTCGAGGTTGATCCCGAGCGTTTCGAGGTGATGGTGAGCGAGGCGCTCGACGGCATCCCGGAGGAGCTGGGCGAGCTGATGAGCAACGTGGCCGTCACAGTGCAACACGACCGCGGCCCGGCCGGCCTGTTGGGGCTCTACCAGGGTGTGCCGTTGACTCGTCGGGGGAGGTCCTACGCCGGGGCACTCCCCGACCGGATCACGATCTTCCGGCATGCCATCTGTGCAATCTGCAGCAGCGAGGCCGAGGTTGTCGAGCAGGTTCGCCGCACGGTCATTCACGAAGTGGGCCATCACTTCGGGATCGGTGACGCGCGGCTGCGTGAGCTCGGCTGGTGAGCAGGACGGCAGAGCGCCGACTGGTCAGGAGACGCGACCACCTAGCCTGTCCGCGTGAGCGAGTTCGACCAGCAGATTGCGGTTCAGCCGGCGGGCGATGGGGAGTTCAAGGCTGACCTGGCCCCCGGCTGGGTGGTCGGTGGTGGCGTCAACGGCGGCTACCTGCTGGCGGTGATCGGCAACGCGATCCGGGCGAGCCTCACGGACAAGCCGGACCCGATCGCGATCAGTGCCTACTACCTGGCCGCGGCCGAGCCGGGGCCGGTCACGGTCACGACCCGCACGCTGCGGGAGGGCCGGACGGTGGCC
>DASSJR010000188.1:0-4791 GCA_035691135.1 Nocardioides sp. | reverse complement strand
CCGCCGATGCCGATGCACGAGGAGAAGCCGAAGTCCCGCAGCTCGTACATCATCTGGTAGGTCAGCGTTCCGGACTTCGACACCAGCCCGATCCGACCGGCCTTGGTGATGTCGGAGGGGATGATGCCGGCGTTGGACTTGCCGGGACTGATGATGCCGGGGCAGTTTGGCCCGACGATCCGGGTCTTGCCGGACGACTCGGCGTAGGCCCGGAACTCCGCGGTGTCGTGGACCGGGACCCCCTCGGTGATGACGACGGCGAGGCCGATGCCGGCATCGACCGCCTCGAGCACGGCGGCCTTGGTGAAGGCCGGGGGCACGAAGAGCACCGACACGTCGGCGCCGGTCTCCTGCATCGCGTCGGCGACCGAGCCGAACACCGGCACCGAGGTGCCGCCCTCGAAGTCGACGGTGGTGCCGGCCTTCTTGGGATTGACCCCGCCGACGATGGTCGTGCCGGAGTCGAGCATCCGCTGGGTGTGCTTCATGCCCTCGGATCCGGTCATGCCCTGGACGATGACCTTGCTCGCGTCCGTCAGGAAGATTGCCATTGGTTGTGCGGTCCTTTCAGACTCTGCCGATTACCGGGATGCCAGCTCGGCGGCCTCGTCGGCCGCGCCGTCCATGGTGTCCATGATGGTGACCAGAGGGTGGTCGGCCTCGTCGAGAATCCGTCGCCCCTCCTCGACGTTGTTGCCGTCGAGGCGTACGACGAGCGGCTTGTTGGCCTCGTCGCCCAGCGCGTCGAGCGCACCCACGATGCCCTTGGCCACCTGGTCGCAGGCGGTGATGCCGCCGAAGACGTTGACGAACACCGACTTCACCTGGTCGTCGCCGAGGATGATGTGCAGCCCGTCGGTCATCACCTGGGCCGAGGCCCCGCCGCCGATGTCGAGGAAGTTGGCGGGCTTGACGCCCCCGTGGTCCTCGCCGGCGTAGGCCACGACGTCGAGGGTCGACATGACCAGTCCCGCGCCGTTGCCGATGATGCCGACGGCGCCGTCGAGCTTCACGTAGTTGAGGTCCTTCTCGGCGGCCGCGAGCTCGAGGGGGTCGACGTCCTCGACCAGCTCGAAGTCGGCGTGCTCCTCGTGGCGGAAGTCGGCGTTGCCGTCGAGGGACACCTTCCCGTCCAGGGCCTCCAGGCTCCCGTCGGCCAGCTTCACCAGCGGGTTCACCTCGACCAGGGTGGCGTCCTCCTCGACGAACACCTTCCACAGCTTCTTGATCATGTCGCGGGCGGGCTCGCGCACATCCTCGGGGAAGCGGGTGGCTTCGATGATCTCGTCGACTTTGGCGTCGTCGACGCCGGTCAACGGGTCGATGGCGACCTTCGCAACCGCGTCCGGCTTCTCCTTCGCCGTCACCTCGATCTCGACGCCGCCCTCGATCGAGGCGATGCAGAGGTAGTTGCGGTTGGCCCGGTCGAGCAGGAACGAGAAGTAGTACTCGTCGGCGATCTCCGCAGCCGGCGCGACCAGGACCCGGTGGACCGTGTGGCCCTTGATGTCCATGCCGAGGATCTCCCGGGCCTTCTCGACGGCTTCCTGCGGGTCGTTGGCCAGCTTCACGCCACCGGCCTTGCCGCGTCCGCCGATCTTGACCTGGGCCTTGACCACGACCTTCCCGCCGTGCTCCTCGGCTGCGGCCGCCGCGTCGTCGGCCTCGGTGACGACGGTGCCGACCTTGACCGGCACTGCGTGCTTGGCGAAGAGCTCCTTCGCCTGATACTCCATCAGATCCACGTCTCGACCCAGTCCTTTCGACCCAGTCCTTCTCAACCCAGCCTTCTCGGCTCATCACAGGCTCATTCCTTGGCACCCTAGTGCCCGGCGGACCGGCGCGACCACGCCGGGGCGGGCCAACTCCTGCCTAGGGTGGGTGGGGTGACGCGCACCCAGTACTACACCGCCACTTCCGCCGACGGCTTCATCGCCGACGAGCACAACTCCCTGGACTGGCTGTTCGAGGTGGGCCGCGGCGCCGACGTCGACCCCGCCGACAGCCACGAGGCGGAGTGGGAGGAGTTCATCGCCGGCGTGGGGTCGATGGTGATGGGTGCGACGACGTACCAGTGGGTCCTCGACCACGAGCAGCTCCTGGAGAACCCCCAGCGCTGGCACGACTACTACGGCGACCGTCCGGCGTTCGTCTTCACCCACCGCGACCTGCCGCCGATCCCCGGCGTCGACCTCCGGTTCGTGTCTGGTGAGGTCGCCGGCGTGTACGACGACCTGGCCGCCGCCGCGGACGACCGGAACATCTGGGTGGTCGGGGGCGGAGACCTCGTGGGCCAGTTCGACGACGCCGGGTTGCTCGACGAGATCCTGCTCAGCGTGACCCCGGTGTTCCTCGGCGCCGGCGCACCCCTGCTGCCGCGCCGGATCACCTCCGAGCGTGTGTCCATCCGGGAGGCCCGGCAGGCCGGCCAGCGGGTCCGGATCGTGCTGGACGTACGCCGCCCGGGTCAGGCCTGAGCGTCCTCCGCGAAGTGCTCGGCGACCCAGCCGGTGATCTCACCGGTCGTCGCCCCGGGGGTGAACACCTTGGCGACCCCGATCTCCTCGAGGACGGGGATGTCCTCCTCGGGGACGATGCCGCCGCCGAAGACGACGATGTCGGCGGCGTCCCGCTCGGCCAGCAGCTCGATCAGCTTGCGGAAGAGCGTCATGTGGGCCCCGGAGAGCACCGACAGGCCGATCAGGTCGGCGTCCTCCTGGATCGCGGTCTCGACGATCTGTTCGGGGGTCTGGTGGAGGCCGGTGTAGATCACCTCGTGGCCGGCGTCGCGCAGGGCGCGGGCGACGATCTTGGCGCCACGGTCATGGCCGTCCAGGCCGGGCTTGGCGACCACGATGCGGATCCGCCGGGACTGCGCCGGGGACCGCTGGGTCGAGCCTGTCGAGACCATGGCCGCAGGCTATCCGACCCGTGATCCGGGTCACTCCGACCGGGTGCCTGCGGCGGTCACGGCGCAACCGGCGCAGCTCAGTACCCCGGGTTGTCCACAATCACACCCCCGCCGAGTTCCGACTGGTCTAGCCATCGGTTAGAGTCTTCCCTCGTTGTCTCCCCGCCCCCGAACGATGGAGAACTCAAACAATGGGTGCCCACCGAGCGCATCGTCGCGGCCTGCGCCGCACGTCCTCGGTGAACCCTTCCGGGCCCCTCGACCCGCGTCCGACCACCCCGATCGACCCGGAACCGGCCTCCCACCCCGTCTCCCCCGAGCTGGGCCTGTCCGCTCCGGCGGCCCCCGGCCGCCGCAAGGCCGCCCGGCACAGCGGTCGACGTCGAGGCCTCGTCCCGGGGCTGCCCCCACTCCCCGTCGCGGTCGGAGTCGCAGCCCTCGCCATCTCGGCCGGTGGGGCCATCACGATGTCCAACCCGACCCTGGTCTCGGGTGAGGCGCACATCTCCGGCGCCAGCGCCCTCAACGGCACCAGCGGGGCGGCGTCGACCAGCCTGCTCAACGACCGCACCGCCGCGGTCAGCCGTGACTCACGCCGCGACGCCCTCCAGGATGCCGCCGACGAGAAGCTCGTCGAGCAGGCCGAGCAGCAGGCGCGCGAACGCAACGCCGCCCTGGCCGAGTTCGCCAAGCAGGCCGAGGCCCAGGCCGCCAAGATCGCGCTCAACCAGTGGGTGCTCCCGGTCGACGGCTACCACCTGACCGCCCGGTTCGGCGAGTGGGGGCTCTGGGCGAGCTACCACACCGGCCTCGACTTCGCCGCCGCCTACGGCTCTCCCATCAAGGCCATGGCCGGCGGGGAGGTCACCGAGGTGGGCTACGACGGCTCCTACGGCAACAAGGTCGTGATCACGCTCGACGACGGCACCGAGCTGTGGTTCTGCCACATGTCGCAGACCGCCGCGACCAGCGGCGAGGAGGTCCGTGCCGGCGACCTGATCGGCTATCTCGGCGACACCGGCAACACCACCGGACCCCATCTCCACGTCGAGGTGCGCCCGGGTGGTGGCGACCCGGTGGATCCGTACGAGGCCATGGTTGTTCATGGCCTGCAGCCATAGTTTGGTTGCGACCGGAGACGCGTCTGCGGATCCGGTGATGGTGGTTGAGAAGCGACCGCGACCGAGCTTGCAAGGTCGCGACGGAGCGTGTCGAAACCCGGTGAGCCGAAAGCCGACCCGAACTAGAGCTTTTCGACCGGCGCGTAGCGCAGCAACAACCGCTTGACGCCCTCGGACCCGAAGTCGATCGAGGCCACCGATTTCTCGGCCACGCCTTCCATCGCCACCACGGTGCCCATGCCGAACGAGTCGTGGACCACCCGGTCGCCCGGCTCGAGCGAGGGGATCTCGCGCGCGGTCTTGGCCTTCGCCGCGGCGTCGGCCTTGAGCGCCGCGGAGGAGAAGTTGCGCCGGCCCGCCGCGGTCGGCGTTCCCAGCCGAGCCGCGGCGCCGGCGGCCAGGTCGGGTCGGCCCCAGCGGGTCTGCGCGGCCTCGGTACGGCGCCAGTCGACGAGGTCGACCGGCATCTCGTCGAGGAACCGTGAGGCCGGGTTGTGCGACGGCGCACCCCAGGCCGAGCGCACGACCGCCCGGGAGAGGTAGAGCCGCTGCTGGGCACGGGTCACGCCGACGTAGGCGAGCCGTCGTTCCTCCTCGAGCTCGGGCTGGTCGCCGAGAGAGCGCGAGTGGGGGAACACGCCGTCCTCGAGCCCGGTCAGGAAGACCACCGGGAACTCCAGGCCCTTGGCCGTGTGGAGGGTCATCAGGGTGACCACGCCGTCGTCCTGCTCGTCGGGAGTGTCGGGGATCTGGTCGGTG
>DASSJR010000187.1:0-6875 GCA_035691135.1 Nocardioides sp. | reverse complement strand
CGCCCGGGCCATTCAACCCGCCAGGTGACCCCAGGCCGGTGCCAGCTCGGCCCACGGGCCGGTCGCGGCCACCCGGCCCTCGGCCAGCACCACGACCCGGTCGGCCTGCGCGAGGGCGGCCGCCTTGGAAGTGGCCCCGACGACCGTCGCGCCCTGAGCCCGCAGCGCGGTCCACAGCTCCACCTCGGTGGCGGCGTCCAGTGCGGAGGACACGTCGTCGGCCAGCAGCACCTCGGACCTGGAAGCCAGAGCGCGGGACAGCGCCAGCCGCTGGACCTGACCGCCCGACAGCCGCACGCCGCGGTGGCCGACCGCCGCATCGGGCCCCCCGGCGTCGGCCACGTCACGACCCATCCGCGCGACGGTCAGGGAGTGCTCGACCGGTCGGTCGGGGTGGTCCAGGGCGACGTTGCCGCGGAACGTGCCCGACAGGACCCGCGGAACCTGGGCGACGTGGGCGACCCGGCCGGGCCTCAGCACGGCCTCACGGTCCGTGACCGGGTTGCCGTTCCAGCGGATCTCGCCGGTGCTCGCCACCAGCCCGGCCAGCGCCCCCAGAAGGCTCGACTTGCCGGAACCAACCTGACCCAGCAGCAGCACCAGCTCGCCGGGGTGGACGACCAGGTCGACGTCGCTGACGCCGATGGTGCCGTCGTCGTGGATCGCCGTCAGCGAGCTGATCCGGAGCTCGCGCATCGGCTCGCGGGGCGTGGGCGGCGGACCCGGACTGACGCCGTCGACCAGGTGGACCCCCTCGGGCAGGTCCATCAGGTCGCCGCCCCCGCCCAGGTCGCTGGTGGCCCGCAGCCAGGCGCGGGTGCCCGGCGCCTCGGTGATCACTGAGCCGGCGACTCGGCCGAACCAGTCGAAGCCGTTGACCGCGCCGGCCACCAGCAGCGCGGTTGCGAGGCCCCAGCCGCCGGCGACGTGGATGGCCCAGGCGGCCACGACGCCGACCTGCACCATGACGATCGGGACGCCGTCGAGCAACGCCTGCACCCGGTGTTCCTTGACCGCGGCCTCGACGCGCCCACCGTCGACCGCGCGCAGGTGACGGTGGACGTCGGGGGTCGCCGCGGCGAGCTTGACGGTGCGCACGGACTCGAGGGCCGAGACCAGCGAGCGACCGAAGCGGGCCCGGGCCGCCGAGGAGGCGGCGGCCGAGCGGCCGGCCACCCGACGACCCAGCGACGAGGCGGCAGCGGAGACGCCCATGACGCCCAGCAGGACCGCGCCGGCGAGCAGCTTCCACGCGAGGACCGCGGTCACCAGGGCAATCACCAGGCCGTTGACGAAGTCGACCCAGCGGTCGGCGTAGCGCGCCAGCCGGTCTGCGTCCATCGCCCGGGCGACGACCTCGCCCGGCGGCGTACGGAGCAGCCGGTGGGTGGTGGTCTGGCCGGCGAGCACGTGGGTGCGGGCACGGAGCATGACCGCGATCCACCACTGCGGATAGATCCGGATCGCAGAGGCGAGCAGGGACGGTGCGGTCAGGAGCGAAACGACCAGCGCGATGACCAGGATCGTGGGCCGGTCGCCGTCCTGGAGACCCGCCACGAGGTTGCCCCAGATCCAGCCGGTGACAGCTCCGAAGGCACCCGTGAGCGCGGCGATGAGGAACAGGACCATCCCGAGCAGGCCCCACTCCGGGTGAATGAACAGTGCCTTGCGGGTGGCCCGCGGCAGTCCCGGGGTCGGTCGCAGCGTCGGGCCGGCCGGCGGGGCACCGGTGCGTCGCGCGGTGCCGACCGCAGCCAGACCCTCCTCGTCGTACGACGACGTCGGCTCTCCCTGGGAGGCGTCGAGAAGCGCGCGGAAGGGGCCGGGCTGGTCGGCCAGGAGAGGTCGTGACCCCTGCTGGACGACCCGGCCCCCGTCCAGAACGGCGACGTGCTCGGCCCGCTCTGTGGTGGAGAGCCGGTGGGCGACGAGGATGCCGGTGCGGCCCGTGAGCAGCCGGGTGGCCGCGCGTACGACGCGTGCCTCCGTGAGCGGGTCCATGCGCGCGGTCGCCTCGTCGAGCACCACCACCCGGACGTGACGCACGAGCAGCCGCGCGAACGCGACCAGCTGCTCCTCTCCGGCCGAGAGGCTGGTGCCGCCGGGACCGAGTGGGGTGTCGAGCCCCTGGGGGAGACCCTCGACCCAGGCCGTCAAGCCCAGCTCTTCGACCGCGTCGACCACCCGTGCGCGGGGCAGGTCGGCGAACAGGGCGATGTTCTCCGCGAGGGTGCCGGCCAGGATCTCCGTGCGCTGGGTGACGACTCCGACCGTCGCGCGCAGCTCCTGGAGGTCGAGGTCGCGAACGTCGACGCCGCCGAGCAGGACGGTGCCGGGCTCGGGCTCCACGGCTCGGGAGAGCAACGAGACCAGCGTGGACTTGCCCGAGCCGGTGCGGCCCACCAGCGCGCACGTGGTCTCGGGGGGCACGACCAGATCGACCCCCTGCAGCGCGAAGGTGCCGTGGGCGTAGGAGAAGTGGAGGTCGCGGAACACCACATCGAGCGGGCCATCGGGCAACCGGCGGCCGCCGACGGGCTCCGGCGGGGAAGCCATCAGCCCGCGAAGCCGAAGCACCGCACCGAAGCCGGCCTGCAGGTCGGGCAGGTGACGGGCGAGCTGGTCGACCTGGCCCACGAACATGGTCGTGACCAGGTAGAGCGTGACCAGCGCGGAGGTGGAGAGACGGTCGTCGAGGACCAGGGCGATACCGATCAGCGCGGTGGCTGCGAGCACGCCGTGGAGCAGGGTGCCGGTACGACGGCTGATCCGGGCCTCGACCTCCACCACGCGACCGAAGCGACGGTGGATCTCGGCGGCCAGCTCGGTGCAGCGCCGCAGCACGTAAGACTGGCCAAGGCTGGTGCGCATGTCGTCGCGCGCCGCGACGCCCTCCTCCATGGCGGCGGCGTGGTCGGTCCAGGCCATCTCCTCGAGCACCTTGCGCTGGGCCACCTCGGGCAGCAGCCGACGCGAGACCATCACGGCCGCGAAGCCGGACAGCGGGAACAGCAGGAACGCAGGCCACCACGTCAGTCCGGCCACCAGCCAGAGCGGACCGGCGGCCAGGACCGTGCGGGAGACCATCCAGACGTCCTGGCGCAGCAGCACGCCGACCTCGTGGGTGTCGTCGTCGATGCGGTCGAGCACCTCGCCCACGGCCTGCTCGCTCAGCTCGGCCAACGGCTGCTGCATGGCCGCGGCGAGCAGGTCGGCGCGCAGCCGGCCCTCCGCACGGTCGATGAGACCGGCCCACAGTGTGCGGCCGAGGGTGTCGAGCACGGCTGCCCCGACGATGCACAGAGCCAGCAACCCGACGAGTCGACTGGTGGGAGTTTCGGCCAGGCGACCGGCGACGACCGACCCGATCGACATTCCGATCGCCCCGATCAGGGAACCGGTGAGGGCGACCATGGCCAGGGGACTGCGCACGCGCCGCCAGTCGACGGCGACGCGCCCGGTCGCCACCGCGGGATCGGCAGTGGTGGCGGTGGAGGCGGGAGCAAGCTCGGTCGTGGTCACGGCTAAGCAAACGTACGACGCGGCTCCGACAACCGCCTCCGAATTATGGGGGCGTGGCTACTCCTGGGCCAGCCCTGCCGCCACGACCGACCGCACGTCGCGATCCTTGAACACGTAGCCCGCCTCGGTCAGTACGCGGGGCTCCACCCGCGTCGAGCCCAGCAGCTCGGGTGCAAGCTCCCCGGCAGCCACCGACAGCAACGTGCCGGGGACGCGCAGGAAGGCCGGACGCCCGACGGCCTCGGCCAGCGCGCTGGTGAACTCGGCGTTGGTCGGGGTCTCGGGGCAGGAGAGATTGACCGGTCCGCCGACAGAGTCGTTCTCCGCCAGAAATGCCACCGCACCCACCCAGTCGCGCAGGCTGATCACCGGGAAGTACTGCCCGCCGTGGGAGAGGCGGGCGCCCAGCCCGAACCGGAAGAGGTGGCGCAGCTCGCGCAGGGGCGGGGCCCCCTGGTCGAGCACCGGCGCTGTGCGCAGGAAGCAGACCCGGGCCCCGGACTCGACCGCAGGGTCGGCGGCGGCCTGCCAGTCGCGGCACACCGACGTCATCAGCGTCTTGCCGCGTGAGTCGGCGTCCTCCGGGACCGGCTCCCTGCCATGGTTGCCGTACCAGCCCACGGCGTTGCCGGCCAGATATGCCGGCGGCTGCTCGCTGGCGGCGACCGCACGGGCGATGGTGACGGTGGTCTGTACCCGGCTCTCGCGCAGCGCCCGCTGCCACTTGCCGGAATGAGGGTTGCCGAACGTCGCTGCACCGGCGAGGTTGACCACTACTTCGGCCTCGTCGACGGTCGCCTGATCGAGCCGGCCGGCCGCCGGGTCCCATTCCACCTCGTCGGGCGCGGTCGCCGCGCGACGTACCAGCCGGGTCACCTGGTGGCCAGCGGCCCGAAAGTGTTCGACGAGTTGTGATCCCAGGAAGCCGGAGGAGCCGGCGATGACGACGCGCATGTGCTCATCGTGCACGCGCCCCAGTCAAACCGCGACACCGCGGTCGCCCCGGCGGTTGAGCAGCGAGCGCTAGCGAGCGTCGTCGAAACCCCGGACCTGTGGGCAGGGCGGTGGCGTCCGTGGTCGCCGCCCTGCCAACGTTGCGGGGTTTCGAGGCTCGGGCCGTCAGACGGCCCTCGCACCTCAACCACCGGAGGACCGGGTCATTCAGTGAGGCAAGCGTGGCTAGACGCGGCTGTTTGGGGCATGTACGTGGGAGTTTGCCTCGTGGAAGGTCCCGGTGGGTGAGCAGCGAGCGTCCGCGAGCGTCGTCGAGACCCCGGAACGGTGGGCAGGGCGGTGGCGTCCGAGGTCGCCGCCCTGCCAACGTTGCGGGGTTTCGAGACGCGTCGCTCAGTCCGCGCACGCGCGGCCTGAGCCGACGCTCCTCAACCTCTTCGCCCGACGCCGCCCGCGACTCCGTCGCGGGCGGCTGGGCTCAGACCTCGAACTGACCTGCTTCGAGCCGCTGCTTGACCTCGGAGAGGTAGCGGGCGGCGTCAGCGCCGTCGACCAGCCGGTGGTCGTAGGTCAGGGCGAGGTAGACCATCGAGCGGACCGCGATCGTCTCGCCCAGGTTCGCGTCGTCGATCACCACCGGCCGCTTCACGATCGAGCCGGTGCCCAGGATCGCGACCTGCGGCTGGTTGATGATCGGGGTGTCGAACAACGCGCCACGGCTGCCCGTGTTGGTCAGTGTGAACGTGCCCCCCGACAGCTCGTCGGGCGTGATCTTGTTGGTGCGGGTGCGCTCGGCGACGTCGGCGATCTTGCGGGCCAGCCCGGCGATCGACAGGTCGCCGGCCTCCTTGATCACCGGGGTCAGCAGGCCCTTCTCGGTGTCGACGGCGATCGCGAGGTTCTCCTTGTCGAAGTAGGTCACCTCGCCCTTGTCGGTGTCGATCGCGGCGTTGAGCGACGGGTGCTGCTTGAGCGCGTCGATCGCGGCCTTGGCGAAGAACGGCATGAAGGAGAGCTTCACGCCCTCACGGGCGGCGAAGTCGGCCTTCACCGAGTCGCGGAGCCGGGCGATCGGCGTGACGTCGACCTCGACCACGGTGGTCAGCTGCGCGCTGACCTGCAGTGACTCGACCATCCGCTTGGCGATCACCTTGCGCAGGCGCGAGAGCGGCTCGGTCTTGCCGCGCAGGGGTGAGGGCTCGGCTGCCGCGGGTGCGGACGAGGCGGCAGGGGCCTTCTCCTCCGCCGGCTGCTCCTTGCCCTGGGCCGCGTCGAGCACGTCCTGCTTGCGGATCCGTCCGCCGACACCGGTCCCGGTGATGGAGGAGAGGTCTACGTCGTGCTGTGCGGCCATCTTGCGAACCAGCGGGGTGACGTAGGTCGACGGCTCGCTGCGGTCCGGCTTCTCGGCGGCGGGCTTCTCCTCCGGCTCCGGCTCGTCCGGCTTCTCTGCGGCCGGCTCCTCCTTCTCGGGCTCTGGCTCGGGTTCCGGCTCGGGCTCGGGCTCGGCTTCCTCGGCCTCCGGCTGTTCCTCGGCCGGTTCCTCCGACGCCTCCTTGGCCTGATCCTCAGCCTTGTCCTCGGACTTGTCCCCGCCGGACGCCGGCTCGCCGGAGCCCACGATCGCGAGCTCGGCACCGACCTCGACCGTCTCGTCCTCCTCGACCTTGATCTCAAGGAGGGTGCCGGCGACGGGAGAGGGGATCTCGGTGTCGACCTTGTCGGTGGAGACCTCGAGGAGCGGTTCATCGACCTTGACCTCGTCACCGACCTGCTTGAGCCAGCGGGTGACGGTGCCCTCCGTGACGGACTCACCGAGCGCGGGCAGGGTGACCGGGGTGCCGGACCCGCCGCCCTCGCCATCGCCGGACGGCTTGCTCTCCGCGGCCGGCTCCTCCTCCTGCTCGGGCTCGGCCTCCTCGTCGGCCTCCTCGGCGGCCGCGGGCTCCTGCTCGGACGGGGCTTCGCCGCCCGAGTCGCGCTCCTCGGCGTCCGCCTCCGCCTGCTCCTGCTCGACGTCCTCGCCGCCGCCCGCGCTGTCCTCGGCGGACTCGCCTGAGTCCTCGGACTCGTCCGAGTCCTCGGACTCGCCGGAGTCGTCCGAGCCGCCGCCCTCGCCCTCGTCCCCGATCATGGCCAGCACGGCGCCGACCTCGACGGTGTCGTCCTCCTCGGCCTTGATCTCCAGCAACGTGCCGGCGACGGGAGAGGGGATCTCGGTGTCGACCTTGTCGGTGGAGACCTCGAGGAGCGGTTCGTCGACCTTGACCTCGTCACCCACCTGCTTGAGCCAGCGGGTGACGGTGCCTTCGGTGACGGACTCGCCGAGGGCCGGGAGATTGACTTCGGTCGCCATGGAGTTCCTTCGCTAGCGCTGGGACGGGTTCAGTTGTGGGCGT
>DASSJR010000186.1:0-13912 GCA_035691135.1 Nocardioides sp. | reverse complement strand
GGGCGTCGCGGACCTGACGCACGAGCGACTCGACGACGGCTCGGGCCGGCGCCAGCTCCAGCGTCGCCGGGTCCACAAGCTGCGCGGCCACCCCGTAGCGGGACGCCCGCCAGGAGCGGTTGGTTCCCGGGGATGCGTCAGTTGCCGAGGCCGGTGGCGTGGCCGGACCAGGACTTCTCCGTGCGCATCCTGAGGTCGGCCACCACCGCCTCGAGAGTTCCTTCCGCCTCGAACGTCCTCCGCTGTTGTGTGGCGCCACCGCCGCGCGAGAGCAACCGTTCGAGGAGATCCTCGACGAGTGCCAGGTCGCCCGCGTCGTCGAGGGCGTCGCGGACCTGATGCACGAGCGACTCGACGACGGCCCGGGCCGGAGCCAGCTCCAGCGTCGTCGGGTCCACCAGCTGAGCGGCCATCCCGTAACGGGAGGCCCGCCATGACGCTCCGCGCATCAGGTCGGATCGCCACCCGGGAGGTCGCGCGGACCCGGCCCGGCTTGCCGCCGTGGTCACCAGGGCCCGGGCCAGGGCGGTGAACAGGATGGCGTCGTCGGGTTCGGTGCAGACATCGGCGACCCGGATCTCCAGGGTCGGGAAGGTCCTCGACAATCGCGCGTCGAAGTAGACCATCGCGTCGTCGATCGCGGCTCCCCAGTCGACCAGGCGTCGGGTGACGTCGTCGTACTCCTGCCGGGACTCGAACGGCTCTCCTGTCCCGTTGCTCGGCCAACGCGTCCAGATCTGGGTGCGCCAGCTGGCGTAGCCGGTGTCGTGCCCCCGCCAGTACGGCGAGTTCGCGCTGATCGCGAGCAGGACCGGGAGCCAGGGACCGATGTCGCCGAGGAGAACCGCGCCGTCCTCGTCCCGGTCAAGGCCCACGTGAACGTGCATCGCACACGCCAGCGACGTCTTCGCCAGCTCGCCGAACTCCTCACGGATCCGCTGGTAGCGAGGCTGAGGGGTGACCGACGCGTCAGTGTCGACCATGACCGGCGTGGGAACCGCGACCACGGCCGCACCCGCGTCCAGCGCCAGCTCGCCGATGGTCCGCCGCGCCTGACGCAGCTGGCGATCCAGCTCGTCCATGGTGTCGCACGGTGGTGTCGTGGTCTCGATCTGCTGCAGGAACAGCTCGGCCTCGACGCCGGACTCGTCGAGCTGGTCCAGATCGATCCGTTCCTCGGCCTCGGCCTCCGCCTCGGCCCGGGCCCGCAGCGCCCGCTGCGCCACAGCAGTGAGCCGGCCGGTCTCCGGGTCGACCAGCATCAGCTCTTCCTCGACGCCCACGGTTCGTGCTGTCACACCACCCGGTGCCCGGTAGGGCCGCTGGCATGCCACCCGGGTGGGGCCTGGAACTCCTCGCACTCTCTAAGGTGTCCAGATGAGCGAGCCACTGACCGTCCTGGTCACCGGCGCGACCGGTTTCATCGGACGCCGCCTGGTCCCCGAGCTGGTCGACCGCGGGCATACCGTCCGGGCCATGACCCGCCGGCCCGAGAAGTACGACGGGCCGGGCGAGGCCGTCGCGGGCGACGTCTTCGATCGTGCCTCCCTGACCGACCCGCTCTCCGGGGTCGACGTCGCGGTCTACCTGGTCCACTCCCTCGACGACCCGAAGTTCGAGGAGAAGGACGCCGACGCCGCGCGGACCTTCGCCAAGGCCGCCGTGGCGTGCGGGGTGAAGCAGATCGTCTACCTCGGTGGGCTCGGCGCCGATGACGACGACCTCTCCCCGCACCTGCGCTCGCGCAGGGAGGTGGAGCAGCTGCTCGGGGAGACCGGTGTTCCGGTCACGGTGCTGCGGGCTGCCATCGTGGTCGGCGCCGGCGGCATCTCCTGGGAGCTCACCCGCCAGCTGGTGAAGAACCTCCCGGCCATGGTGGTGCCGCGCTGGGTGAATACCCGGACGCAGCCGATCGCCGTCGACGACGTCATCCGCTACCTCGCCGGAGTCGTGGGCGTCCCCGAGGCCTTCGGCCGGACCTTCGAGATCGGTGGACCCGAGCAGCTCACCTACCTCGAGATGCTCCAGATCGCCTCGGAGGTGAAGGACGGGCACCGCCTTCCGATCGTGAAGGTGCCGGTGCTGACCCCCAAGCTGTCGTCGTACTGGCTCGCCTTTGTCACCGACGTGGACGCCACGACCGGCCGGAACCTCATCGACTCCATGGGGACCGAGGTGGTCGTCACCGACGATTCGATCAAGGAGCTGGTGCCCGGAGAGCCGCTGCCGTACGCCGAGGCGGTGCGCCGCGCGCTGGAGGACCACCAGCAGGACTAGCCCGGGCTCACCCGAACAGCGCGGGCAGGGCGAAGAGCATCGACAGCGACCACGTGACGTGCGTGAGGATCGGGGCGAGGATCCCGCCCGAGGCACGCCGCTGGAGACCGACCACCAGTCCGAGCAGCACGGCCGCGAACCCCAGCATCAGGTTGCCGGTGGCCAGGGTCGCGACCGTGTAGGCCACCGTCGTGACCGGGACCGGGTGTCGGGTCACGGCGGCATAGACGGCGCCCCGGAAGAACAGCTCCTCGGCGATCCCGTTGACGACGGTGACCACCACCAGCAGCGCCACCGACCCCTCGTCGGCGTACGCCAGGACCGACTGGACGAAGCCGCCGAGGACATCGATCTGGCGCACCACCAGGGCCCCCACCACGAAGACGCCCGCAAGGCCGAGACCGATCAGGATGGGTGCCACCACCGGCCGGATGTGGTGGCCCGACGGATGGACCTCGCGACCGAGGTGGAGCGGTCCGGAGGCGAAAGCGCCGACCGTCCAGACGACCGCCAGCCCGAAGGTCGCGGGGTAGAACCAGGCGCTGCCGGGCTCGATCCGCAGCGAGAACCCGAGCACCGCGCCGCCGAGCACCACGAAGGCCAGGGTCACGAGCTGGCGACGCCGCAGCTGCGCCGGCGTCTCCCGGTGGTTGCGGGGTACGACGTCCCACAACACGCGCTGGAGCCAGGCGCGCACGGGATCCAGGTTCATCGGCGCGAGCCTACGCGGGAGGCGCCCGCTATCGAGCGCGGGAGCTGAAGCTCGCAGCGCTGTGCCGGCTACCGCCCGACGAGCCGGTTCGCTGGCCGGCCGAGCCGGAGCGGCGGCCGGAGCCGGACTGGCCGCCACGGGCCCGGTTGCGGTTGCTGTTCGCATTGCCGTTGGGCTTGCTGTTGCGAGCACCGCCACCTCGGCGACGGCCCCGCGAACCGCCGTTGCCGCCGCTGCCGGCGGCCGGGCTCTGGACGACCATGCCGCCGGGGACCTGCACGCGCTCGCCCGGGGCGAGCTCGGCCAGGACCGGGTGACCGGCGCCGTCGAAGCGCGTCGTTCGGGCCTTGATCCCCGCGGCCCGCGTGAGCTGGCGGACGTCGCTGACCTGCTCGCTGGTCATCAGCGTGACGACCGTGCCACGAGCACCGGCGCGGGCGGTCCGTCCGGAACGGTGCAGATAGGCCTTGTGCTCGACCGGCGGGTCGGCGTGGATGACGAGGGCGACGTCGTCGACATGGATCCCACGGGCCGCGATGTCCGTGGCGACCAGTGTCTGGGCCCGCCCGCTGTGGAAGGCGTCCATGTTGCGGGTGCGGGCGCCCTGGCTCAGGTTGCCGTGCAGCTCCACGGCCGGGACCCCGCTCCGGTTGAGCTGGCGGGTGAGCGCCTTGGCGCCGTGCTTGGTCCGGGTGAAGACCAGGGTCCGGCCGGGCGCGCTGGCCAGGTCGACCAGGATCGGCAGCCGGTGGTCGCGCGAGATGTGCAGGACGTGGTGATCCATGGTGGCCACCGGCGACTGCGCCGAGTCGGCCTCGTGGGTGACCGGCGAGCGCAGGAACCGTTTCACGATGACGTCGATCGCCTTGTCCAGGGTCGCGGAGAAGAGCAGCCGCTGGCCGTCGCGCGGCGTCCTGTCCAGCAGGCGCCGTACGGCAGGCAGGAAGCCGAGGTCGGCCATGTGGTCGGCCTCGTCGAGCACGGTGACCTCGACCGAGCCGAGCGAGCAGTGGCCCTGACCGATCAGGTCCTCGAGCCGGCCGGGGCAGGCGACCACGATGTCGACGCCTCGGCGCAGGCCCTGCACCTGGGGGTTCTGGCCGACGCCGCCGAAGACGGTCCGGGTGCTGAGCCCGGCTGCCTTCGCGAGCGGGGCCAGCGCCTGGTCGATCTGGCCGACCAGCTCACGGGTCGGCGCGAGGATGAGTGCGCGGGGCGCCCCCGGTCGCCGGCTGCGGCCGGAGGCCACGAGCCGGGAGACGAGCGGAAGCAGGAACGCGTAGGTCTTGCCGGAGCCGGTGCGGCCCCGGCCGAGCACGTCGCGGCCGGCCAGGGAGTCCGGCAGGGTCGCCGCCTGGATCGGGGTCGGAGTGACGATGCCGATGTCGGCGAGCACGGTCGCAAGGTTCGCGGGCACGCCGAGGTCGGTGAAGGAAGGTGCTGAAGACAAGAGGAAGTCGCTATCGCTTGGTGTGTCTCACCAATGCCGTCCCCCGCCGGCGGCGGGGGTGGAAAGCAGTGACTCGCCGAGGCGAGTGGCGCGTTGCTCGCGCGGAACCCGAGGCAAGACTGGACGGGTCGTTGGCCCCAACCCTAGGGGGCTGGGGCCAACGACCGTGAATCGGCGAGGCAGCCGTTACTGCGTGACGACGCCCAGGCCCTCGATCTTCACCGGCTTGCCGGAGGTGGCGACCACGAGCTTGACGGTCCCGCTCCGCGCAGCCGGGAAGGTGCTCTCGAAGACCTGCTTCTTCTGGGTGGTCGTCGAGCTCAGGTTCACCTGCCTGAGCAGCGTCTTGCCCAGCATGATGTTGACCTTCCCCTGGCCGGGCGCCTTGGTGGCGACCAAGGCGATGCGGAGGGCGCTCGTGACCGGCTCCGACAGCGTCGCACCTCGGTATGACCCGAACGGGTGGTGTCGACCCTAGGGTTCAGCCGAAACGCAGGGCGCCGTCGTCGATCTCCCCGCGCCGGATGGTCTGAACGTCGCGGAGGTAGTTCTGCCGGAGCCGCCACGGCTCGCGATGGCCCTGCTTGGGCAGCGAGTCGAGAGAGCGCAGCACGTAGCCCGGGGTGAAGTCGAGGAACGGTCGCTCCTGCACGTCCGGTCCGGGCACCGGTACGACGGACCGGTGGCCGTGCTCGTCGAGGTGGGTGAGCAGCCGGCACACGTACTCCGCCACGAGGTCGGCCTTCAACGTCCAGGAGGCGTTGGTGTAGCCGATGGTGAACGCGAAGTTGGGCAGTCCGCTGAGCATCAGCGCCTTGTAGGCGATCTGTCCACGCAGGTCCGGCTTGACGCCGTCGACGGTGAGCTCGATGCCGCCGAACAGCTTCAGGTTCAGCCCCGTCGCGGTGATGATGATGTCGGCGTCGAGCTCGCGGCCCGAGGCCAGCCGCAGTCCGGTTGCGGTGAAGGTGTCGATGGTGTCGGTGACGATCTCGGCGGTGCCGCTCTTCAGGGCGCGGAAGAGGTTGCCGTCGGGCACCAGGCACAGCCGCTGATCCCACGGGTTGTAACGGGGATTGAAGTGGGTGTCGACGTCGTACCCGACTGGTAACAGCTTCGAATTCTGTTTGCGGATGACGCCGCGCATGAACCGGGGGCGGCGCTGGCTGAGCTGGTAGACCAGCGTCGCGATGCCGACGTTCTTCCAGCGGGTCACCGAGTACGCCGCCCGCTCCGGCAGCAGCCGGCGCAACAGCCGGGCGACGCCGTCGACCGCCGGCAGCGACAGGATGTAGGTGGGCGACCGCTGCAGCATCGTCACGTGGCCGACCCCGGACTCGGCCATCGCCGGCACCAGCGTCACGGCGGTCGCGCCGCTGCCGATCACGACGACCCGCTTGCCCCGGTAGTCCAGGTCCTCGGGCCAGTGCTGCGGGTGGACGAGCCGCCCCTCGTAGCGGTCGACGCCGGGCAGCTCGGGGGTGTAGCCCTCGTCGTAGTCGTAGTAGCCGCTGCACGACCAGAGGAACGAGGTGGTCAGGTGTCGGGGCCCCTCCGGCGTCTCCGCCTCCACGTTCCACCGGGCGGTCTCGGAGTCCCAGTCGGCGCGAGTCACCCGGTGGGAGTAGCGGATGTGGGCGTCCACGTCGTACTCCCGCGCGGTCTCGCGGACGTAGTCGAGGATCGCGGGACCGTCGGCGAGCGCCGTGTCCGCCCGCCACGGCTTGAACCGGTAGCCCAGGGTGTACATGTCGGAGTCGGAGCGGATGCCGGGGTAGCGGAACAGGTCCCAGGTCCCGCCGCTGGCCGCGCGGCTCTCGAGCACCAGGTAGGACCGGTGGGGGTGCTCGCGGGTCAGCTGGGCGGCGGCGCCGACGCCGGACAGCCCGGCGCCGATGATCAGGACGTCGACGTGCTCGCGGTCGCTCATGAATGTGCATACCTCTCGACGAAGGTCTTCAACAGTCTCGGCGGCTCGACGACGACGCTCCGGCGGGCCATGTCCTTGAGGCTCTGGGCCTGCGGGGGGTCGAAGTAGCCGTACTCCTTGTAGACCTCGATCCGCAGGCAGAGCGCATCGATGTCGAGCTCGGGGTGGAACTGCGTGGCGTAGACGTTGGACCCGAGCCGGAACGCCTGGACCGGGCAGGTGGCCGAGAAGGCCAGGCGTACGGCGCCCTCGGGCAGGCGGGTGACCGCCTCCTTGTGGCCGAGGAAGACGTCGAAGTTGTCCGGAAGGCCCGCGAAGAGCGGGTCCTTGCTGCCTTCGTCGGTCAACGAGATCGACGTGGCGCCGATCGGCTCCCCGTAGGTCCGGTCCACCAGCCCGCCGCGGAGGCTCCCGAGCACACCGATGCCGTAGCAGGCCCCGAAGAACGGAAAGTCTTGCTTGACGACCCGCTCGGCCAGCTCGTGGAGCTCGGCTTCGACCCGGTGCTGGGTCGCGGACTTCTCGTCCTCGGGATCGCTCTTGTTGTAGGGGCCGCCGCCGAGGATGATCGCCGACCAGTCCGCCAGGTCGACGTCGCCGAGCGGTCCGCGCTCGAGCCGCCGGCGCTGTACGTCGTCCTCGGCGAGGCCGGCGTACCGCACCACCGACAGGTACTCGTTGTCGGCGGCTTCGTCCTCGGCCCTGGTGCCGAGGAAGAGGAAGGGCTTCATGCCTCTCACGCCTGGACCGCGGCGCCGCTCTCGACCAGGGCGGTCACGTCCTTGACTCCCCACGCCTCGAGGGCCTCCACGGTGGCGGCTCCGGCCGCGGTCGGGGGTGTGCCGAGGGTGGCCTCGGTCCGCGAGAACCGCGGCGCCGGCGCCGGCTGGATGATGCCTTCGTGCTCGACCAGGGAGCCGCGGGCCACGATGTGCGGATCGCGGGCCGCCTCGGAGATGGTCAGCACCGGCGCCACGCAGGCGTCGGTGCCGTCGAAGATGCCGGCCCACTCGGTCATCGTCTTCTGTCGGAACGTGCGGGCGATGAGCTCCCGCAGCTCGTCGAGCCGGTCGAGGTCGTAACGGTCCGGTGCCTCGTCCTTGATGCCGAGCAGGGTCACGAACTCCTCGTAGAACTTGGGCTCCAAGGCCCCGACCGTCATGTGCCGGCCGTCGGCGGTCTCGTAGAGGTCGTAGAACGGGGCTCCGCCGTCGAGCAGGTTGGACGCGCGCTTCTCGGTGAGCGTGCCGCCGGCGAGCATGGCCGTCGCCATCGTGTTGAGGTGTGTGGTGCCGTCGACGATCGCGGCGTCCACCACCTGGCCCCGGCCGCTGGTGCGGGCCTCGAGCAGGGCGGCGAGCACGCCGATCACGAGGTAGGTCGACCCGCCGCCGAAGTCGCCGACCAGGTTGCTCGGGAAGTGCGGCCGTTGCGGATCCTGGCCGAGTCCGTGGAGGGCGCCGGTGATGGCGATGTAGTTCATGTCGTGGCCGGCTGCGTGGGCCAGCGGGCCGGTCTGTCCCCAGCCGGTCATCCGGCCGTAGACGAGTCGCGGGTTGCGGGCCAGGCACTCCTCGGGGCCGACCCCGAGTCGCTCGGTGGCGCCCGGCCGCATGCCCTCGACCAGGATGTCGGCGGTCTCGACCAGCTGGAGCACCGCCTCGACAGCGGCGGGGTGCTTCAGGTCGAGGGCGACGCTGGGACGGCCGCGGGTGAGCAGGTCGGTCTCCCGGCTGCCGCCCGCGGTCGGCGCCCCGCCAGGCCGCTCGAGGCGGATCACGTCGGCTCCGAGGTCGGCGAGGATCGTGCAGGCGTGTGGGCCGGGGCCGATCCCGGCGAGCTCGACCACCCTGACCCCCCGCAGGGGGCCAGTGCCGTGGCCGAGTTCAACACCCATGCTTCCGCATCATGACAGGTCCACTGTCACGGTAGGAGGTGGTGTCTCAGGTCAGTGGTGGCCCGCGTGGGCGTCGTGCCCGTGCAGCTCGTGGACCACGGCATGGCCCTTGCCCCGACCGATCATCCACTTGTTGACCGGGACGGTCAGCACGAACGCCACGGCCAGCGAGGCCGCCAGGGCCACCCAGAAGAAGGCATCGGGCAGGCCGGCCTCCATGGCGCCGGGTACGGCGAGCAGGAAGGCGTTGTCGACGAGCTCCATCACCAGGATCGACACCGAGTCGGCCGCGAGCGCCGTGCGCACCGCCGTACCGACGTCGAGTCCGGCCCTCCGCACCCCGGTGAACGTGAGCAGGTAGCCGAAGAAGAACGCGAGGACCACGGCCAGGAGGATGCTCGCGGTGGTGCTCCACCCCCACCAGGTCGCCAGCACCATGCCGAGGACCTCGCCGATGGCGCAGCCGGTGAGGCAGTGGAGGGTCGCCGAGACCGCGGTACGCCAGGAGTCCATGGTTCGAAGTTATACCCCCTAGGGGTATGGGTCAAGTTAGGTTCGGACCGTGATCAAGGACCTGACCGACGACGAGGCCCGGCGCGCGATCGTCCTCAAGTGGGGCACGGTCGACCCCGACGTGCTGCCGGCGTGGGTGGCGGAGATGGACTACGCCCTGGCGCCGCCGATCCGCGAGGCGTTGCTCGATGCCGTGAACACCGGGGTGACGGGTTATCCGGTGTTCGACCCGGGCGGCCGGCTGGGCGAGGCGTACGCCGGGTTCGCGGCACGGCACTTCGGCCAGCGGCTCGACCCGGCCCAGGTGATCGCGACGGTCGACGTCACCGCGGGCGTCCGGGTGGCCCTCGACGTGCTGAGCGACCCGGGACCGATGGTGCTCCCGCTCCCGGCGTACCACCCGCAGCTCGACGTTGCCCAGATCACCGGGCGGGAGCGGTGGGACCTGCCGGTGGACCCGGACGCCGAGACCGCGATGTTCGACCTGGACCGCCTCGACCGGCTCTTCGCCGACGGTGCCCGTACGTTGCTGCTGACCCAGCCGCACAACCCGTGCGGCCACGTCTACACACGCGAGGAGCTGGAGGGCATCCGGGACGTCGTCGTGCGGCACGGGGCACGGGTCATCAGCGACGAGATCCACGCACCGCTGGTGCTCCCCGGCGCGCAGCACGTCCCCTACCTCTCCCTCGAGGGCACCGCGGACCACGCGGTGGCCGTGGTGGCGTCGTCCAAGGCGTTCAACACCGCGGGGCTGCGGTGCGCGCAGATCGTGGCCACCGACGAGGACACCCGCCAACGGCTGGTCGAGGTGCCGATGGCGCGCAACGACTCCTGGTCGTCCCTTGGCGCAGTCGCGGCGATCGCGGCCTACGAGGACGGGGACACCTGGCTGGCAGCCCTCGTCGACCGGCTGGACCAGCTCCGCTCGCTGCTCGACCGACTGCTGGTCGAGCACCTCCCCGACACGAAGATGCGGCGGCTCGAGGCGACGTACCTGCCCTGGCTGGACCTGCGCGCCTACGGCCACCGGGACCCGGCGGGCGTCGGGCTCGCCAAGCAGCGGGTCCTGCTCTCCCCCGGCCACGCCTACCATCCCGGGCTCGACGGGCATGCCCGCCTCAACATGGCCACCTCGCCCGAGCGGCTCACCGAGATCGTGCGCCGGCTCGGCGTCGCCCTGACGATGTGACGCCTGCCCTGGCGCGATAGTCCAGTGAGATCTGGTGGTCGCTCCGGCCAGATCACGACCAGTTGCCACTGGACTATCCGAAATGGGGGCCTACAGGTTGGAGGTCGGTCCGTTCTTGGCCGGCTCCTCGGACTGGGCCGCGATCACGTCGGCGTACCACTGGAACGACCTCTTCGGAGTACGCCGCAGTGTGTCGTAGTCGATGTGGACGAGACCGAACCGCTGGGACAGGCCCTCGGCCCACTCGAAGTTGTCCATGAGCGACCAGGTGTAGTAGCCGCGGACGTCGACCCCGCGCTGGATCGCGGTCGACACGGCCCGCAGGTGGGCGTCGAGGTAGTCGATCCGGCGCTGGTCGTCGACCACGCCGTTCGCGTCCGGCTCGTCGGAGTAGGCGCAGCCGGACTCGGTGATCATGATCGGCGGCAACGCGGCGCGGTAGCGGGCGCGGAACATGATCAGCCACTCGCGGAGCGCGTCCGGAACGACCGGCCAGCCGCGGTCGGTGAGGGGGTAGCCCAGCGGCTCGAGCAGCTCGAACGGCATCTCGGCCTCGTCGGGCGCGGCTGCGACCTTGACCGGGCTGTAGTAGTTGACCCCGTAGAAGTCGAGCGGCTGCCGGATCGTCGCGAGGTCCCCGGGGAGGACCAGGTCGTCCATCAGGAAGGCGAGGTCGGCGGGGTATCGGCCGAGGAGCATCGGCTCGATGAAGATCCCGTTCCAGATGGTGTCGAACAGCTTCGAGGCGCCGACGTCGGCGTCGTCGTCGCTGGCCGGCCAGATCGGGGCGTGGTTGTTGGCGCACCCGATGCTGGTGGCTCCCGCGGCGCGCAGGGCGATCGCCGCGCGGCCGTGTGCGATCAGCAGGTGGTGGGCGACGTGCAGGGAGTCGAAGAGGAGGTGCTTGCCGGGTGCGTGCTCCCCGGTGCCGTAGCCGAGGCTGGTCACGACGTTGGGCTCGTTGATCGGGATCCAGTGCTCGACCCGGTCGGCAAACGCCTCACCGACGATGCCGGCGTACTCGGCGAACCGGTCGATCGTGTCGCGGTTGAGCCACCCGCCGTCGTCCTCGAGGGCCTGGGGCAGGTCCCAGTGGTAGAGGGTGACCATCGGCTGCACGCCTGCCTCGAGGAGCGCGTCGATCAGCCGGTCGTAGAACGCGAGGCCCTTGGCGTTGGCCGGGCCGGACCCGGTCGGCTGGATGCGCGGCCACGCGATCGAGAAGCGGTATCCCGGGGCGCCCAGCTCCTTGAGCAGCGCGACGTCCTCCTGCCACCGGTGGTAATGGTCGCAGGCCACGTCTCCGGTCGTGCCGTCGGCGATCCGTCCGGGCTGCGCCGTGAACGTGTCCCAGATGCTGGGACCGCGGCCGTCCTCGGCCACGGCACCCTCGATCTGGTACGCCGCCGTGCTGGTGCCGAACCTGAAGCCCGGGGGAAATTGGGGGAACACTGTTTCATTGTCCCCATGTCCGTCGAGGTCCGCAGGGGAAGTGTCAGGTTCGTGTCCCGGGGCGAGGGACGGACCACCCGGCACTCGTTCTCCTTCGGCGACCACTACGACCCGGAGAACGTCGGGTTCGGGCCGATGGTCTGCCATGACGACCACCTGCTCCGCGGCGGTGCCGGGTTCCCCGACCATCCGCACCGCGACCTGGAGATCGTCACCTGGGTGCTGGCCGGGGCGGTGGTGCACACGGCCTCCGTCGGCCCGCCCACGACGGTGGGTGCGGGTGAGGTTCAGGTGCTCTCCGCCGGGTCCGGTGTCTCGCACAGCGAGATCGCCGAGCCCGGGGCGGGGCCGACGCGGTTCGTCCAGACGTGGGTGCGGCCGGACGAGTCCGGTGCGGCGCCGTCGTACGTCTCGGCGGCGGTCGGCGACGTGGACGCGGGCCGCGGACTCGTGCCGGTGGTCTCCGGCCGCGACGGCGGGGCAGTCGCTCCGATCGGTACGGCGTCGGCCACGCTGCACGTGGCGGTCCTGGACGCCGGCGAGTCGGTCACGCTGCCGGAGGATCCGCTGCAGCACGTGTACGTCGCGACCGGGTCGCTGGCCCGCTTCAGCCTCGCCGAGCCGCTGTCAGCCGGTGACGCGTTCCGGATGAGCGACCGGCCCGGACTGAGCGTGACCGCGGCTACCCCCACTCAGCTGCTGGTCTGGTCGTTCACCACTGGTTGAGTAGTCAGCGTTTGCCCTTGAGCGTGAGGGTGACGGAGTCGGTCACCGTCTCGGTCCCGTCGGAGACGGTGACCACGGCGGTGTAGGTGCCGGCCGACGCGTAGGCGTGCTCGACCCACGCCCCGGCCCCGGTCGAGCCGTCGCCGAAGTCCCAGCGGTAGGTCAGGGTGTCGCCATCGGGATCCGCGGCTGCGGCGGTGAAGCGCTGCGGTTCGCCGACCCGGGGCCGACCCTTGTCCGAGGTCGTCGACACGGAGGTGATCTCGGGTGCCGCGTTGGCCGGCGCCTGGTTCTCGGCGCCGATCGTGTAGGCGCACCCGCTCGTCGCGGTGTCGGCGTCCGGCACGAGCAGGACCAGCGAGCGCCGCCCGACGATCGAGACACCCGCGATCTGCTCACCCGCGCTGACCGAGCCGGGCAGGCCGAGCTCGGTCCACAGGGCGGACGGCAGGGTCACGGTGATCTCGTCAGCGGCGGCGTCGAACGACCCCGGCAAACCGGTCGCCAGGGTCGTCCGGGTGGTCTCGAACTTGCCGAGCACGAACGTCTCGCCGTCCTCCTGGGTGCGCGTGGCTCCCAGGTAGTAGCCACCACCGCCAAGGCTGAAGTTGACGTCGAAGTACTCACCGGTGCCCTCCAGCCCGCCGGGCGACTCAGCCAGGTCGGAGACGTTCCAGTGGAACGTGACGTCGCTCGTCGCGGGGTCAGTGGTCAACCACCCATCGGTGATGTCGAGTCCGGTCGCGTTCGGCCCACCGGTCTCGGTGCCGAGCGCGCCGGTGGCGTCCCCCTCCGGGTCCGTGAAGCGGCCGTCGGTCGGGCAGGCCACGCCGGGCGGCACGGTCGCGGTCTGGCCGGTGAGCCGCTCGACCGCCGCGAGCACGTCGACCAGCCCGTGGCCGGCGTCGAACGACGTACCGCTGGTGCTGTTCGGGTTGCGCGAGTCGGGCTCGTAGGTGCGCGACCCGAACTGGTACGCCGTGTCGACGAGCAGGTCCTCGATGGCTCCCGGCGACAGTTGCTGGCCCGACTGGGCGACGGCCGCCTGCTGGAGCAGGGCGACGTAGCCGGCGATGTGCGGCGCGGCCATGGAGGTGCCGGAGATCGTGTTGTAGTCGGGGTCGGTGGTGTCGAAGCCGGTGGAGCAGACCGGGAGGTAGACCCGGCAGGCGGCGGTGATGTTGGTGCCCGGGGCCGAGATGTCCGGGTACGTCGCGGGGTCGCCCGCCAGTCCGCGCGACGAGGACGAGTTCAGTGCGTTGTCGCGGCTGCCCTGGTCACCGTCGTCGTAGTTGGCGACCGAGAGCACGCCCGGGGTCGGGTCCTGGGAGTAGGGGTTGACGACGTTCTCGGTGCCGTCGCCGCCGTCGTTGCCGGCGGCCCACACCACGTTGACGCCCTCCGCGACCAGTTCCCGCTGGATCAGGACCTGGGGGGCGTCGGCCTCGAAGTCCCCTCCCCCGACCGGGCCCCACGAGTTGTTGACCACCACGATCGGCGCGCAGGAGCCGTCGCCACACGGGTCGGCGTGGTGCTCCAGCACCCAGTAGAGGCCGAGCGATCCGCCGTAGACGCTCAGCGTCGCACCCGCGCTGACCGAGACGATGTCCGATCCGGGGGCTGCGCCGCGCAGCTCGCGACCCGAGGAGTCGGTGACGATGGAGCCGGCGGCGATGGAGGTGACGTGGGTGCCGTGCCCGCCCAGCGAGGGGGTGTCGGTGTCGTTGGCCGCGGTGGCGTCGACGAAGCAGCCACTGGCCGCG
>DASSJR010000185.1:0-5917 GCA_035691135.1 Nocardioides sp. | reverse complement strand
CGCGGGCAGGCCGACGCCGGACGCGTGCGGGAGCTGATCCTCGAGAAGCTGACCTGAGCTCCCGCCCGCGTCCGACTCAGTCAGCTGTCGCCTCTCCGGGCTGCTTGTTGCCCGGGAACACGGGCGCCCGGAAGAGGTCGGCCACCGCTGCGTCCCGCGAGCTCAATGGCTCGAGACCGAAGAGGTGCTCGATGGTGGCGAGGATCGAGGTGGTGTCGTGCTCGGTCTCGTCCACCGCGAACGGGTGCTTCAGCGCCGGTGAGACGAGCAGCGCCGGGATCCGGGTGCCGGGGCCCCACTGGTCGCTGATGCCGGCGACGCCCTGCGGCGGTGCGACGTGGTCCCACTGCCCGCCGAACTCGTCGTAGGTCACGATGACCAGCGTGCTTTCGGCGTCCGGTCCGTTCTCGATCGCCTCGAGCAGGTCGACCAGGTGGTTGCTTCCTGAGTGCTCACTGGCATAGCCCGGGTGCTCGTTCTCGGCACCGATGGGCTTGACGAAGCTGACCGGCTTGAGGCCACCGCTCCTGGCGGCGGCGATGAACTCCTGCTCGTCCCGCAGGTGCGCTGCGCGGGCTTCTGTGCCGGGCCCGTACTTCGTGTAATAGCTGAAGGGCTGGTGGTGGTACTGGAACAGCTTGTCCGGGCAGTTCGGGTACACGGCTCCTGGGGCGGTGATGTCGGGGTCACAGGTTCCCGTGGTGCCGTTGGTCCAGCCCGGACCACCGACGTCACCGGTGGCGTTGGACCAGCCGCCGGCGTACCACGCCCAGTCGACGTCGGCGGCGGACAGCCGGTCGCCGATGGTGGGCGCGGTCTGCGCCGGCAGTCGCTTCGCGGGGGCCGTGCCAGGCGTGTACGGCTGATCAAACGGCTGGATCGTGTTGATGGCGTAGTCGCCGCACACCGTTCCTTCGGGCGGGGTAGGCCCGTTTGGGGGGACCATGCAACGACCCGTATTCGGGTCGAGCGCCTGGGTCAACTGCGCGTCCTTCGTACCGGAAGCCTTGACGTGGAGAAGCGTGCCGTTCGGCGTCAGGAAGCCGTCTTCGCCGACGATCGAGTGCTGGTCGTTCGCGCTGTAGTCGGCGACGGCGCCCGGCCATGTCGGCGTACGTGCGGCGATGAGCCACTGGTGGTTGAGGAACGACCCGCCGAAGGCGGCCTGGAAGAAGTTGTCGGCGATCGCGTAGTGGGGTGCGTCGGCCGAGTGCAGGTACTCGTAGATGGGGAGCTGGGTGGTGTCGTAGGTACCCATCGTGAGGCCCGCGGCGTCACTGCCGGCGACATAGCGGTCCATCTTGCCACCGTGGATCTGGTACTGCTCGGTGTAGAACCGGTGCACGAGGTCGCGCGTGCAGCCTCCGGCCAGGCCTTTGCCGTTGAGTATTCCGTTGGCCTGGAACGCATCGCTCGGCCTTTGGCAGGTCGTGTCCTCGGGCTTGATGTAGTCGTCGATCCGGAACGGCGCATTAGCGAAATGAGAGTCGACCGTCGGCGGGGAGCCGACGACAGCGACGCTGCCGCAGGTGGCGCGAAGAGGCGGCGACTTCAGGTTGACGTCGGTCTGCGGCAGGCACGGCAGGGCGACATCATGTTCGCCGAGCACCGTGCCGTCCGGCGCGACCTGCGGCTGGGGGGTCGCGTCGTCCAGCCCGTTGATGCCCTCCCAGCCGCCGAACAGGTTGTCGAAGCTGTGGTTCTCCTCGTAGATCACCACGATGTGGTCGATCTGTTGCCCTTTGGGCGGCGGCGGTGCCGAGCGCGCAGCAGGACTTGCCACGCTTCCTCCCAGGACCAGCACGGTCGCGAGTGCCCAAGCCGAACGAGACATATTGCCCTCCCCCGAAGGAAAAAAAGTTCGGGCAAACGTAAGTCTCTAGACCAGTGCGCGCAATAGTCATCGGACTAGTCATTTGAGGAATTCTTGGAGGGTATTCAAGCCGGGATTGGGGGCATTTTTAGAATGCGGTCACAGCTACGCTCGTCAACCAATTACCGGACAAACAGTTTGGGATGCCCAAAGGCTCGGATGACCGGAAGCTCACCTGACCAGGCCGCCGCGGACGGGCGGAAGGTCCCGGGGAGCGCCGTGCTCCACCAGTTGGAGTACGGCGCCGAGGTCGAGGTGCTCCTCGAGGGCGTCCGCGATCGCGTCCATCCGGCGCTCACGGGCGCCGGCAAACGAGACGGCGCCGGTCTCGAGGCCGGACCGACCAGCGAGGCCGGACACCAGCCGCAACCACGCGCCGCGGAAGGCATCGCCCTCAAGGCAGCCGTGCCACATCGTGCCGAAGACCGCGCCCGACCGGGTGCCGCCCGGGAAGTCGTCCCCGGCGCCGACCCGCACCCGGCCGTGGTGGATTTCGTAGCCCGACACCGGCGCCCCGAGCGCGGAGCCGTCGGGAGTCCCGAGCACCTTCGCGGGTCCGAACGCGGTCACCGCGTCGAGCAGCCCGAGGCCGGCCACCCGTGTTCCGGCCGGGCCCTCGACCCCGTCGGGGTCGGCGATCTCCCGGCCGAGCATCTGGAAGCCGCCACAGATGCCGAGCACCACGCCGCCGCGATCGGCGTGCTCCCCGACGACCTCGGCCAGGCCCTGCTCGCGCAGCCAGGCCAGGTCGGCAATCGTCGCCCGCGTGCCGGGCAGCACGACCACGTCGGCGGTGGCCAGCGAGCGGGGATCGGCGGCGAAGCTCACCTCGAGACCGGGTTCGAGGCACAACGCGTCGATGTCGGTGAAGTTGCTGATCCGCGGGAACCGCACCACCGCCACCCGCAGCCGGGGCCCGGCCGGATCGGCCGGCTCCGGACGGTCCCGGATCGCGAGCGAGTCCTCGGAGTCCAGCCACAGCTCGGGCAGCCACGGCAGGACGCCGAGGACGGGTCTCCCGGTCACCATCTCGACGACGTCGAGCCCGGTCCCCAGCAGGCCGGCATCGCCACGGAACTTGTTGATCACCAGTCCGGCGATCAGCGCCTGGTCTGCTTCCTCGAGCAGGGCGAGGGTGCCGTGCATGGCGGCGAACACGCCGCCGCGGTCGATGTCTCCGACGAGCAGCGCCGGCATCCCGGCGTGACGGGCCAGCCCCATGTTGACGTAGTCGTGCGCCCTCAAGTTGACCTCGGCCGGGCTGCCGGCTCCTTCGCAGATCACGACGTCGTACCGCCGCGCGAGGTCGTCGAACGCCTCGTACGCCGCTGACGCGAGCGTCGCTCGCGTGCCGGCGTACTCGCTCGCGTCGAGGTGACCGGCCGGGGCGCCCATGACCACGACATGGCTGCGCCGGTCGCTGCCGGGCTTCAGCAGCACCGGGTTCATCGCCGCCTCCGGCTCCGCCTGCGCCGCGACTGCCTGGATCCACTGCGCCCGGCCGATCTCCGCGCCGTCGGACGTCACCATCGAGTTGTTCGACATGTTCTGGGCCTTGAACGGCGCCACCCGAACGCCCCGGCGCGCGAGAGCGCGGCACAGGCCGGTCGTCACGACGGTCTTGCCCGCGTCGGAGGTGGTGCCGAGCACCATCAGGCTGCCTCTCACCGGACAGACCCTATGGCGTCACAGACGGCAAGTCGGGGTAGTGTGCTGCTGCTCCCGTGCCTTGCGGGAGTGCCACGGTGCTCAGTGAAGTCCGGTGAGATCCCGGTGCTGTCCCGCAACTGTGAAGCCGTCCCTTCGGGGCCGGACGAGCCAGGTCACCTGGCCCGTGGCCACGCAACTAGCCTCGGACGAAGGATAGTTCGTGCGGCAACGGCCATCCTGGCTCGAGCGGTGCGACCACTTTCGTCCTCCGTGAACCGGAGGATGCTGTGCACACGAAGATTTCCGCGCGCCCCGAACGGCGCCCCATCCCGTCAATTCTCGGCCTGCTGCTGTTGCTGGGCCTCGTGCTCGCCGGCTGTGGCGGGGTCGACACCGTGGACGAGGCGGCCGACTCCCCGCCCTCGCCGGACGAGCAGTTCCCGGCGCAGGTGCTCTCCGGGCCCGTCGACGGACACACCGAGATCACGATCAAGGACGAGCCGGCCAGGATCGTCTCCCTCAGCCCCACGGCGACCGAGATGCTGTGGGAGATCGGTGCGGGCGACCAGGTGGTCGCTGTCGACGACCAGTCCGACTACCCGAAGGACGTCCCCACCACGAAGCTGTCGGGCTACCAGCCGAACGTCGAGGCGGTCCTCGACTACGAACCGGACCTGGTGGTCGCGGCCGACGACACCGGAGACCTCGTCGCGAACCTCGAGAAGGCCCGGGTGCCGACCCTGCTGCTCCCCGCCGCCGAGGACCTCGAGGAGACCTACTCGCAGATGGAGCGCCTCGGAGCGGCCACCGGCCACACCGACGAGGCGAAGCAGGATGTCACCGACATGCGTGAGGGGATCGACCAGGCACTGGCCGACGCACCGGACGCCAAGGGACTCACCTACTTCCACGAGCTCACCCCCGATCTCTACTCCGCGTCGAGCAGCACGTTCATCGGCGAGGTCTACGGACTGTTCGGGCTGACGAACATCGCGGACAAGTCCAAGGTGAAGGACGACTACCCCAAGCTCTCCCGGGAGTACGTCGTCCAGGCCGACCCGGACCTGGTGTTCCTGGCCGACAGCCAGTGCTGCGACGTCTCCGTGGCCGACGTCGAGAAGCGGCCCGGCTGGGAGCAGGTCGCGGCCGTGGACGACCAGCAGGTCCACGTCGTCGACGAGGACGTCGCCAGCCGCTGGGGGCCCCGGGTCGTCGACTTCGTGCAGCAGGTGAGCGACATCCTGGCCGCGCGAGAGACCGCCCTCGGCGGCGCGAGCGGCTGACGCGCCATGGCGCTCGACCTGGCCGGCAAGGAGCGCGGCGCCGCCGCGACGGCGCAGCTGCGCGCCGTCGCCCGCCTCGACTCCCGACCCCGGATGCGGCGGACCAAGATCGCCGTGGGCGCGCTGGTCTGTCTCGCGTCCGTGGTCGTCGGCTGCCTCGTGGGGCCGGCCGGGCTGAGCGTGTCGGGAGTGCTGCTGGAGCTGCTGGACGCGATCCCGGGTGTCGAGGTCGACTCCGGGATGTCCCTCACCCAGCAGGCCATCTTCTGGGAGATCCGGCTGCCGCGCGTGGTGCTGGGGGTCCTGGTCGGTGCGATGCTGGCGGTGTCGGGAACGGCCTACCAGGGCGTTTTCCGCAACCCGCTCGCCGATCCCTACCTGCTCGGCGTCTCCAGCGGTGCCGCGCTCGGGGCGACGCTCGGGATCGTCGCCGGCGGCACGATCGGCCCGGTCGGCATCCCGTTGCTCGCCTTCGTCGGCGGGCTCGTGGGCGTAGCCGCGACGTACGCCCTGGGCAGCAGCGTTGGCGGCGGACGAGGTGCCGTCGTCATCGTGCTGGCCGGCGTCGCGGTGGGGGCGTTCTTCAACGCGATCCAGAACTTCGTGCAACAGCGGTACGACGACTCGCTGCTCTCGGTCTACTCGTGGATGCTCGGCCGGCTCAGCACCGACGGCTGGTCCGACGTCGTGATCGCGCTCCCGTACGTCGTGGTCTCGTGCGTGGTCATCCTGCTGCACCGGCGGGTGCTCGACGTGATGGCGGTGGGTGACGTCGAGGCGGCGAGCCTGGGAGTCGACCCGGCGCGGGTGCGACTGGTCCTGGTGCTCACGGCCACCCTGGGCACCGCCGCGGTCGTCAGCGTCAGTGGGCTGATCGGCTTCGTCGGCATCGTGGTGCCGCACGCCGTGCGGCTCGTGTTCGGCACGGCGCACCACACGCTCCTGCCACTCGCGATGCTGTTCGGGGCGTCGTTCCTGGTGCTCGCCGACGTCGTCGCCCGGACCGCGCTGTCGCCCGCCGAGGTGCCGATCGGCGTGGTGACGGCCCTGGTCGGGGCGCCCTTCTTCCTCGTCGTCCTGCGGCGGAACAAGGGGGACCTGTGAAACCCGA
>DASSJR010000184.1:0-8453 GCA_035691135.1 Nocardioides sp. | reverse complement strand
GAGTTAGCGAAGACGCGTCAGCGGATTCGCTGTTGGTGGTCGAGCAAGCCGCGCGACTGAGGCACGAAGTCGCGACCGGCGTGTCGAGACCCCGAGGCCGGGGGCACCTCCTTACCCCTATCCACCGAACGCGTGGGTGGCGGTCACCCCGCCGTCGACCGCGATCTCCGCGCCGGTCACGTAGGCGCTCTCGTCGCTGGCCAGGAAGACGTAGGCGCCGGCGACGTCGACCGGCTTCCCGACCCGGCGCATCGGGACCTTGGTGGCCCCGAACTCCATGGCCAGGTCGCCGCCGTGGGCCTGGGTCATGGGGGTGTCGATCATGCCCGGATGGATGGAGTTGACCCGGATGTTGCGGGCGGCGAGCTCGTGGGAGACGGCCTTGGTCATGCCGCGGATCGCCCACTTGGAGCCGCAGTACGCCGACACCGACCCCATCCCGCCCATGCCTTCGACCGAGGAGGCGTTGATGATCGAGCCGCCGCCGTGCTCCTTCATGGTCGGCACCACTGCCTTCATGCCGAGGAAACAGCCGCCCTGGTTGACCCGCCAGACCAGCTCGGCCTCCTCCAGGGACATCTCGTCGATCTGGCCGAAGCGCAGGATCCCGGCGTTGTTGACCAGCACGCTGACCGGACCCCACCGCTCGTTGGTCTCCCCCACCAGCGTCGTCCACGACGCCTCGTCGGTGACGTCGTGGTGACGGAAGATGGCCGCGTCCCCCAGCTCGTCGGCCAGTGCCGCGCCGGGCTCCTTGGCGACGTCGGCGATGACGACCCGGGCGCCCTCGGCAACGAAGGCACGCACGATCGCCTCGCCCTGTCCCTGGGCGCCGCCGGTGACGATGGCGACCTTGTCGGTCAGTCGACCCATGTTCTGTCCTCTCACAACTTCAGCTGCATGACAGAGTCGGCCGCGAACCCGATCGCCGGGTCACGGTCCTCGAAGTAGCCCCCCACCTGCTTGGCCAGGTCGTCGAGGTTCCAGGTGTCGCCGGAGGCGTCGAACCGCCGCTCGACCACGGGTGCGGCCAGGAGCGCGACCATGCCGCCGTAGACGACGAAGACCTGTCCGGTGATCCGTTCGGCCGCCGGTGACGCCAGGTAGGCCACGAGCGGGGCGACGTGGTCGGGCGAGTAGGGATCGACCTCGAGGCCGGAGGCGTCCTCGCCGAAGACCTCGGCGGTCATCGCGGTCCTGGCCCGGGGACAGATCGCGTTGGCGCGGACACCGATCCGGTCCAGCCCGCGGGCGGTCGAGAGAGTCAGCGCGGCGATGCCGGCCTTGGCGGCGGCATAGTTGGCCTGGCCCGGGGACCCACCGAGGAACGCCTCGGAGGCGGTGTTGACCACGCGGCCGTAGACGGGTCCGCCGGTCTCCTTTGACTGGCCGCGCCAGTACGACGCCGCGTTGCGCGAGAGCAGGAAGTGTCCGCGCAGGTGCACCCGGATCACCTGGTCCCACTCCTCGTCGGTGAGGTTGAACAGCATCCGGTCGCGGGTGATCCCGGCGTTGTTGACCACGATGTCGAGCCCGCCGAGCTCGTCGACGGCGGCTGCCAGGAGGGCGTCGGCGGTGGACCGCTCCCCCACGTCGCCGGCGACCACCATGGCCTCGCCGCCACGGGACCGGATCTCCTCGGCGGCCTCGTCGGCTGCGCCGGCCAGATCGTTGAGGACCACGCGGGCACCGGCGTCCGCCAGCGCGAGCGCCTCGGCACGGCCGAGCCCCGCTCCGGCCCCGGTCACGATCGCGACCCGGCCGTCCAGGCTCGTCGAGGGATCGCTCATTCGGGGTCCCCGTGGAATCGGGAGCAGAGCGAGCGATTTGGTGGGGTGTTCACGCTGGCTCCTCCAGGGAGATGGCCGCGCGCGGGCAGGAGGCGATGGCCTGGTTGACCCGCTCGAGGTTCTCGTCGGTGGTCTGGTCGGTCTTCAGCTGCAGGAAGTCGTCGTCGTCCACCTCGAAGACGTCGGGCGCGATTCCCTCGCACAGGGCGTTGGACTCGCACAGGTCGAAGTCGACCTTGATCTTCATGCTTCTCTCCCTTCGGTTACCAACTTGGCGTGGTCCCAGGTGGCGATGTGGTCCGGGTGCACCACCACGCCGATCCGCTTCGACACCTGCCGCTCGACCTGGGTCCGGCCGATCTCTCCCAGGTCCTCGAACGAGTCGGCGCCGACCATGCGCGTGGCCACGGCCGAGCCGATGGCCCGGATCCGGTCTGGCTCGCGGACCAGCTCGGCCTTGCCGGTGATCGACACCCCGCGCAGCTCGAAGTAGTCGACGCCGTCCTCCACCAGACAGCTGAGCCGCGGATCGCGTTCGAGATTGCGGATCTTCTGGCTCGAGCCGTAGGTCCAGAACGCGATCCGGCCCTCGTCGAGGACGTAGAAGAGCGTGGTCAGGTGGGGTACGCCGTCCCGGCCGGTCGTCGCGACCTGCACCTTGAGGTTCTCGGCCAGGAAGGCCGCAACCTCGTCGTCGTCCATCCGGACCGTCCGGCGGCTGCGCGAAGAAGTCATCACGCGTCGCTGGAGTGGCCGGGGAAGACATGGGCACTCGGGTCGATGGCGACGGCGGCATTGTTGACCGCAGTGGCGGCCTCGCCGAACCCGACGGCGATCAGCCGTACCTTGCCGGGGTACTCCGTGATGTCACCGGCAGCGAACACACGGTCGAGGTTGGTGCGCATCGCGGAGTTGACCACGACGTGGCGCTTCTCGACATCGATCCCCCACTCCTGCAGCGGACCGAGGTCGGCGATGAAGCCCAGCGCGGCCACGAGTGCCTGGCAGGAGCGGGTGACAGGCTCCCCGTCGACGTCGATCTCGACCGACTCGAGCACCCGGTTGCCGTTGGAGCCGCCGCGCAGCTCGGTGACCTGGGCCTTGGTGAGGATCTCGACCGATGTGGCCCGCACCTGCTCGACGGTCCGCTGGTGGGCACGGAACTTGTCGCGCCGGTGAACCAGCGTCACCGAGGCGGCGATCGGTTCGAGGTGGAGAGCCCAGTCGAAAGCGCTGTCGCCGCCGCCGACGATCACGACGTCCTTGCCGGCGTACGGCGCGAAGCTCGGGACGAAGAACTCCATGCCGTTGCCGAGCCAGCCGTCACCGGCCGGCAGCGGACGGGGGCTGAACTTGCCGATGCCCGCGGTGATCAGGACCGCCTTGGCGCGGATCTCGGTGCCGTCGTCCAGGCCGATGGTGACGCTCTCGTCGTCGTGGCTGAGGCTGGTCGCGGTCCGGTCGAGGAAGTAGTCCGGCTTGGCCGTCCCCGCCTGCTCGACCAGCCCTTCGACCAGGTCACGACCCTTGACGTTGGGAAAGCCGGCGACGTCGAAGATCGCCTTCTCCGGGTACATCGCGGTGATCTGGCCACCCAGCTCCGGCAGCGAGTCGACCACCGCCACCCGGAAGCCGCGGAAGCCCGCGTAGTAGGCCGCGAACAGGCCGGTGGGCCCGGCGCCGATGATGAGCAGGTCGGTCTCGGCGCGTGCAGGCTGGGAGGTCACGTCGGCGATCCTTCCCTTCACCAGACCCGGGCTCAAGTACCCGGGGCCACCGTCACGATACTGGAACGTGTTCTAGTTTATCACTGGTGGGGGATGCTCTTCCGCCGCGGTCACTGGGTCTCGATGTCGGAGACCAGCCAGCCCTGGTCGGTGTTGACGACCGTGACCAGGGCCCGGTAGGGCGTGTAGGCGGTGTCCTTGCCGTCGGTGGTGACGTACTGGTTGAGGAAGAGCAGGGCCTGGACCTGGGACTCGTCGGCCCGGACGACGCCTTCGGCGGCCACCTCGACCTCCACCTCCTTCTTGGCCTGGACGAACTGGTCGCGGACGTCCTCCGCGGTCTGCCGGTACTTCGTCGCGAACCCGTCGGTCATCTTCGCCACTGCCTGGTCGACCTGGTCGTCGTAGTTCTTGTACGACGTCGACACGATCTCGTCGGCGGCCTGGCTCGCGGCCTCGACCGCGGCGCGGTGCGCCACCTCACCGGTCACCACCGGGCGGTCCGCCGAGACGACCGGATCCTTGCGCAGCCAGAGGAACCAGCCTTCGGCGGCGGCGATGCCCACCAGCAGCACGATGGCGATCACCAGCACGAGGGTGGTGTGCACCCCGGAAGCGGGTCCGTTCGTTGCGGGGGGCTCCTCCGAAACCCGTTCGGACGGCGAGGGCGGAGGAGGTTCGGGTGGCGGGGCGGCCTCCTCGACCGGAGGCGGAGGCGCGCTGCGCTGGCCGAGGGGCTGGCCGACCGGCGTCTCAGCGGGAGGCTGGGACCGGCCGGCGACGGTTCGCGGACGACCGGTGGGGTTGCGCGACCCGACCACCGGGCGGACCGGCCGGCGACCTGAGGGGCGAGGAGTGGATGCCATCGGTCAGCCCACGAACTGCAGGTCGTTGGTCAGCCACCGGCCGTCCTCGCGCACGAGGTCGAGGCGGAGGCGGAAGTTGCGGGCGACCGGCTGGTTGTTGGTCTGCTGGTTGGCGACGGTGCCCGAGGTGGCCGCGATCACCGTGGCGCTGTCCTGGTCGACGTTGACGACGCCGGCCCAGAGCACCTTGCCCTCCATGCTCGACTTCTCCTGCTTGAGCACCTGCAGCACTCCCTTGGTCGAGCTCGAGTACTGCTTCTTGAACTCCCCGGTCGCGCCGTCGGCCACCCGGTCGATGCTGTCCTGCGCGTCGTCGTACTTGATGTTGATGAACGCCTCGGCCTCGTCGGTGGCGGCAGCGAGCACGTCGCCGTAGCGCTCCTGCTCGGCCTGGGCGCGCTCGTCGGCCTGATGGGTGCGCCAGACCAGCACCCCGCCCACGACGCACAGGCAGGCGAGGAGCACCGTCGCGACATAGAGGGCGATGTAGCGACGGGAGAGGGAGGAACCGAGCTTCACCGGCCCGCCACCGGACCCACCAGAAGCCACTTCCACGAATCGTCTCCCAGGATCGACAGGTTGCCCGGATCGAGGAACCGGACGGGGTTTCCCCGCGCATCGACGGCGCCGGTCATGAGGCCGGTGGCGGGATCGTAGGAACCACGGTACGCGCGACCCGGTGACGAGCTGCCCTGGCTGTCGGGCGAGTACTTGCCGCCGCGCATGTTGTAAGGCGGCGGGCTCTCGCAACTGGCGGGATAGATGGGGGCGTCGCTGGTCTGGTCGGCTCGGCGCCACTGGTTGGGGGGCATGTAGCCCTTGGTGCAGGGCTGGACCTTGTTGGAGAACTGCATGTTCACCCGGCCCCCACCGCGGGGTGGTGTCCCGGTGAAGCCGCTGGCGATGGTGCGGGGGAAGGTCACCAGCAGCTGCTCGAGCCCGGCCAGGTGCGAGACGACCACCTGGTTGATGCTGACGGCGTTGCCGAGCAGCACCGGCAAGGTCGGCTCGAGGTCGACCAGCATGGCCTCGATCTCCCGGGCCGTGCCCGGCGTCCCCTGCAGAACACCCCGCAGGTCGGCGTCGCTGCGGCGCAGCGAACCGGTCAGCAGATTCAGGTCTCGCGCGAACGAGCGGATGTTCTCGCCCTCGTCGCGCTGGGTCCGGAGGACGGTGAGTCCGTTGTCGAGGAGGTCGATCGTCTCCTTCTCGTGGTCTGCCGCCTCGTCGATGAACCTGCTTCCCTGGTCGAGCATCTGCTGCAGGGCGCGGCCGGTGTCGTTGAACATCAGCCCCAGCTCACGGACGACCACCTCGAGGTTGTCCTTGTCGACGGACGACACGAACTGGTCGAGCTCGACGAGCAGGTCGGCCTCGTCGACGGGCATCGACTTCTGGCTGCCCTTGAGGGTGTCGCCTGCTTCGACGTAGGGGCCCTGCGCGTCCGGAGGCTCGAAGTCGAGGTACTGCTCACCGACGGCCGACAGGTTGTGGACGTACATCGGTGAGTCGACGGGGAGCTGGGTCCCGTCCTCGAGGGCGAGGTCGAGCAGCACGCCCTCGCGCGTGGGCTCCATCGCGGCCACCTCGCCGATCTTGACGCCGCGGTAAGTGACCTCGCTGCCCTCGAACAGCCCCCCGGAGTCGGGCAGCGTGGCGTGCACGGTGATGCCGCGGCCGAGGATCCGGTCCACGAACCCGAGGTAGCTGCCGGCGATGTAGACGATGCCGACCGCGCTCAGGGTGAGGAAGGCGGCGATTCGGAACTTGACGCTGTGCCTCATGTGGACCCCCCGGAGTCGAAGAGCCCGAAGCCGAACAGGCCGGCGTAGGTCGGGGAGGCGCGTCCACTACTCAGGGCGGAGCTCAGGTTGGTGTCGAGGCCGGGCAGTGGGAGCGGAATCGTGGGGCCGCCACCGCCACCACCGCCACCGCCGCCACCGGGGACAGCAGCCAGCGCACGACAGACCGGGTTGTCCCGGTTGCGCGGCTTCTTGCACTCCCTCCGGAGCTTCTTGATCGAGGCCTTCTTGCACGCCTTGCTCTGCGGGTTGCCGCTCTTGAGGCACTTCTGGACCTGGTTGAGCACCTGTCCGGGGTCCGGCAGCGGGGGGAGCGGTCCGCCGCCACCGCCACCGCCGCCGCCACCCCCGCCGCCGTTGTTGGGCAGGAACGACTCGAGGTTGATGCCGGCCCGGATCGAGGCGTTGGCGTAGTCGCCCTTCACGACCTCGGCGGCTTCCTGGGGGAACGGGAAGCTGATCATCATGTCCAGGCCCGGCGCCAGCTTCTTGCCGGCCGCGTTGACCTTGGTCAGGACCGGGCGGAGGTGGGCCAGGGACGCGATCAGGTTGTCCTTGCTGGCACCGATCACCCGCGCGCCGACCTTGCCGAGCCGCTTCAGCGCCCCCAGCATCTGCATCATCTCGTCGTGCTGGTCGGCGAGGACGGACACCGCCGGGCCCATGACGTCCAGCGCGTCGCCGATCGTCTTGCGCTCGGCGTTGAGCGTCGTGGCGAGGTCGTTCATCGACTCCATCGCCGAGATGATCTGCTGCTTCTGCTGGTCGAGGGTGCCGATCACGCTCTCGAGGGAGCCGAGCAGGTGCCGGACCCGGCCGGTCCGGCCGGACATCACGTTGTTGAGCTCCTGGGTGATCGTGCCGAGCTGCCCGACGCCGCCCCCGTTGAGCAGGAACGAGAGCGCCCCGAGGACCTCCTCGACCTCGGGGTTGCGGCCGGTCGACGCGAGCGGGATGTTGTCGCCGTCGCCGAGCCGCCCCACCGGCTCCACGTCGATCGGTTCCTCCAGCGCGACGTACTTCTCGCCGAGCAGGCTGACCTGCCGGATGTCGGCGAACGCGTTGTCGGGGAGCTGCACGTCCTCGCGCACGTTCATGGTGACCTTGGCGTGCCACCCGATCCGGTCGACCTCGGTGACCTCGCCCACGGTGACGTCGTCGACCATCACCACCGATCGGGGGACGACGTTGAGGACGTCGTCGAACTCGGCCGTCACCTGGTAGGCGTCGTCCTCGTCCACCGGCGACCCGGGCAGTGGCAGGTCGTAGGCGCCCTCGAACTGGCAGCCCGAGAGCACGAGCGCGCCGGCCACCACGAGGGCGGGCAGGCCCCGGCGCAGGCGGGTGCTCATGAACCGGGTGCTCATGCGGGGTCCCCGTTCAAAGCGGAGCGAAGCGAGCATTTGAATGGGGTGCTCATGCGGGGTCCCCGTTCAAAGCGGAGCGACGCGAGCATTTGAATGGGGTGCTTCATGCGGGACCCCCGAGGAGACTGCCGAGCGAGGCGCGCTCGTCGCCGGCGTACTCGGACGGGACGGTGCGGGAGTCGGGGTCGACGTCGGAGAGCCGCAGGGGCAGGTCCGGCAGGCCCGGCGGCTGGTCGTTGGTGTGGCCGGCCACCGGCTCCAGCAGCTGCGTGAAGATCTTGCAGGCGAGGTCCTTGCTGACGCGGGGCATGTCGGACTGCATGACGATCGCGCACAGCAGTCCGTCGGGGTTGCCGAAGGTGCCCTGCATGCCGATGCGGGAGCCGATCGACCCGGTCTCGTTGTTGAACGCGACGGCGAGGTTGCCCAGCGCGAGCGGACCGACGCGCAGCGCGGTGTCGAGGTTGTCGCGCTCGGAGTTGATGGTCTTCATGACCCGGGTGATCTTCTCCAGGTCGGTGACAAGTGCGCGGCGGTTGCTCTTCACGAACCCCTCGACGGTGCCGACCGACCGGGCCACGGCGTGGAGCGCCCGGGAGATCTCGACCCGCTCCCCGGACAGCACGGACGAGACGCCGGCGAGATCCTTCATGAAGGCGCGGACCAGGCGGTCGTTGTCGCCCAGCACCTGCGTGAACTTCGCCAGCTCGGTCACGGTCCCGAAGAGCTCGCCGCTCCCGCGCCCGAAGGTGGCGGTGGCGGCGGAGAGGTCGCGCAGCATCTGGTTGCCGCGGGCCCCTTCACCCTCGAGGTTGCGCCGACCCGCCTTCAACAGGTGGTCGAGGGTCCCGTCCTTGTTGACACCGTTGGGCCCGAGCGCCTCGGAGAGGTCCCGCAGGCT
>DASSJR010000183.1:0-7047 GCA_035691135.1 Nocardioides sp. | reverse complement strand
GGTGATCCATTCGGTGACGTGGGGCGCGGAGAACGCGGAGTCGACCATCGCCCCGGCCATCATCTTCCGGACGCCCTTGATCGGCTCGCGGCGCTCGCGCTCGCCCGTGGCCGGGCTACGGGGGCTGGGTTCGGCCTGAGTCTCGTCTCCGGACCCGCCCACGGCCTGCTCGACGTCCTGCCGGGTGACGGTGCCCTGCGGCCCGGTCGGGGTCAGGGTGGTGATGTCGACGCCGAGGTCCTTGGCCAGCTTGCGCACCGGTGGCTTGGCCAGCGCCCGGGCCTCCGCTGGCTCCGGCGCGGTGTCGGTGCGGGCAGAGGTCGCGGGAACGGCTGGCTCGTCGGCGCCTTCCACCTCGGGCGATCCACCCCCCTCGAACGCCCCCTGGGCCTGCAGGTGGGCAGCGGTGGTCCCGGCGGCGAGCTGCGCGCTCGCGGCGCTCTTGCGGGCGCGCCGGACGGCCCCACGGTCGACCTTGTTGCGGCCGACGAGACTCTCGCCCTCGCCGCCACCGCTGGCGCGCGGGTTGTAGAGGTCCATCTCGGCCTCGTCCTTGGCCGCGGTCGACTCGGCGGCCGGCGCTGCCCCTCCGTCGGCCGGCACCTCGGACGGGTCGCCGATCGCGATGATCGGCGTGCCGACGGGGACCATCTCGCCCTCGGGCACGAGCAGGCCGGTGACCGTGCCGGCGTACGGCGACGGCAGCTCCACCAGCGACTTCGCGGTCTCGATCTCGACCACGATGTCGTTGATCTCGACGGTGTCGCCGACCTTGACCTTCCAGGAGACGATCTCGGCCTCGGTCAGGCCCTCGCCGACGTCGGGCAGCAGGTACTCAGCCATTGCGCGGTGATCCCTTTCAGAAACTCATCGTGCGGTCGACGGCGTCGAGCAGTCGGTCGAGGTCGGGGAGGTAGTCCTCCTCGATCCGCGACGGCGGGTACGGCGTGTCGAAGCCGCCGACCCGCAGCACCGGCGCCTCGAGGGAGTAGAAGCATTCCTCGGTGATCCGGGCGGCGACCTCGGCGCCCATGCCCAGGTTGACGTGGGCCTCGTGGGTGACGACGGCGTGACCAGTGCGGCGCACCGAGTCGTAGACGGGGGCCATGTCGAGTGGCGAGAGCGTGCGCAGGTCGATCACCTCGATCGAGACTCCGTCGCCGGCAGCGGCTTCCGCCGCCTGCATCGCGGTCTTGACCGTCGGGCCGTAGGCCAGCACCGTGCAGTCGCTGCCCTGACGGACGACCCGAGAGGACCACAACGGCTCGGGAGTGGCGGACTCGTCGAGCTCGGCCTTGTCGGCGTGGTACTGCCGCTTCGGCTCCAGGAAGATCACCGGGTCGTCGCTGGCGATGGCCTGCTGGATCATCCAGTAGCCGTCGACCGGGTTGGAGCAGGCGACCACCTTGAGACCGGGGGTGTGGGCAAACTGTGCCTCCGGCGACTCGCTGTGGTGCTCGACCGCGCCGATGCCGCCGCCGAACGGGATCCGGATGACCATCGGCATCCGCGACTTGCCCATGCTGCGGAACTGCATCTTGGCGACCTGGCAGACGATCTGGTCGTAGGCGGGATAGACGAAGCCGTCGAACTGGATCTCCACGACCGGGCGGTAGCCGCGCAGGGCCATGCCGACCGCCGTACCGACGATGCCGGACTCGGCGAGCGGGCTGTCGATGACGCGGTCCTCGCCGAAGTCCTTCTGCAGTCCGTCGGTGATCCGGAAGACGCCGCCGAGCTTGCCGACGTCCTCACCCATGATCAGGACCTTGGGGTCGTCCTCCATCGCCTTGCGCAGGCCCATGTTGAGGCCCTTGGCGAGGGTGATTTTCGTCATGACCGGGCCCCTTCGAAGGAGTCGAGGTAGGCGGCGAAGCCGTCGCGCTGGGCGGCGAGCTCGTCAGTCATCTCGGCATAGACGTGGTCGAACATGCTCAGCGGCTGCGGGTCGGGCAACGCCTTGCACCCCTCGCGCAGGTGGGCACCGAGCTGCTTGGCCTCCTCCTGGACGCCACTGATGAAGTCGTCGTCGACGAGGCCGTTGCGCCGGAGGTAGACCTCCAGTCGGGCAATCGGGTCCTTCAGCTTCCAGTGCTCGACGTCGTCGGAGAGCCGGTAGCGGGTCGGGTCGTCGGTCGTGGTGTGGGCACCCATCCGGTAGGTGTACGCCTCCACGAAGGTCGGGCCCTGTCCGTCGCGGGCCCGCTGGAGCGCGGCCTTCGTGACGACGTACGACGCGAGGACGTCGTTGCCGTCGACGCGGACGCCGGGGAAGCCGAAGCCCAGGGCCCGCTGGTAGAGCGGGATCCGGCTCTGGCGCTCGATGGGCTCGGAGATCGCCCACTGGTTGTTCTGGCAGAAGAACACGACCGGCGCGTTGTAGGAGGCGGCGAAGATGAATGCCTCGTTGACGTCACCCTGGCTGCTGGCGCCGTCGCCGAAGTGGGCGATCACCGCGGCGTCGCGGTCGGGGTCGCCGGTGCCGACCACGCCGTCGCGTTGCATGCCCATGGCGTAGCCGGTGGCGTGCAGGCACTGTGCGCCGATCACAATCGTGTAGAGACCGAAGTTGTTGTCGTTGGGATCCCACGAGCCCTGGTCCACCCCACGGAAGAGCCCGAGCAGGCTGAGCGGGTCGACGCCCTTGCAGTAGGCGACGCCGTGCTCGCGGTAGGTCGGGAAGACGTAGTCCTGAGGGCGGAGGGCGCGGCCGGCGCCGATCTGGGCGGCCTCCTGGCCGAGCAGCTGTGCCCAGATGCCGAGCTCCCCGTGCCGCTGCAGTGCGGTGGCCTCGGTGTCGATGCGCCGGGTGAGCACCATGTCGCGGTAGAAGCCGCGCAGCTCTTCCTCGGTGAAGTCCTGGTCGAACTCGGGGTGGTGGACGCGCTCCCCCTCCGGGGTGAGGAGCTGGATGAGTTCGGGCCCGCCGTCCTGCTGGGAAGGCCCGAAGACCTCCACGAGGTCGGGGCCGAAGCCGGGGCCGGATCCTGGCCCGGAACTTGTCTGAGTCACCTGCACTCCTTCTGGTCTGAGCCGAGCGGGATCGCCGCTGTCTCTCGGGAGCAAAATGCGGGGCCGGCTTGTGACTGGCACCACACCTATGCGTGGCTCAAAAGTACCGGCCCGTCCGGTGCCCCCGCCAATCCGGGGGGTCGCCCGCCGGGTTCCGGAGTAGCGGTGAGCTGGGAACGGTTTCGATCACCGATTCCAGTCCCCACCCACCGCCAACCTCCGACGGGCGCAGGAAGCGAGACGGTCAGTGGGTCTCGCCCAGGTCCTCGTGGGCCTGGTGGGTGACTGGCTCGACCTGGAACGTCGCGTGGTGGATCGCGAAGTGCTCGCGGGTGCACTCGCAGAGCTGGTCGAGGACCCCGCCGACACCGACAGTCTCGAGCGTCTCGTCGGTCACCGTCACGTGCGCGGACAGGCTGGGAAGACCGCTGGTGATCGTCCAGGCGTGCAGGTCGTGGACATCCAGCACGCCGGGCACGCCGGACAGACGCCGTCGTACGTCGTCGAGGTCGAGCTCGCGGGGTGCGATCTCCAGCAGCACCGAGGCCGAGTCGCGCAGGAGCACGAACGAGCGCGGGAGGATCATCACCGCGATCACCAGGGAGGCGATCGGGTCGGCTCGGTCGAAGCCGGTCATGGCGATCACGACACCGGCGGTGACCGCGAGCAGTGACCCGATCAGATCGGCGTAGACCTCGGTGACCACGCCCCGGAGGTTCAGGGACCCGGTGGTCGACCTGGTCAGGACGGCCAGCGAGATGGCGTTGGCCACCAGCCCGACCAGGGCGAAGATCATCAACGCACCGGCGCGCACCGGTTCGGGATCGACCAGCCGGGCGATGCCGGCGTAGCCCAGGTAGCCGCAGACCCCCAGCAGGACCAGCGCGTTGAGCAGGGCCGCCAGGATCTCCGCGCGGTGCCACCCGAAGGTCGAGCGGGGTCCGGCCGGCCGGGAGGCGACGTACGACGCCCCGATCGCGAGGACGATTGCCGACAGGTCGGTGGCCATGTGGCCCGCGTCCGCCAAAAGGGCGAGGGACCCCGCGACCCAGGCGCCGATGAGCTCGACGACCAGGACGACCGAGGTGATCGCCAGCACCAGCCGGAGCCGGGCACGATCGGCAGCCCGACCGGTCGCGTGCGAGTGGCCCATGTGTCGAGCGTAGTGACCCCGGCCGGGTCGGGAGCCGGGTTCGGGTCAGGGTGTGATGCCGGCCCGGATCGCGAGGATCGCGGCCTGCACCCGGTCGCGGCTGCCGGTCTTGGCCAGCACGTTGGTCACGTGCGACTTGACCGTGCTCATGGACAGGTGGAGCCGCTCAGAGATCTCCGCGTTGTTCAGCCCGGCCCCGACCAGGGCCAGCACGTCGTGCTCGCGCCCGGTGAGATGGAAGCCGTTGAGGTCGACGCCGGAGACCGGGCCCGCGCCACGGACCCGGTCGAGCACCGCACCTGTCACCTCGGTGGAGAGGATCGACCCTCCGGACGCCACTGTCCGCACCGCACCGACCAGCTCGCGGCCGCTGCACCTCTTGAGCAGGAATCCACGAGCTCCGGCGGCGATCGCATCGAGGACGTAGGCATCGTCGTCGAATGTGGTCACGACCACCACCGCCGGCGCGTGCGGGACGGCCGTCAGCGCACGGAGGGCCTGCAGCCCGTCGAGCACCGGCATCCGGATGTCGAGCAGAGCCACGTCGATGTGCGGGTCGGCACGTACGACGGCGAGGAACTGCTGCCCGTCGGGGCAGGCTGCGGCGACCTCCATGTCCGGCTGGGCGGCGATCATCAGCGCGAACCCGTCGCGCACCATCTCCTGGTCGTCGACCACCGCGACCCGGACCACGCCACTCATCTGCTGTCCACGGGGATGCTGACGTCGATGATGGTGCCGCCGCCGGGGCGACTGCTCATGTCCCAGCTGCCACCGAGCGCGCTGACCCGCTCCTCGATACCCAGCAGGCCGGCACCCCGGTCCGGCGCCGGGCTGGGCCCGACCCCGTCGTCGCTGACCCGGAGCCGCACCCGGCCGTCGCTCCGGGTCAGCTCGACCCACGCGTGTTCCGCGTGTGCGTGCCGGGTGACGTTGGTGAGCGCCTCCTGCGCGATCCGGTAGACCGTCAGCACGCCAACCTCGCCGAGACCGAGCTCCTCGTCCATCCGGACCGAGACCTCCACGCCCTGCCCACGCAGGGGTGCGGCGAGGAGCTCGTCGATGTCCAGCAACCGGGGCGGAGCGCTGACCACCAGCTCCCCCTTCGGGTCGCGCAGGTGTACGACGAGTGCGTCGAGCTCACCGAGCGCCTTGCGGCCGAGGTCGCCGATGTTGCGCAGTGCCGCCTGCGCATCGCCCATCTGTCCCGCCTCGGCCTGCACCACCATCGCGGTGACGTGGTGGCCCACGACGTCGTGCAGCTCCCGGGCGAGACTGGTCCGCTGCTCAAGCCAGGCGGCCTTGCCGCGGAGGGAGTGCGCCTGCTCGGTCAGCTCCGCCTCGGTGAACCGCGACCGCAGTACGAGCCCGAGCCCGCCGCCGAGTGCGACCGCCAGGAACCCGGAGACCGTCGCCTGGTCGGGGTAGAGGAAGAGCCCGCCGATCGAGCCGGCGAAGCCGAAGGCCCACCCGACGATCGGCACCTCGTGCAGGTCCTCGGTGACCGACACCATCACGAATGCCGACACCGCCGGCCACAGGAACACGGCGTCAGGTGTCCAGAGGGCGATGAACCCGCCACCGACCGCGAGGATGGTCGCCCGGAACCTCCGATTGGGAACCGAGGCCACCGCGATGATCGGGATCCAGCCCACCACCCAGACCGAGTTGGTTTCCGGTTCATAGACGAACGAGCTGAACATCGACCCGAGCGCAGCCAGGACGGCTACGGCGTACGCCGTCCGGCGCAGCAGGTGGGGGTCGACGCGCAGCCGTCGCAGCGGGTTCATGGGCCCAGTGTCCGCGTCGCGAGGGCTTTGTGGGGCCCTGTAGGCGGATTCGGTACCCGGGTACCGGGCGAGCGCGGGTCCGGGGTGCCGTCCCGGCCCGGGAACGGCACCCGCGGCCGTTACGCCGGAGGTCCTCCGAACGGGACCGTCAGCGCCATGACAATGACGCACCTCCCCCTCCGGGCCCAACCGCTTCATGTCCCAGCCGCCCTTCCGGTCGGCCCCTTCCGCACCGTGCCCAACGCGGTCACCCTTGTCCGCACCGTTCTCGCCGTGCTGCTCGGGGTGATCGCCGTGGCCACGGGCGACCTCTGGCTGCTCGCGGTGGCCTACGCCGTCTTCTGGGTCGGCGACATCGCCGACGGATGGTCGGCCCGGAAGCTCGGGCAGGAGACTCGTGCCGGCGCAGTGTTCGACATCGTCTGCGACCGGGCCTGCACCGGCATTCTCTGCGTCGGCCTCGTGGCGTCGATCCCCGCGGCTCTCCCGGTCGTGGTCGTGTTCGTCCTGTCGTTCATGGTGCTCGATTCGATGCTGTCGATGGCCTTCCTCTGCTGGCCGGTGCTCGGCCCCAACTACTTCCACGTCGTCGACCGGCGGGTCTGGCAGCTCAACTGGTCGCCGCTGGCGAAGGCCGCCAACACAGCGGGAGTGGTGGGCGCACTGGCGCTGGAGCTCTTCCCCGTCGCGTTCGCCGTGGCTGTCGTGGTCCTGGGCATCAAGCTCTGGTCGGCACGGCGCGTGATCCGGCTGCTTGCCGCGGAGGGACGGTGAACTGGCTGGTGGAGTCCGGGCTCGCGGTCGCGGTCGGCGTCCTCTCCGCACTCCTGCCGATCGTCAGCGCCGAGGCCTACGCCCTTCTTGCCGCCGCCCGGACCCATGGCATGGGGGCCGTGGCCGTCGTGGCGGCCCTGGCCGCCGGGCAGACCATCGGGAAGCTGCTGCTGTTCCAGACCGCGCGCGGCGGATCGGGGCGGCTCCATGCGCGGCTGTGCCGGCGCGGGGAGGGCCGGGCAGCCCGCTGGCACGACCGCGTGTGCAGCCTGATGACGAGACGGCGTACCGGACTGCCCACGGTCCTGGCCTCCGCCG
>DASSJR010000182.1:0-10818 GCA_035691135.1 Nocardioides sp. | reverse complement strand
CCCTGATCCAGACGAGAGGTTTTCTCCCGAATGACGACCGCCACACACGTTGACTACCGCCTGAGCCAGCTCGACGAGCTGGAGGCCGAGTCGATCCACATCTTCCGCGAGGTCGCCGCGGAGTTCGAGAAGCCGGTGCTGATGTTCTCCGGCGGCAAGGACTCCATCGTGATGCTCCGGCTCGCCGAGAAGGCGTTCTACCCCGCGAAGATCCCGTTCCCGGTGCTGCAGGTCGACACCGGCTTCGACTTCCCCGAGGTGCTCCAGACCCGCGACAACTGGGTGAATCGCCTCGGGGTGCGGCTGATCGTCGCCAGCGTCGAGGAGGCGATCAAGGACGGCGTGGTCGTCGACGACGGCAAGACCTCCCGCAACCGGCTCCAGATCGGCACCCTCCTCAACGCCATCGAGGAGGAGGGCTTCACGGCCGCCTTCGGCGGCGGCCGCCGTGACGAGGAGAAGGCCCGCGCCAAGGAGCGCGTCTACTCCCACCGCGACGAGTTCGGCCAGTGGGACCCCAAGATGCAGCGTCCCGAGCTGTGGAGCCTCTACAACGGGCGCCTCCACGAGGGCGAGCACATGCGGATCTTCCCGCTGTCCAACTGGACCGAGCTCGACATCTGGCACTACATCGGCCGCGAGGGCATCGAGATCCCCTCGATCTACTTCTCCCACCAGCGCAAGGTGTTCGAGCGCGACGGCATGCTGCTCACCGAGAGCGAGTTCAACCCGCTCCGCAGCGGCGAGTCGGTCGAGGAGCGCACGGTGCGCTTCCGCACCGTCGGCGACCTCACCCTGACCGGCTGTGTCGAGTCCGAGGCCGACACCATCGACAAGATCATCGACGAGATCGCCATCGCCCGGGTCACCGAGCGCGGCGCGACCCGCGGCGACGACCGGTTCTCCGAAGCAGCCATGGAGGACCGGAAGAAGGAAGGCTACTTCTGATGGGCACCCCTGACCTGACCAAGGCCCAGGTGGCCGAGCAGACCCGCGAGATGGACCTGCTGCGGTTCGCCACCGCCGGCTCCGTCGACGACGGGAAGTCCACCCTGATCGGTCGGCTTCTGCTCGACTCCAAGTCGATCTTCGAGGACCAGCTCGAGGCGGTCGAGTCGACCAGCAAGTCGCGCGGCTACGACTACACCGACCTGGCGCTGCTCACCGACGGCCTGCGTTCCGAGCGCGAGCAGGGCATCACGATCGACGTGGCCTACCGCTACTTCGCGACGCCCAACCGCAAGTTCATCATCGCCGACACCCCCGGCCACGTGCAGTACACGCGCAACATGGTCACCGGGGCCTCCACGGCCGACCTCGGCCTGGTGCTGGTCGACGCCCGCCAGGGCCTGACCGAGCAGTCGCGTCGGCACGCGGTGATCCTCTCGCTGCTGCGGGTCCCCCACCTGGTGCTCGCGGTCAACAAGATGGACCTTGTCGACTACTCCGAGGAGGTCTTCGAGAAGATCCACCGGGAGTTCCAGCAGTTCGCGACCAAGCTCAACATCCCCGACCTCGAGGTCATCCCGATCTCGGCGCTCAAGGGCGACAACGTCGTCAACCGCTCCGAGAACATGCCGTGGTACGAAGGCTCGTCGCTCATGCACCACCTCGAGCACATCCACGTGGCTTCCGACCGCGACCTGGTCGACGTCCGGTTCCCCGTCCAGTACGTCGTCCGTCCCAAGTCCGACGACCACCACGACTACCGCGGCTACGGCGGCCAGGTGGCCGGCGGCGTCCTGAAGCCCGGCGACGAGGTCGTCGTGCTGCCCAGCGGGATGACCTCCACGATCCAGGGGATCGACCTCTTCGAGACCGAGCTCGAGGAGGCCTACCCGCCGATGTCGGTGACGGTCCGGCTCGACGACGACGTCGACGTCTCCCGCGGGGACATGATCGCCCGGGTCAAGAACGCCCCCAAGCCCAGCCAGGACATCGACGCGATGGTCTGCTGGATGACCAACACCCCGTTGCGGCCCCGCCAGAAGCTGGCGATCAAGCACACCACCCGCACTGCGCGGGCCCTGGTCAAGGACGTCCAGTACCGCCTCGACGTCAACACGCTCCACCGCGACCAGGAGACCAAGGAGCTCGGCCTCAACGAGATCGGCCGCATCCAGCTGCGCACCACCGTGCCGCTGCTGTGCGACCCGTACTCCAAGAACCGCACCACCGGGTCGTTCATCCTGATCGATGAAGCGACCGGCGTGACCGTCGGCGCGGGGATGATCCTCTCCGGCAGCTGACCCGCACTCAGCGAGCCAACAGGCCGCGGTCCGACCTCGTCGGGCCGCGGCCTTCGCGTGTCAGGACGCCATGAGGCCGAGGAGGTCCTTCGCCTCGGCGGGAGTCATCGGCGTGCGCTGGGCCAGCCTTCCCGCCTCGGCCGCGCGCTCGACCAGCTGGGCGTTGCTCTCGACCGGCACGCCGCGGCTGATCGTCAAGACGTCCTCCATGCCCACCCGCAGGTGGCCGCCCTTGGAGAGGGCCGCGAACATCACGGCGAGCGTCGAGCGGCCGATGCCGGTGGCCGACCACGACGTGACGGCCGCAGGCAGGTCACGTACCGCGGCGACCAGCGCGTCCGCCGTACCGTTCATGCCGCCGGGCACGCCCATCACCAGGTCGCAGTGGACCCTGCCGCCCCAGGGCAGGCCGTACTTGTCGAGCAGCCGGGTCAGCGCGTGGACCTGCCCGAGGTCGAACAGCTCGAACTCCGGGACCACGTGGCGCTCCTGGCTGAGCTGGTAGAGCTCGCAGACGAACGGCCAGGGATTGGAGAAGACGTCGTCGCCGAAGTTCGTGGTCCCCATCGTCAGGCTGCACGAGTCCGGCTCGGCGTCCAGGACGCGCAGCCGGTCCTCCAGGGGGTCGTGGACCGAGCCACCGGTGGAGAGCTGCACGACCAGGCCGGTGTGCTCACGCAACGCCGCCACCGTCTCCTTCAACCGCCCCAGGTCGAGGGTGGGCCGGTGCTCGTCGTCGCGGATGTGGACGTGCACCATGGCGGCTCCCGCGGCCTCGCACTCCTGCGCGGTCTTCACGAGCTCCTCCAGCGTGGTGGGCAGCTGGGGGCAGTCCTGCTTGCTGGTCTCGGCGCCGGTCGGGGCGACGGTGATCAACAGGCGGTCGGCGGGCACGTCGGGCATGGCGTCATGCTGTCAGACGTGCGAGCGGTGGTGCAGCGGGTCCTCTCGGCGTCGGTGAGCGTCGACGGCGAGGTCGTGGGCGCGCTCGACGGCCCTGGACTGCTGGCCTACGTCGGGGTCACCCACGGCGACGGACCGGACGAGGTCACCTGGATGGCCCGGAAGATCTGGGACGTCCGGCTGCTCCGGGAGGAGAGGTCCCTCTCCGACGTCGGCGGGGGCGTGCTGGTGATCAGCCAGTTCACGCTGTACGGCGACGCCCGCAAGGGTCGCCGGCCCACCTGGGCAGCCGCGGCCCCCGGTGAGCTGGGCGAGCCGGCGTACGACGCCGTGTGCGCCGAGCTCGAGCGGCTCGGCGCCCATGTCGAGCGGGGGGTGTTCGGGGCCGACATGAAGGTGGAGTCGGTCAACGACGGCCCGGTCACGCTGATCCTCGAACGCTGACCCGTCGTCAAGTAGCGCTGGGTCAACGTCAGATCGGGATCGTCACCTCGGCGACCGATCCGACCGCAGCGGTCACCTTCTGGTCCACGGGCTCGGCGTTCGGGGCCAGGGTGCGCAGCGTCCACTCGCCGTCGGCCGCGAAGAAGCGGAAGTGGCCGGTGGCCGAGGTCGGCACCTCGGCCGTGAACTCACCGGTACGGTCGAGCAGCCGGACGTAGGCGTTGCCGACGGGCTCGCCGTCGCGGGTCACCTGGCCCTGGACGACGGCCTCCTTCTTGACGTCGATGCCCTCGAGGGACAGGCCGCCCTCGGTCGCTCCGCACATCAGGCCTCGCCCCTCTCGTCACCGAGGGCGACCGGCACACCGACGAGCGAGCCGTACTCGGTCCAGGATCCGTCGTAGTTCTTCACGTTCGGCTGGCCGAGCAGCTCCTTGAGCACGAACCAGGTGTGGGAGGAACGCTCGCCGATCCGGCAGTAGGCGATGGTGTCCTTGTCCCAGTCCACGCCGGCCTCGGTGTAGATCTGCTTCAGCTCGTCGTCACCGCGGAACGTGCCGTCGTCATTGGCCGCCTTGCTCCACGGCACGTTGGCCGCCGTGGGGATGTGTCCGGCCCGCTGTGCCTGCTCCTGCGGCAGGTGGGCGGGGGCCAGCAGCCGGCCGGCGTACTCGTCGGGGCTGCGGACGTCGACGAGGTTCTTGGCGCCGATCGCCTCGACGGTCTCGTCGCGGAACGCGCGGATGGTGAGGTCCTGCTCCTGCGCGGTGTACGACGTCTTCTCGCGCTTCGGCTGCTCATCGGTGAGCTCGCGGGAGTCGAGCTCCCACTTCTTGCGTCCACCGTCAAGCAGGCGGACATCCTCGTGGCCGTACAGCTTGAAGTACCAGTAGGCATACGCCGCGAACCAGTTGTTGTTGCCGCCGTAGAGCACGACCGTGTGGTCGTTCGACACCCCGCGGTCGGAGAGCAGCGCCTCGAACTGCTGCTTGTTGACGAAGTCCCGGCGCACCTGGTCCTGCAGGTCGGTGGTCCAGTCGAGCTTGATCGCGCCCCGGATATGGCCCTTGTCGTAGGCCTGGGTGTCCTCGTCGACCTCGATCAGGACGATCTCGGGGTTGTCGAGGTTGTCCTCGACCCACTGGGCGGTGACGAGCGAGTTCTCGCGGCTCATGTCGGTTTCTCTCTTTCGGTTGCGGTTGGAGGATCGGTTACGGGGTGTCGGGGCTCAAGCGCTGGCGTGCTTTCGCTCCTCGACCACCGGCGGGCTGGTCACCCGCTTGGCCAGGAGGTAGACCTCGCAGCCGAGGCAGAGCCCGAGTACGGCGTTGAGCAGTGCCGCCACCAGGGCAAGACCGGTGGCGACGAGGGCGAGGGTGGTCGCCCCGGCGAGGAAGCCGATGAGCGCCACGGTGGTGAACGCCAGGCCGACTGCCTGGGCGAACCGGGGCGGAGCCGCGTCCTCGAGCTCCGCGGGCGGCCCGAGGCGGGGCCGGACCAGCTTCCGGAACACCCAGGCGTGAGGGGTGCGCTGGACACCGAGCGCGGCTCCGACCGCGAACAACGCGGTCTGCAGGGCGATCAGGGCGATCGCGACGGACTGCGGCGACAGCAGCACGGCCGCGAGCACGACCGAGGTCACGCCGGCGGCGAACCGCGGGCCTCGTGGGTCGATCTGCGACATCGGATGCTCCTGTCCTGGGTGGAGGTCGGCGGGCTCGACAACCGGGCGGGCGGCGCCACGGAGAGGTCGAGCAGGGCCGCGCCCACCGTAGTCGACTATTCGACTAGACAATGAGGGATGGGTGGACGGCCCCGTCAGGGCATTCGACACAGGGCCGAGCGGACGCGGCAGTGGTCCACCGCGCGGCGTCGGGTCAGCAGGGTCGAGCACATGGCCTTGACCCTAGAGGCGGGCGGAGGTGGCTCGGAAACGCCATCCCACATCGCGATACGACCATCCACATCATGGACACGCCAGCGCGAGCGCACCCAGCACCTGCTCCTTGCGCGGCGCTCCCGAAGCCCGGCTGACCTCACGTCCGTCAGCGTCGAGGACCAGCGTGGTCGGGGTGCGCAGGATGCGGAGCCGGCGTACGAGCTCGAGGTGGTGCTCCGCGTCGATCTCGACGTGGGCCACGCCCGGGACCACGTCGGCGACCTCGGCCAGCGTCCGCCTGGTCGCCCGACACGGCGCACAGAACGCCGTGGAGAACTGCAGCAGCGTGGCTCTCTCGCCCAGCCGCGTTTCGACCGGCAGGACCTCCACGAGCGAGGCCGGTCCGGCGTCCGCAGCGCCCTGCGTGTCCGTCTCCGCCACGCCCCGGACGGAATGCGTACCGCGGAACCGGCCGTCGGTCAGCAGGCGCCAGACGCCGAGCGCCATGACGGCGACGACGGCAGCGAGCAGCACCCAGGCACCCACGGTCACGTGCGGGTCAACGGCGGCGCAGCCGCTCGCATTCCGCTCGGAGCCGATGGACCTCCGACTCGAGGGCCAGCACCCGGGCGATACCGGCGATGTTGAGGCCCTCGGCCAACAGCTCGCGGATGCGGTGCAGCCTCTGGATGTCGGCCCGGCTGTAGAGGCGGGTCCCCCCGGGCGTGCGGTCGGGGTCGAGCAGGCCGCGGCGCTCGTAGACGCGCAGGTTCTGGATCTGCATGGAGACCATCTCCGCAGCCACGGAGATGGCGTAGACCCCCGGGTCCCGGGATGCCATGTCGCGCTTGACCTCCGATCGGGAATATGTATTATCCATTACAGGTTTTCTACTACAGACAACACCATACAGCCAAAGGAGGAACCGTGATGTTGCTGCGCACCACAGACCCGTTCCGTGACCTCGACCGACTGACCCAGCAGTTCTTCGGCACCACCAACCGACCGGCCGTGATGCCGATGGACGCCTGGCGCGAGGGCGACCGCTTCGTCATCGAGTTCGACCTCCCGGGCATCGCCCGCGAGAGCATCGACCTCGACGTCGAGCGCAACGTGCTGACCGTCCGCGCCGAGCGCGTGGCCCGCAATGGCGACTGGGAGATGCTGGCGTCCGAGCGCCCGCGCGGGGTCTTCAGCCGCCAGCTGGTCCTCGGCGACAACCTCGACCTCGACCGGATCGAGGCGGCCTACGACAGCGGCGTGCTGCGTCTCGTCGTCCCCGTCGCCGAGAAGGCCAAGCCACGCAAGATCGAGGTCAGCGGCTCCGACCGCACCGCGATCGAGGCCTGAGCCGGCCCCACTGGTTGAGGCGCGAAGGCGCCCTGGCGCCTGAGCCTCGAAACCCCGGAAGGGATGCAGGGCGGTGACCCACCGTGGTCACCGCCCTACTGATCGTTCCGGGGTTTCGAGGCTCGTCGCTGGCGCTCCTCGCACCTCAACCACCGGTAGCGCCAGCCGTCGGCGAACTGGCGGGGGGGATAGTTCAGTGACATGTGGCTGGGATGGCGCTCAGATCACGACCATTCGTCACTGGACTACCCGAAAGGGCGACCCACCCCTGTCCGCTCAGCCGCCGGCGAACGGCGGGAGGAACTCCACCTGAGAACCCGGCTCCACCGGTACGGCGTCCGGGTCACCGGTCGACACCGGCCGGTCGCCGACCAGCACGGAGCAGATGCGCAACACCGCCGGGAGCCGGGTGTCAGGGTGCAGCGCCGCGGCGCGTCGTACGACCTCGCCGAGCGAGATCGGACCCTGGACCTCGATCCGGTCCGAGGCGACCCCGGCCGCGGATCGGGCCGCGGCCCAGTAGCGGACCGTGATCTCACCGATCACCGAGTCCCCGCTCCCGCTGCTCATGCTCCGATATCCTTCCTCATCGGCCCTAGCGGAGGAGGACCGGCCATGACCACCCTCTTGCTGCTGACCAGCGCGCTCCAGCCCTCCGCCGAGGTGCTGCCGGGGCTGGGCCTCCTGGGACACCAGGTCAAGATCCTCCCCTCCGAGGGCAGTGCGCTCCTGGACGCCCCCGACGCCGACCTCCTGCTCGTCGACGGCCGGCAGGAGCTCGCCCACGCCCGCGACCTGTGCCGACTGATCCGCACCACCGGCTCCGACGTCCCGGTCCTGCTCGTGGTCACCGAGGGCGGCCTCGCCGTCGTCGCCCACGACTGGGGCATGGACGACGTCGTCCTGCACACCTGCGGCCCGGCCGAGCTCGAGGCCAGGATCAAGCTCGCGCTGGGCCGGCTCGCCGCCCAGCGGGACGCCGACGACCCGGAGGCCCACGTGATCCGGTCGGGCGAGGTCGTCGTCGACGACGCGACCTACACCGCGCGGATCGGCAGCCGGCCGCTCGACCTGACGTTCAAGGAGTTCGAGCTGCTCAAGTACCTCGCCCAGCACCCCGGGCGCGTGTTCAGCCGCCAGCAGCTGCTCCAGGAGGTGTGGGGCTACGACTACTTCGGTGGCACCCGCACCGTCGACGTCCACGTCCGGAGGCTGCGCGCCAAGCTGGGTCCCGAGAACGAGACCCTGATCGGCACCGTCCGCAACGTCGGCTACCGGTTCGTGCTGCCGACGGCCGACACCGCCACCAAGTCCGCGGCGCGGGAGGCGAACGAGGACCAGTCCTCGGCCGCCTCGTGAGCGATCCCGATCCGATCGCCGACATCGCCGCTGCGGCGGAGCGCGAGGACGGCGTCGCGCCCCTCGACGAGGCGACCTTGCTGGCGCTGCGCCACGGCTCCGCCGGGCTACGCCGGTGGGTGCGTGTCCGCTCGTTCGCCCTCGTCGTCGGCACCGACCTGAGTCTCGTGGTCCACCCGGCAGCCCGCCGCCGGGGTCAGGGGCGGGCCCTGCTCGACGACGTACTCGCCGAGGTCGACACCGAAGGGCTGCGTGCCTGGTCCCACGCCGATCATCCCGGCGCGGCCCGGCTGGCGGCAACCCGCGGCTTCGACCGGGTGCGGGAGCTGTGGGTGATGCGCAGACCGGCATCCGCTCCCCTGCCCGATGTGGTGGCCCCCGACGGCATCGCCATCCGCGCCTTCCGGCCCGGGGACGACCAGCAGCTGCTCCGGGTCAACGCCGCGGCGTTCGCCGAGCACCCCGAACAGGGTGCGATGGACGCCGCCAACCTCGAGGCACGCATGGCCGAACCGTGGTTCGACCCGGCCGGCCTGCTCGTGGCCGAGGACCGCGACGGCACCATGCTCGGCTTCCACTGGACGAAGCAGCACTCGCCGGAGCTCGGCGAGGTCTACGTCGTCGCGATCGCACCGGAGGCGCAGGGCCGGGGCCTCGGTGGGGTGCTGACGCTGGCCGGGCTGCACCACCTGGCCGGTCTGGGCGTGGCGGAGGTGCTGCTCTACGTCGAGTCCGACAACCGCCCGGCGATCGCGGTCTACAGCCGTCTCGGGTTCGACCACGCGGCGCGCGACACCCACGTGATGTATCAGCGTCGCTGAGACCTCAGCGCAGCCTGGGGCGGACGTGCAGGCCCACCTCGGGGTCGACGATGACCTCCTGCGTGGCGGGCAGGCCGTCGGCGTCGAGCTGGGCGTCGAGCGCGACGTTGCGTTTCACCAAAGCCAGGCCGATCGGTCCCAGCTCGTGGTGACGGGCCGAGGAGCCGACCATGCCGACCACCTTCTCGCCGAGCTTGAGCTCGGTGCCGTGGGTGGGGAGGCGGTTCTCCGAGCCATCGAGGTGCAGCAGGGTCAGGCGACGCGGCGGACGGCCGAGCGTGTGCACCCGCGCGACGGTCTCCTGCCCGCGGTAGCACCCCTTGTCGAGGTGTACGGCGGAACCGATCCAGCCCACCTCGTTGGGGATCGTGCGGTGGTCGGTGTCGAGGTGGAGCCGTGGCTCGCCGCGGGCGATCCGCAGCGCCTCGAATGCCCAGAGCCCACAGGCGGGGCCGGCGGCCTCGGCGTAGGCCTCGAGCTTGTCGCGCGGGACCAGCTCGTACGGCTCACTGCGTTCTCCCGCCTCGCTCACCGGTCGCCAGGTGACCGCGAGGTCCGGGGTGGCGTCGGTGATCTCCACCCGGGTCATGAACTTCATCCGCTCGAGGAACTCGATGAGCGGCCGGGCCGCCCCCGGTTCGGTGTGGGCGACGAACGCCTCGCCGTCGTCGTACCCGTGGAACGCGTGCTCCACGTGGCCGTTGGGGCTGAGGACCAGCGCGAGGGTCCACGCCCGGGGCGCGAGGTCGAGGAAGTATTGAGTGGTGAGGGAGTGCAGCCAGGTCAGCCGGTCGGGTCCCTCGATCCGGAGCACGTCGCGGTGGGACAGGTCGACGAAGCCGTCGCCGGACTCGAGCGTGCGCTGCTCCTTGTTGAACGAGCCGTAGTGGGCCGCCACACCGGCGTCGATGCCGTTGCCGGCGACGGCGCCGGGAAGGCTGAGCAGAGGCGTGTTCATGCGCGCTGCAGCCTGGCCCAGAGGTGTGGCTGGAGCGGTTGTCCCACCGCGGCCATGTCGTAGGCGTAGAGCAGGTCACCCTCGACGTTGCCGTAGAGGCGGGTGCCGGCCGTGACCTCCTTGGCGGACTCGGTGCGGGCGATCGCATCGGTGGCGAGCTCGAGCTTGCCCCCGGACGCCTGGCCGTACCAGACCTCGACGAAGCCGGTGTTGTGCGAGAGCAGCAGCTCGACCTGGCCCTCGGGACGGCAGCGGAGGAACCCCGTCTCCAGGGCTGCGTCACGCACCTTCTCGCCCTTGTCGTCGACGATCCAGCTCCGCGAGAGGTAGTGGAAGAACGGACGCCCGTCGTGGGCGAAGATCAGCTCCTGGCCGAACTCGTACTTCTCGATCGTGGGGTAGTCACCGTGCCCGTTGCCGTGCCACGTGCCGAGCATCCAGGCCACGGGAGCGCAGTCGGGATGCAGGTTCTCGGGGATCTCGAACGGCATGGCGGTCAGTCTAGTGTGGGCACATGACGCGGCCGCTTGTTGTGAAGGTCACCTGCGGGGCCGAGGATCCCGAGCGCTGCAACCAGGCGTTCACCGTCGCCGCGATGGCGGAGACGGCCGGCGCGGAGGTCTCGCTGTGGCTCACCGGTGAGGCTGCGTGGTTCTCGCTGCCGGGCCGCGCCGACGAGTTCTCGCTGCCCAAAGCAACCCCGCTGGCAGCGCTTCTGGCCGCGATCCTCGCGGGTGGCCAGGTCACCGTGTGCTCGCAGTGCGCGGCCCGACGCGGGATCGGCGAGGACGACGTGATCGACGGGGTCCGGATCGCCGGTGCCGCCGTGTTCGCCGAAGAGGTCCTGCGCCCCGAC
>DASSJR010000181.1:0-2378 GCA_035691135.1 Nocardioides sp. | reverse complement strand
GTTCCCCGGGTTCGCCGGCACCCAGTACCGCGCCGAGTTCACCGACGCCAGCGGTCTCCGCAGCGGCAACATCGTCCAGGTCGGCGGCATCCGGGTCGGCCGCGTCGACGAGGTGGAGCTCGAGGGTGCCAAGGTCGTGGTCACCTTCGAGGTCGAGAGCGATGTCGAGTTCGGGACCGAGAGCCAGGCGTCGATCGAGGTGCTGAACCTGCTCGGCGAGAAGTACCTCCAGCTCACGCCTGCCGGCACCGGCCAGCTCGACGAGGACTCGGTGATCCCGGCGAGCCGGACCGAGTCGGCCTACGACATCGTCGGTGTCTTCGGCGACCTCACGACCACCACCGAGCGGATCGACACCGGCAAGCTCGAGAAGGCCCTGAGCGCCGTCTCCGACACCATGAACACGACCGCGCCGGAGGTCCACTCCACCTTCGAGGGCATCTCCCGCCTTTCGCGGACGGTCGCCTCCCGCGACGAGCAGATCCAGTCATTGCTCAGCAGCTCCCACAGCGTGAGCAAGCTGCTGGCCAACCGGAGCACCGACATCGTGAAGCTCATGGACCGCAGCGACCTCGTCTTCCAGGAGGTCGAACGGCGGAAGGAGGCCATCCACCGGCTGCTGGTCAACGCCCGGATCCTGGCCGACGAGCTGCGCGGTCTGGCGCGTGACAACGCGGCCGAGATCGGACCGGCGCTGCAGCAGGTCGACGACCTGCTCGACATGTTGATCCGCAAGGAGGGGCAGCTGAAGGCGACCCTCGACGCGGTGGGCCCGTACTCCGCGATCCTCGGCAACATCATCGGCACCGGGCCATGGTTCGACGCCTACGTCTTCAACCTCGCCACCATCCCCACCGGTGAGTTCCAGCCAGGGGGTTTGGGATGAACCGGGTCTGGCAGCACGTCAACGGACGGGCACTTGCGGTCATGACTGCCGTGCTCCTGCTCGCGGCCACGTTCTTCGTGGTCCGCGGCGACGACGAGACCAGGACGGTCACGGCCCACTTCCCACGCGCGGTGAGCGTCTACGAGGGCTCGGAGGTGCGGATCCTCGGTGTCAAGGTCGGCCGGGTGACGGCGGTGATCCCCGAGGGGAACTCGGTCCGGGTCGAGATGGAGTACGACGCCGAGGAGAAGGTGCCTGCCGACGCCAAGGCAGCCGTCGTCACGCCGACGCTGGTGGCCGACCGGTTCGTACAGCTGACCCCGGCCTACACCGGTGGCCCGGTGATGCAGAACGGCGCCGACATCCCGCTGCCGGACAGCGGCGTGCCCGTGGAGCTGGACCGGATCTACTCCAGCCTGCGGGACCTCTCGGAGGCGCTCGGGCCCAACGGCGTCAACAAGGACGGGACCCTCGACCACCTGTTGCAGGCGGGTCGGCGGAACCTCGAGGGCGAAGGAGCCCGCGGCAACCAGATGCTGCGCGACCTCTCCGCCGCTACCGCCACCTTCGGGCGCGGGAGCGGAGAGCTGTTCGGCACCGTGACCGAGCTGGCGAAGTTCACGCAGGTGCTGGGCGACAACGACCGCCTGGTCCGCGCCTTCATGAAGGATCTCGCCGGCGTCTCGTCCGTGCTGTCCGGGGAGCGGGTCGAGCTCTCGCGGGCCCTCGACGCCGTCGCCCGGTCGGTCGGCACCGTCGAGGGGTTCGTGAAGAACAACCGCCGCGCACTGGTGACCGACCTGGAGAAGATCACCCGGGTCATGAAGACCATCAACTCCGAGCGCGACAACCTCGACACGGCGCTGCGGGTCGGTCCGCTCGCGCTGGGCAACCTGGCCGTCGCGTTCAACAACGAGACCGGGTCGATCGGCTCTCGCATCGGCATGCAGGGCACCTTCGGCAACCCCGACGGCCTGCTGTGCGCGATCGTGATGCAGTCCGACATGCCCCGCGCCAGCAAGGACCTCGCCTGCAAGATATTCACGCGTCTGCTGGAGCCGGCGGCCGGCCACACCAACGACCAGCCGCCGGGCGTCCCGGACCTGCCCCTGCGGCTCTCGGACGTCGACCCCGACTCCCGTACCGTCCCGTCCGAGTACGCCGGCGACGGACGCGCCTCGCTCGACAGCCTCCTCGGAGGTGGCGCATGACCACCCGACTTCGCCGCAGCCTGCCCGCCCTCGTGGTGGCCGGCGCGCTCGTGCTCTCGGGTTGTCAGTTCGAGGGCGCCTACGACCTGCCGCTGCCCGGGTCGCCGGTGGACGAGGACAACTCCTACCAGGTGACGGCCGAGTTCTACGACGTCCTCAACGTCGTCCCCCGTTCGGTGGTGATGGTCGACGACGTCACCGTGGGCGAGGTCACCGAGGTCGACCGGATCGGATGGCACGCCAAGGTCACCATGAACGTGCGTGACGACGTGCAGCTCCCG
>DASSJR010000180.1:0-3263 GCA_035691135.1 Nocardioides sp. | reverse complement strand
CCGCTAACCGCGACGGCCCCGGCCCACCAGGCGTGGTCGAAGGCGGAGATGAGCACCAGGATCTCGGCCACGAACTGGCTCAGCCCCGGCAGGCCGAGGGTGGCCAGCCCGGCGACCAGGAACAGCCCGGCGAGCACCGGTGCGGTGCGCTCGACGCCGCGCATCTGGCTGATCAGCGCGGTGCCGCGGCGCCGGATGAGGAAACCGGCCAGCAGGAACAGCGCGGCCGTGCCGATGCCGTGGTTGACCATGTAGAGGATCGAGCCCGAGGCGCCCTGGCTGCTGAAGGCGAAGATCCCCAGCGTGATGAAGCCGAAGTGGCTCAGGGAGGTGAGCCCGATCAGTCTCAGCAGGTCGTCCTGGCCGATCGCGATGAACGCGCCGTACACGATCGAGACCAGTGCCAGCACGATGACCACCGGCGTCGCCCACCGCGAGGCGTCGGGGAACAGTCCCAGGCAGAAGCGCAGCATCCCGAAGGTGCCGATCTTGTCGAGCACGCACACGAGCAGCACGCTGGTGCCGGGGGTCGCCTTCTCGGTCGTGTCCGCCAGCCAGGTGTGCACCGGGAACAGCGGCGCCTTGACGGCGAAGGCGATGAAGAAGCCGACGAAGAGCCAGCGCTCGGCGCTCTGCGACATGTCGATGCCCGCCAGGTCCGAGAGCAGGTACGACGGTCGGCCGGCCTGCGCCGAGACGACGTACAGCCCGATCACGGAGGCGAGCATCACGAGACCGCCGGCCAGCTGGTAGATCAGGAACTTGACCGCGGCGCGGCTGCGGCCCAGGCGGCCGAAGCCGCCGATCAGGAAGTAGGCCGGGATCAGGGTGGCTTCGAAGACCACGTAGAAGAGGAAGACGTCGGTCGCGGCGAACACCGCGATCGACAGCGATTCGAGGGCCAGCACCCACGCGGAGAACACCGCGGCACCGCGCAGGTCGAAGGGACCGAGCTCGTCGACCTGCCGCGAGGACGCGATCAGCACGATCGGCACCAGCACCACCGTCAGCAGGATCATCAGCAGGCCGAGGCCGTCGACGCCGAGGGCGTAGTGGGCGCCGAAGACGCTGATCCACTCGTGCTCCTCGACGTACTGGAAGCCGCCGCCGGCGTCGTACCCGGCGGCGACGATGGCGGCGCCGACGAGGGTGAGGCCGGAGATCACGAGCGCTACCAGGCGGGGCAGGGCGGTGCCGCGCGGCAGGAACGCGATCACCAACGCGCCGACCAGCGGCAGCGCGATCAGGATGGTGAGCCAGGGAATGCTCATGCGAGGTTCACCGCCAGGAGGGCAAGGACGATGAGCAGCACACCGCCGAGGACGGACAGGGCGTAGGAGCGCACGAAGCCGTTCTGGACCCGGCGGAAGACGCCGGAGAATCCACCGACGGCGGCCGAGCCGCCTTCGACCGTGCCGTCGATCAGGACCCGGTCCATGGTGACCAGGCCGCCGACCACCCGCCGGCCCGGGTCGACGACGAGTGTGTCGTTGATGGCGTCGCCGTAGAGGTCCTGGCGCGCGGCCCGGGTCGCGAACGACACCTTGCGCGGCGCCACGGCGGGGACCTCACGCTTGCCGACCAGGAACCAGGCGAGCGTGACCCCGGCAGCCACCACCAGCAGGATGATCAGGGAGGTGACCAGCGCCGGCAGCGGCGGCTCCTCGTGGACGGGCTCGCCCACGACCGGGGCGAGGAAGTTCACGATCCAGTCGCCGAGGAGCATGAGGCCACCCAGTGCGGAGAGGGCAGCCAGCACGATCAGCGGAATGGTCATCACCTTGGGCGACTCGTGGGGGTGGACGCCGTCGGCCCACCGCTTCTTGGTGAGGAAGGTCATGAGCATCAGGCGGGTCATGTAGAACCCGGTGATCCCCGCCCCGAGGATCGCGAAGACGCCGGCCACCCAGCTTTGCGTGAGTGCCGTCTCGATGATCGCGTCCTTGGACCAGAAGCCCGAGAAGGGAGGGACGCCGATGATCGCGAGATAGCCCATCGTGAAGGTCAGGAACGTGACCGGGAGCATCTTCTGGAGGGCGCCGTAGTGGCGCATGTCGACGTCGTCGTCCATCGCGTGCATGACCGACCCGGCGCCGAGGAACATGTTGGCCTTGAAGAAGCCGTGGTTCAGCAGGTGGAAGATCGCGAAGGCGTAGCCGGCGGGACCGAGACCTGCGCCGAGCATCATGTAGCCGATCTGGCTCATGGTCGAGCCGGCCAGCACCTTCTTGATGTCGTCCTTGGCGCAGCCGATGATCGCGCCCCAGAGCAGGGTGACCACAGCCACGACCACCACCGCGGTCTGCGCGGTCGGCGTCAGGTCGAAGATGAAGTTCGACCGGACGATCAGGTAGACACCGGCGGTCACCATGGTCGCGGCGTGGATCAGGGCCGAGACGGGGGTCGGGCCCTCCATCGCGTCGAGGAGCCACGACTGCAGCGGCACCTGCGCGGACTTGCCGCACGCGGCGAGCAGGAGCAAAAGGCCGAGCGCGGTGAGCACGGCGTCGGAGGCTTGTCCGGCCTCGGAGCTGATGGTGGTGAAGTCGGTGGTGCCCCAGGTGACGAACATCAGCGCGACCCCCAGCGAGAGCCCGATGTCACCCACCCGGTTGATGACGAACGCCTTCTTGGCGGCCGCGGCGGCGGAGTGCTTGTACTGCCAGAAGCCGATCAGCAGGTACGACGCGAGGCCGACGCCCTCCCAGCCCAGGAACAGGCCGAGGTAGTTGGCCGACATGACCAGCATCAGCATGGCTGCGACGAACAGGTTGAGGTAGCCGAAGAACCGGCGCCGACGTTCGTCCGCGGCCATGTAACCGATGGAGTAGACGTGGATCAGCGACCCGACGCCGGTGATCAGCAGCAGGAACAGCGCGGTGAGCGGGTCGTAGATGAGGGTGAAGTCGACAGAGAAGCTGCTGGTCTGGAACCACGTGAACAGGTTCTGGGCGACCTGCCGGTCATCGTCGGGTCGCCCGAGCAGCGCGACGAACATGGCCAGGCTGATCAGGAAGGACCCGATCGGCAGGAGGCAGCCGAGGAAGTGCCCCCACCGGTCGACGACCTTCGGGACGATCGCCCCGCCGACGAGCAGGACGACGGCGCCGAGCAGCGGCAGGGCGATCACCAGCCACAGCAGGGAGAAGACGCCGTCGGCGGTCGCGGGATCCACGACGGGGATCTCGTGCATCGAGACAGTCACCTCAGTACTTCAGCAGGCTCGCGTCGTCGACCGAGGCCGAGCGACGGGTCCGGAAGAT
>DASSJR010000179.1:0-4436 GCA_035691135.1 Nocardioides sp. | reverse complement strand
CGACGACCTTGACGTGGACCTTGATGGTGTCGCCGGCGCGGAAGTCGGGGACGTCGTCGCGCTTGATCGAGCTGCCGAGATCGGCAATGACGTTGCTCATGTCTCTCCTCGCGAGTGCCACAGGTCAGCCGCGGTACGGGGGAACGTTTCTGTTGTGTGGACCAGGGGTGATGGCCGGCGGCGTCATGCTCCCCCTGTGGCAGGAACCGACGCGGACCTCCGCACGCGGTGCGCTGGGACGATCCTTGTTTGGCCGACTGGGCCGGAGATTCAGTCTGCCACAGCCCGGACGCCGTCCCGAAATTCAGGCCCGAGATCGCGGCTTGCTGAACCGGACCACCCCGGGACTGACCTCCCCCTGAGAGCGGTAGCCCGCCTTCTTGTACATCCGCTGGCTGCGCTGGTTGTCCGTACCAGTCAGCAACGAGTACGTCGTCACCGACGGCGGTGCGGCCCGCTCGGCGTACTCCAGCAGGAAGCGGCCGATGCCTCGCCCGCGGAGGTCCGGGGCCACCATCAGCAGCCGCGGCTGCCAGTCGGTGCCGTCGGCCAGGAGGCGGCAGCTGACGGTGCCGACCAGGCGGCCGCCCACCCGCAGGACGAAGCTGGTGTCCTCCTCGAGCACGTCGCGCCGCAGGATGTCGAGGGGTTCGTGCAGCTCGGGCGGGAAGCAGGCCCACTGGAGGGTCAGGAACTCGCCCAGGTCGGCCGGATCGGTGGGGCGCACGAGTCCGTCCAGCCCCTCGATCGAGACCGCGAGCGCCGGGTGCGCGAGGTCGGGCCGCCGCTCGGCGGTCCGGTGCCGCGCCTGCTCGTCGCGCCACCGGGCGACGGCGGCGTGGTCGCCGGACAGCAGAACGGGTGGTACGTCGAGCCCGCGCCAGGTCGTGGGCCTGGTGAAGACGGGGTACTCCAGCAGCCCCTCCTCGTGCGACTCCTCGGCCAGCGACCCGGGGTTGCCCATGAAGCCGGGGATGAGCCGGACCACGGCCTCGATCATCACCAGGGCGGCCACCTCTCCCCCGTTGAGCACGTAGTCGCCGATGGAGAGCTCGCGGACATCGGCCCGGGTCCGGGCGTGGTCGAGCACCCGCTGGTCGATGCCCTCGTAGCGGCCGCAGGCGAAGACCAGGTGGTCGTGGCGGGCCAGCTCGCGCGCGGCGGCCTGGGTGAACACGGTGCCTGAGGGAGTGGGCACCACCAGGACCGCGCCGTCGGGCAGCACCTCGTCGAGCGCCTCCCCCCACGGTTCGGGTTTCATCACCATCCCGGCTCCACCGCCGTACGGGGTGTCGTCGACCGTGCGGTGCCGGTCGTGGGTCCAGTTCCGCAGGTCGTGGACGTGCAGGTCGAGCAGATCCCTGCTCCGCGCCTTGCCGGGCAGCGACAGGTCGAGCGGGTCGAGGTACGGCGGGAAGATCGTGACCACGTCGATCCTCATCGGTCCGGCTCCTCCAGCGGGGTGATGAGTCCGGGCCGGTCGGCGACCACGACCCGGCCGCCGGCGAGGTCGACCTCGGGCACCAGCGCCTTCACGAACGGCACCAGCGCCTCCCGCCCATCGATGGTCCGGACGGTCAGCAGGTCCTGGGCGCCGCCCCGCACCAGCCCCGTGACCTCGCCGAGACGAGTACCGCGCTCGTCGTACGCGGCGAGGCCGACGAGCTGGTGGGCATAGAACTCGTCGGGGTCCTCGGGTGCCTCGTCGTCGTCGACGGTGGCGAACAGCAGGATCCCGCGGGCAGCCTCGGCAGCGGTGCGGTCGGGCAGCTCCTCGAACCTCACGAGCAGGGTGCCGCTGTGCCACCGGGAGCCGGCGACGCGCAGTGCCCGCAGCGGCGACGCCGAGCCGCGGGGAGGCTCGGCCCGCAGGACGGCACCGCTCGCGAAGCGGCGGTCCGGCTCGTCCGTGCGTACCTCGATCGTCACCTCGCCCCGGAGGCCGTGGGGCCGGCCGAGCCGGCCCACGACGACCTCGATGTTCAAGGGGTCAGCGGCGGCGGTCGACGTCGACGAAGTCGATCCTCGCCCCGCCCCGGCCGGCCAGCGCCGAGATCACGGTGCGGAACGCGGTGGCCGTCCGGCCACCCCGCCCGATCACCTTGCCGAGATCGTCGGGGTTGACCCGCACCTCGAGGATGGACCCACGGCGCAGCTGCTTGTCGCGGACAGTGACGTCGTCGGGGTTGTCGACGACTCCCCGCACCAGGTGTTCGAGTGCTTCGGCGAGCATCGTGCTCAGGCCTCGCTCTTGCCGGCGTCCTCGGCCGTGACCTTCTCGGTCGCCTCGGCCTGCTCGGCCGCGCCCTCCGGGGTCTCGGAGGCGGGGACCTCGGGCTTGGGCTCCTCGGCCTTCGGCTCCTCAGCCTTGGCCTGGTCCGCCTTGGCCTGGTCCGCCTTGGGCTCGGCCTTGGCCTCCTCGGCCTTGGCGTCGTCCGGCTCGGCCTTCTTGGCGCTCTTCTTGGTCACCGCAGCGCCCTTGGGCTCCTTGGCGGCGTCCTTGAGGGCCTCGTTGAAGACGTCGATCTTGTCGCGCTTCGCCTCGGCCACCTTGAGCGTGCCTTCGGCCCCGGGCTCGCCCCGGAACTTCTGCCAGTCGCCGGTGATCTTGAGGATCGCAGCGACGGCGTCGCTCGGCTGGGCGCCGACGCCCAGCCAGTACTGCGCCCGGTCGGACACGACGTCGATGTACGACGGGTCCTCCTTGGGGTGGTACTTCCCGATCTCCTCGATCACGCGGCCGTCGCGCTTCTTGCGCGAGTCGACGACGACGATGCGGTACTGCGGGACCTTGACCTTGCCCAGGCGCTTCAAACGGATCTTGACGGCCACGTCTGTGGTGTCTCCTTGAACTTCGTATGTGGGTGAGCGACCCCTGCCAGGTGGGGACCGGGTCAGGTCACTCGATGGGCGCTGCGTCGGCCGGGTGAGAGGGCCCGTCCGCGCAGGACACGGTGGGTGATTCTGCCAGACCGCACGCGTCCGTCCGAATTGAGCCCGGTGGTGGGCCGCCGGAATCCCCGGTGGGCCGGGGAAACCGACACTTCTCGGCTGTTGCCACGGCTGGTAAGCGCTGGGATCGGCTGAGGCGTGAGACCGGTGTGGCGTGTGTGGAAACCGGGGTCTGAGGTCACCGTCAGGCCCGGTCGAGCCCGATCGAGCGCCGGAACGCGGCTACGCCCTCGACCTCCATGGGATGCTCGCCGCGCACGAGGTCGGCCGGGGTCAGCACCAGGCCCAGGTTCGTCGCCAGCTCACCCTCGCGCCGCTTGAGCCGTCGTACGCCGTTCTCGCGGTAGCCCACCTTGCGGCTGACCGCGAGCGAGGACGGGTTGTCGGTGAAGGCCCCGGAGGTGATCTCCTCGAAGTCGAGGTCGTCGAAGAGGAACGCGCACATGACCTGCCTCATCGCAGTGCCGACCCCATTCCCCTGGTGCTGCAGCCCCAGCCAGGATCCCGTCTCGCCCGTGCGGGTCACCAGGAAGTGCTCGGTGGCGATGCCCTGGACGCCCATCAGCACGCCGTCGCGCCAGACGCCGAGATTGAGCTCCCACCGCTCCGGGCTCCACGAGGCGCGGAGTTCCAGTGGTACTGCGCGAACTTCAGCGGAAGCTCCGACGGATCGGCCTCGGTCCAGGGGTGGTAGAAGGGCATCCGGTCCGGCGCGTGAATGCCCGCGACGGCGAGCTCGCCGAGGGTGACGAGGTCGTCGTCGGTGATGCCGCGGAGCTCGAGCGGGCCGGCGGTGATCCGCAGCCCGAGCGCGGGTAGGACCTTGGCGATGCTCATCCGGGGTTTCCGTCCGAAGCGGAGCGAAGCGAGCATTCGGATGGAGTGTTCATGCTGTCGGTCTCGCCGGCGGCCGGGCCGCGGGACGAGCGGATTTCACCCGACCACCCGGCCGCGGAGCACGATCCGGGCCGGCGACCTGAGGATCGACAGGTCGGCGAGCGGGTCCTGGTCGTAGACCACGAAGTCGGCGGGTGCCCCTTCGTCGAGCGTGGCGTTCCAGCCCAGCCACTCGCGCGCGTTCCAGCTGGCGGCCCCGAGGGCGTCCTCGGTGCTGAACCCGTATTCCGCCAGCTCGAGCACCTCGCCGGCGATCCCGCCGTGCGGGAGCACTCCCCCGGCGTCGGTGCCGGCGTAGATCGGCACCCCCGCCTCGTGGGCCGCCATGATCGTCTCCCGACGACGGGCGTGCAGGTCGCGCATGTGGGCGGCGTAGGCCGGGAACTTCTCGCCGGCCGCGTCGGCGTACTCCGGGAAGTTGTTCAGCTGCATCACGGTCGGCACCAGAGCGGTGCCGCGCTCGACCATCGCGTCGATCAGGTCGGTGGACAGGCCGGTCCCGTGCTCGATGCAGTCGATCCCGCCCTCGATCAGGCCGGGCAGGACCGCCTCGCCGAAGCAGTGTGCCGTCACCTTGGCGCCGTGGT
>DASSJR010000178.1:0-7579 GCA_035691135.1 Nocardioides sp. | reverse complement strand
CGAGTTACCACCCAGGGGCGGTAACTCGCGACGGCTCGGCGGTGATCCGTCGGTAACTCGCGACGGCTCGGCGTGGGCCGAGCCGGACGAGGACGCCGAGGGCCTGCTCGACCTGATCCCGGCCGACCTGAAGGAGCCGTTCGACCCCCGCGAGGTGATCCTCCGGATCTGCGACGGCACCAGCCCCGGCAACGCGGTGCCGTTCGACGAGTTCAAGCCGCTCTACGGCTCGTCCCTGGTCACCGGCTGGGCCCGCATCCACGGCCGGCCGGTCGGCATCCTCGCCAACGCCCAGGGCGTGCTGTTCTCCGAGGAGGCGCAGAAGGCGACCCAGTTCGTCCAGCTCGCCAACCAGACCGACACACCCCTGCTGTTCCTGCACAACACCACCGGCTACATGGTCGGCAAGGAGTACGAGCAAGGCGGCATCATCAAGCACGGCGCGATGATGATCAACGCGATCAGCAACTCCACGGTCCCGCACCTGAGCGTGATCATGGGGGCGTCGTACGGTGCCGGCAACTACGGCATGAACGGTCGCGCCTATGACCCGCGCTTCCTCTTCACCTGGCCGTCGGCGAAGTCGGCCGTGATGGGCCCGGCGCAGCTGGCCGGCGTGCTCAGCATCGTCGCCCGCGCGGCCGCCGAGGCCAAGGGCAAGGAGTACGACGAGGGAGCCGACGCCGGCATGCGCGAGTTCGTCGAGCAGTCGGTCGAGGAGCAGAGCCTGCCGTTCTTCCTGTCCGGGATGCTCTACGACGACGGCGTGATCGATCCCCGCGACACCCGCACCGTCCTCGGCATCTGCCTGTCGGTAATCGAGAACTCGATGTGGAAGGGCGCCGAGGGCTATGGGGTGTTCCGACCATGATCCGTCGCCTTCTCGTCGCCAACCGAGGCGAGATCGCCAGCCGCGTGTTTGCGACCTGCCGCCGGCTCGGCATCGAGACCATCGCCGTCCACTCCGATGCCGACGCCGGCCTGCCCTACGTCCGGGAGGCCGACGCCGCGGTCCGCCTTCCGGGCAACGCGCCCGCCCACACGTACCTCGACATCGATCGGGTCCTGGACGCCGCCAAGCGCACCGGCGCCGACGCGATCCACCCGGGTTACGGCTTCCTGTCCGAGAACGCCGACTTCGCCCGCGCCGTGATCGCGGCCGGCCGCACCTGGGTCGGGCCCGACCCGGAGTCCATCGAGCAGATGGGCTCCAAGGTCCGGGCCAAGGAGCTGATGCAGGACGCCGGGGTCCCGGTGCTGCCCAACCTCTCGCCGGATGACGCGGCCGAGGACGATCTGCCGCTGTTGGTCAAGGCCTCGGCGGGCGGCGGTGGTCGCGGCATGCGGATCGTCACCGATCTGGCCGAGCTGGCCGGGGCGGTCGAGACCGCGCGCGCCGAGGCGGAGTCCGCGTTCGGCGACGGCACCGTGTTCGTCGAGCCGTACGTCGAGCGCAGCCGCCACGTCGAGGTGCAGGTCGTCGGCGACCGCAGCGGCGACGTACTCGTGCTCGGTGAACGTGACTGCTCGCTCCAGCGCCGACACCAGAAGGTGGTCGAGGAGTCGCCCGCGCCGGACCTCGCGCCCGAGGTGGCCGGTGCGATGCACGACGCCGCCCGGGCCGCCGCCGCGGCGATCGGGTACGTCGGTGCCGGGACCGTGGAGTTCCTCTACGACCCCGAGCGGGAGCGGTTCTTCTTCCTGGAGATGAACACCCGGCTGCAGGTCGAGCACCCCGTCACCGAGCTGGTCCACGGCGTCGACCTGGTCGAGCTCCAGCTGGCCGTGGCCGAGGGACGGGTCGTGTGCCCCAGCGAGCGCTCCAGCGCACTCTCAGGCACACGACCCCCCGAAGGGCACGCGATCGAGGTCCGCCTCTACGCCGAGGACCCCGCTTCCGACTACCAACCCCAGTCGGGGACCCTCACCACGTTCGAGATCCCGAACGAGGACGGGATCCGGGTCGACGCCGGCTACGCCTCGGGCAGTGAGGTGTCCACCCACTACGACGCGATGCTGGCCAAGGTGATCAGCCACGCGCCCACGCGGACGGAGGCCGCCCGCGCGCTGGCCCGCACCCTGTCACGGGCCCGGATCCACGGTGTCACCACCAACCGGGACCAGCTGGTCGCGGTCCTGCGCGACGAGGAGTTCCTGACCGGCCGGGTGCACACCGGCTTCCTGGAGGGTCGCACCGGGGAGAAGCTGACCGACCCCGGCTGGGCGCTGCGCGCGGCCGTCGCGGCCGTGGTCGCCGAGGAGCGAGAGCGGCGCGGGGTCCAGCGCGGCATCCCGTCCGGGTGGCGCAACGTGGTCAGCCAGCCGCAGGAGTTGACCTTCGAGCTGGACGGCGAGCAGCAGACCGTCGCCTGGCTCGGGGACCGCGACGGCGTCGCCTTTCCCGACACCGACACCCGGGTCCTCGCCGTCGAGCCAGGGCACGTGACCCTCGAGATCGACGGCATCCGCACGTCGGCGAACGTAGTCATCGACACCTCGAGCCTCCCGGGCGCTCGGGAGATCCACGTCGACGGGCCTCTTGGGTACGTCCGCCTGCGCGAGGTGCCCCGGTTCACCGACCCCGCCGACGCGGTGGCCAGCGGTTCGCTGCTCGCCCCGATGCCCGGCACCGTGATCAGCGTCGCCGTCGAGCCGGGACAAGGCGTGGAGGCGGGGCAGACCGTCCTGGTCCTGGAAGCCATGAAGATGCAGCACACCGTGACCGCGCCGCGGGCCGGAGTGATCACCGAGATCGACGTACGACCAGGCGCGCAGGTCGCCGCCGGCGAGGTCCTGGCCGTCGTCGAAGAGACAGGAGCAGAGGTCCGAGCGGAGCGAGGAGGTTGAGGAGGTCGCGCAGCGACCGTCTCGAAACCCCGTAAGGCGAAAGGAAACCGAATGAACTTCAGCGAGACCGAGGAGCGGCAGGCGCTCCGGCGCGAGGTGTCGAAGCTCGCGAGCGGCTACGGCCGCGAGTACTTCACCACGCAGGCCCGCTCCGGTGGCAAGACCACCGATCTGTGGATGGCGATCGCCAAGAACGGCTACCTCGGCATCAACATCCCCGAGGAGTACGGCGGCGGGGGTGGCGGCATCGGCGACGTGGCCGCGGTGTGCGAGGAGCTGGCCACCCAGGGCTGCCCGTTGCTGATGATGGTGGTCAGCCCGGCGATCTGCGGGACGGTGATCAGCCGCTACGGGACCGAAGAGCAGAAGCGTCGGTGGCTGCCGGGCATCTGCGACGGCACCGGCACGATGGCCTTCGCGATCACCGAGCCCGACGCCGGCACCAACTCCCACAACATCACCACCACTGCCCGGCGGGACGGTGACGAGTGGCTGCTGACCGGCCGCAAGATCTACATCTCCGGCATCGACGAGGCCGACAACGTCCTTGTCGTGGCCCGTGCCGAGGACGCCAAGACCGGCAAGCTCAAGCCCTGCCTGTTCGTGGTCCCGACCGACGCGGAGGGGCTGGAGGCCAAGCCGATCCCGATGGAGATCGTCTCGCCGGAGCAGCAGTTCCAGGTGTTCATCGACGACGTCCGGTTGCCCTCCGACGCCCTGGTGGGCGATGAAGACGCGGGACTGGTCCAGCTCTTCGCCGGGCTCAACCCGGAGCGGATCATGGCCGCCTCGTTCTCCACCGGGCTGGCGCGGTTCGCGCTCAACCGCGCGTCGGCGTACGCCAAGGAGCGCACCGTGTTCCAGACACCGATCGGCGCCCACCAGGCGATCGCCCACCCGCTGGCGCAGTCCCACATCGAGACCGAGCTGGCCCGGCTGATGACCCAGAAGGCGGCCGCCCTCTACGACGCCGGTGACGACATGGGGGCGGGCGAGGCCGCCAACATGGCGAAGTATGCCGCCGCCGAGGCCGCCTGCGACGCCGCCGACCGTGCGGTCCAGGCCCATGGCGGCAACGGGATCACCCAGGAGTACGGCATGGCCGGCCTCCTTGTCGCCACCCGGGCCGGCCGGATCGCGCCGGTCAGCCGGGAGATGATCCTGAACTTCGTGGCGATGCACTCACTCGGGTTGCCGAAGTCCTACTGATCCCTCCGGTTCTCCCGCGTCGGTGGCCGACCTGGTCGTAGCCTCGAAGCGTGGGCACGGTGTCCGAGGGACTCGACCGGTTCCAGCGACGTACGCCGTTGCTCGGGCTGCCGATCGGGGTCGTCTACAAGTACTTCGACGACCAGGGCAGCTATCTCGCCGCGATCATCACCTACTACGCGTTCGTCGCGATCTTCCCGCTGCTGCTGCTCGGCACCACCCTGCTCGGCGTGGTCCTGCAGGGCGACCCGGAGCTCGAGAAGCAGGTGCTCGACTCGGCACTCGCCCAGTTCCCCGTGATCGGGACCGAGCTGGGGATCCCCGGCGGGCTCAGCGGGTCCATCACCGCGATCGTGCTGGGATCGCTCGCCGCGCTGTACGGCGCGCTCGGGCTGGGGCAGGCGATCCAGAACGCGACCAACGTGGCGTGGTCGGTGCCGCGCAACAGCCGGCCGAACCCGATCCTGCTCCGGGTCAAGAGCCTGGCCCTGCTGCTGATGGGCGGCCTGGCGGTGCTGGCGGTGATCGTGCTCTCGATCCTCGCCAGCGAGACCGAGGTGCTCGGCGAGACCCTCGCGTCGTACGAGTGGCCGATCGCGCTGGCCAGCGTCATCGTCAACACCGCTGTGCTGACCCTGTTCTTCCGGCTGGCGGCGGCGCGTCATCACAGCATGCTCAGCGCCGTGCCCGGTGCGGCGCTGGTGTCGTTGACCTGGCTGTTCATCCAGCGCTTCGGGACGTTCTACGTCTCGCAGGTGCTGGAGAGCACCAGCGAGATGAACCAGACCTTCGGGTTGGTGCTGGGGCTGCTCGGTGTCATCTTCGTCGCCGCCGTGTCCGGCGTGCTGGGCATGGAGCTCAACGTCGTCCTGGAGCGACACCTGTGGCCGCGCGCGCTGCTCACGCCGTTCACCGACGCCGTCGACTTGACCGAGGCAGACCGCCGGGCCTACGCCGGCTACGCGCGAGCGCAGCGGCACAAGGGCTTCGAGACGGTGGAGGTCACCTTCGACGGGATCCCCGCGGTGCGGAGGTCGCGGCCCGGCGATGAGGATCATCGCAGCGGCACGAATCGGTAACCACCGTGCCGGGTCACCGTGACCTCCCCGCCCTCCTGAACCACCAGCAGCATCGTGCCGTAGACGGGAATGACCATCCGGCCGCCGTCGCCCAGCTGGTCGACCAGCTCCTCGGGCAGGATGCGCGGCTCGGCCGAGACCAGGATCCGGTCGTACGGCGCCTTGTCCGGCAGGCCGAGGCAGCCGGGCTCGGCCTGGTGGATCGACGCCCACGGTTGATGGGTGGCGGCCAGGTTGTCGCTGCCGAACCGCACCAGGTCGGCCTCGATCTCCACCCCCAGCACCTCACCGGACTCTCCGGTGAGGTGGGCGAGCAGCGCGGTGGTCCAGCCGGACCCGGATCCGACGTCGAGCACTCGCTGGCCGGGCTCCACCCGGAGCAGGCGCAGCATCGCGTCGACGGTCCGCGGCTGGGAGTTGGTCTGCCCGTGCCCGATCGACAGCGGGCCGTCGAACGACGCCATCCTCCGTTGCCTTCGTGGCAGGAATCCGGTGCGGGGGAAGGCTTCGAACGCCGCGGTGACCGCGTCCATGCCCACGAGTCAACCACGGGCCGATCGCAGAGGGTAACGCTGCGTTGTGGTGCCTACCCGACCGGTATACCGGTCGACAAGCGCCAACAACAGAGCGTTACCCGCGGACGTCAGCGGCGAGGCGGGAGGGGAAAGAACATCGACGTCCGGGCGGCGTACTCGGGATAGCCGGGGCGCTTCATCATCGTCTTCTCCAGCGGCTTGGCTCCGGTGGCGTAGGCCAGAAAGTAGCTCATCGCCACCGGGGCGGGCAGGGTGATCAGCGCCGGCAGCCAGCCGGTCGACGCGGCCCCGGCCAGCCAGAGCCCCCACCACACGCTGGCATCGCCGAAGTAGTTGGGGTGGCGGGTCCAGGCCCACAGACCGGTGTCCAGCACCGGTCCGCGGTCGGGGTTCCGCTTGTACGCCGCGAGCTGGACATCACCGACGGTCTCGAAGACGAAGCCGACGGCCCACAGCACGACCCCGATCCACACCAGCGCCACCACCTCGACCGTCCCGACGGCCGCGGCCTGGAGCGGCCAGGCCACGAACCACAGAGCCACGCCCTGGATCACGAACACCTTGCGGACGGCGGCCGCGAACCAGGCGGAGCGGTCGGCGTCGGGGGAGTGCGGGGCGAGCAGCTCGGCGTAGCGCGGGTCCTCGCCGTGACCGCGTGATCGCTGCCAGATGTGCCACGAGAGCCGGAGGCCCCAGACGGCGACCAGCAGCACCATCAGCCACGGCAGCCAACCGGTGTCCGAGGTACCCAGCACGGCGCAGACCACGGAGATCACCGTGAGCCCGACACCCCACGTCACGTCGACGACCGAGACCCGGTCCACCCGGCGCGCCACCACGGCCGTGATCACCATCGCCACCACGGCGACGACGAAGGAGGCACCAGAGACGGTCAGCAGCTCGCTCACGAGACCAACCCTTTCACCACGTGCGCTCAGGTGGCACCGAGTGCTCACCTCCGGGCCGGATCGCGAGGATCTGGTCGACCCCCATCCGGCCGTCCCGGAACGCCAGCTGTCCGCCGACGAGGTAGAGGCGCCACACCCGGACCACCTCCTCGCCGACCATCGCGGTCAGCTCCTCGAGGTTGGCCTCGAACCGGTCGAGCCAGCCCTGGACCGTCCGCACGTAGTGCTCGCGGAGTCCGTGCACGTCGCGTACCTCGAGGCCCCCCGCCTCGAGGTACGCGACGGGCTCCCCGACCGGGCGCATGTGCATGTCGGGCGCGATGAACGACTCGATGAACGGCCCGCCCCCTGGATACGGACCGGTGCGACTCATCTGCTGCACCAGCACCCGGCCGCCGGGGCGCACCGTGCGTCGCAGCACCTCGGCGTACGTCGGGTAGTTGGCCTCGCCGACGTGCTCGCCCATCTCGATCGAGCCGACCGCGTCGTAGTGCCCCTCCTCCGGGACGTCGCGGTAGTCCTGCAACCGGATCTCCACCCGGTCGCCCAGCCCGCGCTCGCGGATCCGCTCGTCGATGAAGGCCTTCTGCTCCGCGGCGATGGTGACCCCGGTGACGCGGGCGTCGAAGTGTTCGGCCGCGTGGAGCGACAACGATCCCCAGCCGCAGCCGACGTCCAGCAGGGACATCCCGGGCTGGAGGCCGAGCTTGCGGCAGACCAGGTCGAGCTTGTCGCGCTGGGCGTCCGCGAGCGTGTACGCCGGATCCGTCGAGGTCCAGTAGCCACAGGAGTAGGCCATCGACGGGTCCAGCAGGAGTGAGTAGAACTCGTTGGACAGGTCGTAGTGGTGGCTGATCGCGCGCCGGTCGCGCAGCGGGCTGTGGAGGCGGCCGCGCAACCTGGCCTGCGACTCCGGCGGGGCAGGCGGCAGGCCCAGCGCGCCGATGCTCGACGCCGTCCGAACCGCGCGTACGACGGCTCCGGGTGAGGGCCGGGCACC
>DASSJR010000177.1:0-7694 GCA_035691135.1 Nocardioides sp. | reverse complement strand
CGGCTACCGCGGGAGGACCTGGACGATCCGGCAGTTCGCCGGCTTCGGCAACGCCAGGCAGACCAACGAGCGCTACCGGATGATCCTGGGCCGGGGTGGCGGCGGCCTCTCGGTCGCCTTCGACATGCCGACCCTGATGGGTCGCGACTCCGACGACCCCAGGTCGCTGGGCGAGGTCGGCCACTGCGGGGTGGCGATCGACTCCGCCGCCGACATGGAGATCCTCTTCGACGGGATCGACCTCGCCGAGGTCACCACCTCGATGACGATCAGCGGTCCCGCCGTACCGGTGTTCTGCATGATGATCGTCGCCGCCGAGCGCGCCGGTGTCGACACCAGCAAGCTCAACGGCACCCTGCAGACCGACATCTTCAAGGAGTACATCGCCCAGAAGGAGTGGCTCTTCACCCCCGAGCCCCACCTGCGCCTGATCGGCGACCTGATGGAGTACTGCCTCGAGGAGATTCCGGCCTACAAGCCGCTCTCGGTCTCCGGCTACCACATCCGCGAGGCCGGCTCGACCGCCGCGCAGGAGCTTGCGTTCACCCTCGCCGACGGCTTCGGGTACGTCGAGCTCGGCCTGTCCCGTGGCCTGGACGTCGACGGCTTCGCGCCCGGCCTGTCGTTCTTCTTCGACGCCCACGTCGACTTCTTCGAGGAGATCGCGAAGTTCCGCGCCGCCCGCCGGATCTGGGCCCGCTGGATGCGCGACGTCTACGGAGCCAAGACCGAGAAGGCGCAGTGGCTGCGGTTCCACACCCAGACCGCGGGTGTGTCGCTGACCGCCCAGCAGCCCTACAACAACGTGGTCCGTACCGGCATCGAGGCGCTCTCGGCGGTCCTCGGCGGCACCAACTCGCTGCACACCAACGCCCTCGACGAGACCCTGGCGCTTCCCTCGGAGCAGGCCGCGGAGATCGCGCTCCGCACCCAGCAGGTGATCATGGAGGAGACCGGCGTGGTCAACGTCGCCGACCCTCTCGGCGGCTCGTGGTACGTCGAGGCGCTCACCGACAAGATCGAGGCCGAGGCCAACGCGATCTTCGACAGGATCCTCGCCATGGGCGGCTCCACGCTGACCCACGACGACACCGAGGCGCTCGCCGAGACGATGCGTCGCTCCACCGGTGAGCCCCACGAGGCGACCTGGCCGATCACCGACGGGCTCCTGCGCGGCATCGAGGAGGGCTGGTTCATGTCGGAGATCGCGGAGGCTGCCTTCCAGTACCAGAAGGCGCTCGAGAAGGGCGACAAGAAGATCGTCGGCGTCAACTGCCACGAAGACTCCATCACCCACGACCTGGAGATCCTGCGGGTCAGCCACGAGGTCGAGATCGACCAGGTGCGCGAGCTCGCCGAGCGTCGTACGACGCGCGACGACGACGCGGCCCGCGCCGCGGTCGCCCGGATGGTGGAGGTCTCGCGGACCGAGGAGAACATGATCGAGTCGATGCTCGAGGCGGTCCGTGCCGAGGCGACGCTCGGGGAGATCTGCGACGCCCTGCGGGCGGAGTGGGGCGAGTACCGCGAGCCTGCCCGCTTCTGATCGCCCCTGACCGGACTTCTGTCGAGCCGGCCGGGCCACGCCGGTCCACGTCGTGGAGGTTGGGACACTGGTGATCAGGTGTTCCCGAGCATGTAGGAGGCGGCATGGCCGACACGGTTGAGCCCCAGGTACCGACTCCGGCCCAACGGCGCCGCGTGCTGTGGATCGCTGTTGCCCGCGGTCTGAGCGTCGCCACCGTCCTCACCGTGTCCTACTTCTATGTGCCGCTCGAGCACCTGGCGAAGTTTCCGTTCGCGGTGATCATCGTCTGCGGCGTCGTCATCCTCACCGCCGTCACGATCCACCAGATCCGCTCGATCGTTCGGTCAGCCCACCCCGGAGCCAAGGCAATCGAGGCGCTGACCCTGACCGTGCCGCTCTTTCTGATCCTCTTCGCGGCGACCTACTTCGTGATGTCGCAAGCGGACTCGGGCAGTTTCAACGTGCCGGGCCTCACCCGCGGCGACACCCTCTACTTCACGGTCACGGTCTTCGCCACCGTGGGTTTTGGCGACATCGTGGCCACCAGTCACACGGCCCGATCACTGGTCACGGTCCAGATGGTCCTGGACCTGATCCTCCTCGGCGCAGTGATCAGGGCCTTCGTCGAGGCAGTCAGGATGGCCCGAAGGGGTCCTGCCGCCCCCTCCGTCTAGGCCTGGCCTCCGCATCGCGGGAGCCTCTCTGCCGTACCGGCGTGACCCCGATGTGTCAGGCCTCGCGTCCAGCCGACTCCTGCGTTGGGCCTGCCTTGGCGTCCTCCTCCTTGAAGCGGGCCAGCATCTGCTGCTCCGCCTCGAAGCGCGGGAACATGAAGAAGACCAGCAGCGCGCCCAGCACGATTGCGATCAGCCCCGCGGCGTAGGCCCAGTCGCCGCCGTCGAGGAATGACTGGCGGGCGGCTGCGGTGATCTGGTCGGCGTACTTGGGGTACTGCTGGGCGACCTGGTCTGCGGAGGCGAAGGACTTGGTGAGCTCCCCCTGCACCTGGTCGGACACCTGGTCGTTGCTGCCTGCGATGGCTGCGGTGAACGCGGTGGCATAGCCCGCAGTCAGCAGGGCGCCGAAGATCGACTGCATGATCGCGCCACCGAGGTCGCGCTGGAGGTCTGCGGTCCCCGAGGCCATGCCCGCTCGGCGCACCGGCACCGACCCGGTCAACGAGTGCGAGGCGGGTGTCCCGGCGAAGCCGACCCCGATCCCGATGAAGGCGTAGGCCAGGCCGATCTGCCAGTAGCTGCTGTTCTCCCCCCAGAACAGCAGCATCCAGCCGAAGGCGAGGAAGAGGAAGATGTAGCCGGTCAGCAGGGTCGTGCGGGCACCGCGCGCCTCGACCAGTTTCGCGGACCGCGGTGCCACGAGCACCATCAGCAGCACGGCGGGGAGGATGGCTGCGCCTGCCTCGACCGAGTCGTAGTCGAGCACGTTCTGCAAGTACTGCTGGCTGATGAAGGCTGCCCCCATCAGGGAGCCGAACACGATGATGCCCGCGCACGCAGCCACCCAGAACGTGCGCCGCCCGGCGATCTTGAGGTCGTACAACGGGTTGGGAGCCCGGCGCTGACGCCAGACGAACGCCACCCCGGCAGCGAGGGCAATCAGGACCAGGCCCCCGGCCAGGGCGCCCCGGTTGGGGACGGGGGCGAAGTTGATCGCCAGCACCAGTCCTGCGACCGCGAGCACCGACAGCATGCCGCCGAGGTTGTCCACCGGCTCGCTCGACTCGTTGGCGTGCGACGGGACGAACACCATCGCCATGATCAGCGCGACCACGGCCAGGGGCAGGGTGACCAGGAACACCGACCCCCAGTAGAACTTCTCGAGCAGCGCGCCCGCGATCAGTGGCCCGAGCGCCGAGATACCGCCACCCAGGGCCGACCACAGCGCGATTGACTTCGTCCGCCCCGGCCCCGACCACAGCGCCGTGATCAGCGCCAGGGTGGTCGGGTAGGCCAGACCGGCCGACAACCCCCCGAGGATCCGGGCCCCCACGAGCACGGTGTCGCTCGGAGCGAACGCGGCGAGCAGACACGCAGGGATCGACAGGACAACGCCGAGGACCAGCAGCAGCTTGCGCCCGTAACGGTCGCCGATGGCCCCCAGATAGAGCACCGAGGCGGCCAGGCCGAGGGAGTAGCCGACCGCGATCAGGTCCAGCGTGGTCTGGGAGGAGTCGAACGCCTTGCCGATCGAGGGGAGGGCGACGTTGGCCACCGACAGGTTCAGGTTGGCCACTGCCGCCACGATGATCAGGGACGCCAATACCAGCGGCGCGCGCGCCGGGGCATCGGCGCCTTGGGTCGCTTCAGGTCGGGCCATCGGAATCTCCGGACACGTTGGGCTGTCCCAAACTCTTGCCCGAACCGTTTTCGCGGCGCATCACCCGAGTGGGATGAGGTGACCCGCCCGGAGATTCCGGGCGGGTCGTGGGTCCCTAGGATTAGGCACATGATCACCCCATTCGAATGCTCACTCCGTTCCGCTTCGAACGGGGACCCCGAAAAGTCATGACGCAGCAGCCGTTCAGCCGTCCCGGAGCGATCGACCTCTCCGCCCTGAAGGGCGCACCAGGGCCCGGCGCCGCAGCGCAGGCAAGTCCGGCGGGTCCGGGCGGCCCGGCCGGTACGCCGCCCGCGGTGGGCGCCAGGTCGGCCTACTGCGTCGACATCACCGAGCAGAACTTCCAGTCCGTGGTCGAGATGTCGACCACGGCGCCGGTGCTGCTGGTGTTCTACTCGCCCTCGCGGATGCCCGAGAGCGCCCAGCTCGCCGACGACCTCGAGACCCTGTCGGGCGAGTTCGAGGGCAAGTTCCTCGCCGGCCGGGTCGACATCGATGCGGTGCCGCAGATCGCGCAGGGCATGCAGATCCCGTCGATCCCGCTGGTCGTGGTGATCGTCGACGGCCGGCCGATGCCGCTCCTCCAGGACGCCGTACCGCTCGAGGAGCTGCGCACCACCCTCACCCAGGTCGTGCAGCAGCTGACGACGCAGGGCATCACCGGCCGCCACCAGCCGCGCACGGCTGCGGCTCCGGCCGAGGGGGAGGACGCCGACGAGATGGGCGACCCGCGCTACGCCGCCGCCCAGGACGCACTCGGCGAGGGTGACATCGACGCCGCGGTCGCGGAGTACCAGAAGCTGGTCGACGCCAACCCGGCCGACGCCGAGGCGGCCGCCGGTCTGGCGATGGCGAAGGTGCTGCAGCGGACCAAGGGTGTCGACCTCCAGACGGCTCGAGACGCCGCCGCCGCCGCGCCCGACGACGTGGAGGCCCAGACGCTCGTCGCCGACCTCGACATGCTGGGCGGACACGTGGACGACGCGTTCAACCGGCTCGTGGAGCTGGTCAGGCGCAGCGAGGGCGACGCGAGGAACCAGGCCCGCGAGCACCTGCTGGGTCTCTTCGGCGCGGTCGGCAACGACGACCCGCGCGTCATGCGCGGGCGGCAGAACCTCGCGTCAGCGCTGTTCTAGCACCGACCGGCCGGCCTCCAGCCGCGCGACCGGGACCCGGAAGGGCGAGCAGGAGACGTAGTCCAGCCCGACCCGGTCGAAGAAGTGGATGGAGCGGGGGTCGCCGCCGTGCTCCCCGCAGATCCCGACCTTGAGGTCGGGGCGGGTCTCCCGACCCTTCCTCGTGCCCATCTCGACCATGCCGCCCACCCCGAGCTGGTCCAGGGACTCGAACGGCGACACGTCGAAGATCCCGTGCTCGAAGTAGCGCGAGAAGAATGCGGCCTCGACGTCGTCGCGCGAGAACCCCCACGCCATCTGGGTCAGGTCGTTGGTTCCAAAGGAGAAGAACTCCGCCGTGCCCGCGATCCGGTCGGCGAGGAAGGCAGCACGCGGCAGCTCGATCATGGTGCCGACCTGGAACTCGAGCGGTATTCCGCGATCGCGCTGGACCTCCTCGGCGACCTCGATGATGCCTGACCGCACGGCGTTGAGCTCCCGGACGCTCGCCACCAGCGGGATCATGATCTCCGGCAAGGGTCGGCCGCCGGCCTCGGTGCGGTCCGCGGCCGCCTCCAGGATGGCCCGGGCCTGCATCCTGAACAGCCCCGGGATGGCGATGCCCAGTCGTACGCCGCGCATCCCGAGCATCGGGTTCTGCTCGTGGAGCCGGCGTACATGGGCCAGCAGCTTCCGGTCGCGCTCGTCGACCTCACCGCGCTCCTCCGCGACGGCGACCTTGACCGACAGCTCGGTGAGGTCGGGGAGGAACTCGTGCAGCGGCGGATCGATCATCCGGATCGTGACCGGGAGGCCGTCCATCGACTCGAGGATCTCGGTGAAGTCCTCCCGCTGCATCGGTAGCAGCGCTTCCAGGGCCTCGGCCTGGGCTTCCTCGTCCTCGGCCACGATCAGCCGCTCCACCAGCTCTCGACGCTCGCCGAGGAACATGTGCTCGGTGCGGCACAGGCCGATGCCCTCGGCTCCGAAGCGTCGGGCGCGGGCGCTGTCGTCGGGGGTGTCGGCGTTGGCACGGACCCGGAGCCGGCGGGCGCCGTCCGCGTGCGCCATGATCCGGGAGACCGCCGAGACCAGGTCGTCGTCGATCTTCTCGCCCTCGAAGTGGCGCACGACCACGGAGTCGGAGACGGGCACCTCGCCGGCGAAGACCTCCCCGGTGGTGCCGTCGATGGAGATCACGTCGCCCTCGCGGACGGTCTCCCCGTCGCGGACCCGGAACTCGCGCTTCTTCGCATCCACCAGCAGTGCTTCCGCGCCGCAGACACAGGTCCGGCCCATGCCGCGCGCCACCACGGCGGCGTGCGAGGTCTTGCCGCCGCGGCTGGTGAGGATCCCGCGGGCGGCCACCATGCCGCGCAGGTCGTCGGGGTTGGTCTCCTTGCGGACGAGGATGACGTCCTCGCCCTTCTCCGCCCACTCGACGGCGGTGTCGGAGTCGAAGACCGCCTTGCCGACGGCGGCTCCTGGCGAGGCGTTCATGCCTTTGGCGAGGAGGGTGCGCTCGGCGTCGGCGTCGAAGCGGGGGAACATCAGCTGGGCGAGCTGGTCGCCGGTGACCCGGAGCACCGCCTCGTCCATGCCGACCAGCCCCTCGTCGACCATGTGCATCGCGATCCGGAAGGCGGCTTCCGGCGTGCGCTTGCCGACTCTGGTCTGCAGCATCCAGAGCTTGCCTCGCTCGACCGTGAACTCGATGTCGCACATGTCGCGGTAGTGCTTCTCGAGCCGCGCCATGATCTTCATCAGGTCGTCGTAGGACCCCTGGTCGACCGACTTGAAGTCGGCGAGCGACACGGTGTTGCGGATGCCGGCGACGACGTCCTCACCCTGGGCGTTCTGCAGGTAGTCGCCGTAAACGCCCTGGGCGCCGCTGGCCGGGTCACGCGTGAACGCGACGCCTGACCCGGAGTCCATTCCGAAGTTGCCGAAGACCATCGCCTGGACGTTGACCGCGGTGCCGAGATCCTCGGGGATCCGCTCCTGCCGGCGGTAGAGACGAGCACGGTCGGTGTTCCAGGAGTCGAAGACCGCGCGGATCGCCAGATCGAGCTGTTCGCGTGGGTCCTGGGGGAAGGGGCGTCCGGCGTGCTTCTCGACGATCTCCTGGTACGTCGCCACCAGCTCGCGCAGGTCGTCGGCGTCCAGGTCGAGGTCGTTGTCGGTGCCCTTCTTCTCCTTGGCGGCTTCCAGCGCGGCGGAGAAGTGCTCGGATTCGATGCCGAGCACCGTGCTTCCGAACATCTGGAGCAGGCGGCGGTAGGAGTCCTGGGCGAACCGCTCGTCGTCACTCTGGCTGGCCAGGCCGCGGACCGAATCGTCGTTGAGGCCGACGTTGAGGACGGTCTCCATCATCCCGGGCATCGAGAACTTCGCGCCGGATCGCACGCTGACCAGGAGCGGGTCGTCGGCGTCACCGAGGGTCCGCCCCATCGACTTCTCCAGCGACGTGAGGTGCTCGGTGACCTCGTCCGACATCCCGTCCGGCTGGCTCTTCTCCGCCAGGTACGCCTGGCAAGCCTCCGTGGTGATCGTGAATCCCGGCGGCACGGGCAGTCCGAGGATCGTCATCTCGGCCAGGTTGGCGCCCTTGCCCCCGAGCAGGTCCTTCTGGTCCTTGTTGCCGTCGCGGAAGTCGTAGACGTATGAGCTCACGCGCTGATACTGCCCTCTCC
>DASSJR010000176.1:0-6897 GCA_035691135.1 Nocardioides sp. | reverse complement strand
CTTGATCTCCTCGAAGATCGCCTCCCGCAGGTCGGCGAGGTGGGCGACCCGCTCCTGGGCGTAGGCGTTCTCGGCCTCGAGGTAGGCCGTGACCTCGGGGTCGTCCTTGGCCCGCAACCACTCGTACTCGTCGACGCGGGTTCGACCGTGGTGCGTGGTCGTGACGGGGCGGCGCGTGGCGACAGGAGGCTCCATGGCCGGAAGGCTAGCCGCGGCACCAGGGGAGTCCGGACGGGCGGGTCCCGGATCCACAACTCCGCCCTGGAGCTGTGGAGGAGAGGCCCCATTCTGTGGACCCTGTCGGCACTTCTGTGGACGAGCCTGTGGGACCAGAAGTTTGTCGGAAGAATCGTCACGAAACGCTTGCGCGCTGCGCTCAGGACCCCGTAGAACTCTCCCTACCAACCGAGCCCTTCGGGGTGAGGTTGGGGATCGGACGGAGACGAAGATCCGTACGGCGAGGCAACTCGCCGCGTCGGCCCGGTGACGGGGACGGCGGGGTCGGAGGATCTGTCCGGTGGATCGGGCGTCACGTCACCGATCAAATCGAGGGGTCCTTTGGTGCTCATACCATCGAAGGGCCCCTCACCCATCTCCCTCCGACGGCTCCTCCGGGCGCCACGGGCTCAGGGCCGGGTCGTCGATCGGATACGACCGGACCGGGCCGGCCGGCGTCTGCGCGGTCTCGAAGCGCACGGTCACCACGCCCCGGCCCGAGCCCCACACCCAGCCCCGCCCCATCTCCTCGTGGACCACGTCCATGCCCGGTGACCAGGCCGGTCGCGGGGGACCGGGCAGGGGCTCGTCGGCGAGGGACTCGGCACCGCCTTCGGGCTCGTCGTCGCCGAACAGGTCGTCCTGGATCCAGTCCGCCAGACCGGAGACGCCCACGCCGAGCAGCCGGACCCCGCCGGAGGTGTCGAGCTCGGTGAGCAGGCTCCTGGCCAGGCGGGCGACGGTGGCGGCGTCGTCGACGGGCGAGGGCAGGGTGGCGGAGCGGTTGAGCGTGGTGAAGTCGTGCAGCCGGACCTTGATGGTGACGGTGCGGCCCGACATGCCGTTCTTGCGCAGCCGTTCCGCGACGTTTCCGGCCTGGCGCGTGAGCAGACCCTCCATCAGCTTGCGGTCGGTCAGGTCGGTGTCGTAGGTGCCCTCGACGCTGATCGACTTGGTCTCCCGCTCGGCCACCACGGGCCGGTCGTCCTGGGCGCGGGCCAGGGCGTGGAGCCCGGAGCCGTGGGCGCGGCCGAGGATCCGGACCAGCTCCTCGAGGCTCAGCGTCTCCAGGTCGGCGACGGTGTGGATGCCGGCCCGGCGGAGCCGCTCCGTGGTGGCCGGCCCGACGCCGGGGATCACGGTCACGTGCATCGGCCGGAGGAGGTCCCGCTCGGTGCCCGGGGGTACGACGACCAGCCCGTCCGGTTTGTCGAGGTCGCTGGCGACCTTGGCGATGAACTTCGAGGTGCCGATCCCCACCGACGCCGTCAGCCCCCCGGTCGCCTCGGTGACCCGCGTCCGGAGCTGCTCGGCCACGTCCCGGACCGTCTCGACGTCGAGGTCGGGGAGGTCGGCCCGTTCGAGGTCGACGAAGGCCTCGTCCAGGGAGAGCGGCTCGACCAGGGGGGATACCTCACGCAGCAGGGCCATCACGATCCCGCTCGCCTCGCGGTAGGCGTGGAACCGCCCGGACAGGAAGGCCGCATGCGGGCACCTGGACCGAGCCTCCCGGGTCGACATGGCCGAGCGGACGCCGTACCGCCTCGCCTCGTACGACGCGGTGGACACCACGCCGCGCCCGCCGACGCCGCCCACCACCACCGGCTTGCCCCGTAGCGACGGCTTGTCGCGCTGCTCCACGGCGGCGAAGAACGCATCCAGGTCGAGGTGGAGCACCGAGGCGACCGGACGCATGCTGGGCAAACTACCCGGCGCTGTGTCCACTCCGGGGCCCATTCACCGCGCACAGGCCGGCTCGCCGCGCGGGTTCTCCACAACCGGTGCCAGCACGGGTCAGCTTCGTCGGCAGGACCGGGCAGCGTGCCGGGCATGGCCCAGACCGTCAACCAGACCCTGACCCTCCGCTCACCCGAGGACCTGCTGGCCGCCGCGCCCGTGGTGCTCGGCTTCGTGCCGACCGACTCCGCGGTGATGTTCACCTTCGACGCCGCGAGCTGCTTCCACGCGCGGGTCGACCTTCCGGCCATCGGCGAGGCGGTCGACCCGCTCGTCGAGGTCCTGCTCGCCCCGTGCGTGCGGCACGACGTCGGTCGCGTGCTGTTCCTGCTCTACTCCGATGACCCGGTGCGAGCCGACCGGGTGACCCGCCGCCTGGTCCGGGCCTTTCGGGCAGCCGACATCGAGGTGGTCGACGTGGTGAGGGCCGACGGTCGGCGGTGGTTCCCGTTGTTGAGGGCGCGGCGCTGGGCTCCTCCCTCGGGTGTGCCCTACGACGTCTCGGCCCACCTGTTCGCTGCCGAGTCGGTGCTGAGCGGCCGGGTCACCCACGCGTCGCGTGCCGACCTGGAGGCGACGGTCGCGCCCGATCCCGCGGCGGTCGCGCGGGTCGCGGCGGCTGCCGGTGACCCCGACGGGCAGCGGCCCGAGCCGGGCTGGCTGCCGGCCACCGTGGCCCGGCACGTCACCGCCGGCTCGGTTCCCGACGACGTCGAGGCCGCGAGCCTGCTCGCCGGCCTCCTCGATGTCCGGGTGCGGGATGCCGCCCTTGCGCTCCTGCGCCGCGAAACCGCGGAGGCGCACGCCCGGTTGTGGAGCGACCTGGTCCGTCGCGCTCCGGAGAGCCTCGTCGCCCCTGCTGCCGCCGTGCTCGGCTTCGCCGCCTGGTTGTCGGGCAACGGCGCCCTCGCCTGGTGTGCGGTCGACCGTTGCCTGGCCGCCGATCCCGACCACCGGCTCGCCCGCCACCTCGCGGAGGCGCTCACCCGGGCGGTCCCACCCTCGATCTGGGAGGAGGTGACCGCGATGCCCGATCCGGACCAACGCTCGCCGTGAAGCGTTCGGAACCCTAGGGTCGGACCCATGGGCGAAGAGGTGGAAGCACAAGAGTTCTCCCGAGCCGACCGCACCCGGTACCGCGAGAAGGTCCGTCGCTGCCTTGATGTGTTCGCCCGGATGCTGCGCGACGCGGTGTTCGACACCGACGACCCGATGACCGGGCTCGAGGTCGAGCTCAACCTGGTCGACGAGCACGGTGATCCCGCCCTCAAGAATGCCGAGGCCCTGGAGGCGATCGCCGACCCCAACTTCGTGACCGAGCTCGGCCAGTTCAACATCGAGATCAACGTGCCCCCGGCGAAGCTGCGAGAAGGTGGTCTCAAGACGTTCGAGGAGACGCTGAGGGTCAGCCTCAACGACGCCGAGACCAACTCGTCGAAGGTCGGGGCCCACATGGTCACGATCGGCGTCCTGCCGACCCTGGCCCCCGGCCACCTCTCACCCACCACGCTCAGCGCCAACCCGCGCTACAAGTTGCTCAGCGAGCAGATCATGGCGGCCCGCGGCGAGGACATCTCGATCTCGATCGCGGGACCGGAGCGGCTGGTCACGACGGCCGACTCGATCATGCCGGAGGCGGCCTGCACCAGCATGCAGCTCCACGTGCAGACCTCGCCGGACCAGTTCGCCTCCTACTGGAACGCCTCCCAGGCGGTCTCGGCGATCCAGCTCGCGGTCGGCGCCAACTCGCCGTACCTGCTGGGCAAGGAGCTGTGGCGGGAGACCAGGATCCCGCTGTTCGAGCAGGCCACCGACACCCGAAGCGAGGAGCTCAAGGCCCAGGGCGTGCGGCCCCGGGTCTGGTTCGGCGAGCGATGGATCAACTCGGTGTTCGACCTGTTCGAGGAGAACGTCCGCTACTTCCCGGCGCTGCTGCCGATCACCGACGACGAGGACCCCCTCGAGGTGCTGGAGGCCGGCGGAACGCCCGCGCTGTCCGAGCTCCGGCTCCACAACGGCACGATCTACCGCTGGAACCGACCGGTCTACGACATCGCGTCGGGGGTGCCCCACCTTCGCGTGGAGAACCGGGTTCTCGCGGCCGGGCCGACCGTGGTCGACATGATGGCCAACTCGGCGCTGTACTTCGGCCTGGTCCGCGCGTTCGTCGACAGCCAGCGGCCCCTGTGGTCTCAGATGTCCTTCAGTGCCGCCGAGGAGAACTTCCACGTCGCCGCCGAGCACGGCATCGATGCCCAGATCTACTGGCCCCGGCTCGGCCAGGTGAGGGTCACCGAGCTCGTGCTCCGGCGGCTGCTCCCGATGGCCCACGAAGGGCTGGAGACGTGGGGGGTCTCCGCCGACGTCCGCGACCGGCTGCTGGGCATCATCGAGCAGCGCTGCCTGCAGGGCACCAACGGCGCGGAGTGGTTCGCCAACCGCATGCACGACCGGTCGGACCTCGACCGCTACGACGCACTGCGGGCCACGCTGCTGGAGTACCAGCGCAACATGCACAGCAACGAGCCGGTGCACACCTGGGAGTGAGGCCGGGTCAGCGGCGGCGCAGCCGCTTCCAGACCCGGCTCCGGCCCGAGCGCGGGTCCCACCAGCCCCGCCGGGTGACGACCACCATCGTCAGCGGCACTCCCGCTTCCGCGTAGGCGGACCGGGCGGCGGACAGCCAGGCCGCGTCCGTGTCCTCGAGCACGAACTCCCCGGTCCGGGTGACCCACACCAGGGGCTCGACCGGGTCGGTGCCGGATGCCCGCAGGAAGGCCGCCACCAGATCGGCACGCAGCCCGTGCTCCAGCGACTGCTCTCGGCGGGGTTCGTAGCTCAGATCCACGGTGCCCGGCACCCCGACGTGCACGACGGGCGCGAACGCCTTCCGCTTCTCCGCGACGCGGAAGTCCAGCACGGCACGGCGCAGCAGGCCGTCGGTCTGTTCGGTGAGCGGGTCCGGGTCGGCGGGCACACCGTGCAGCCTTCCCACTTCGGCGACGTGGCCACGGACTCCTCCACAGGCTGCTGTTGTTCCCGGCGGAGTATTCGCCCCATGCGGTTGCGGCCCTGGATTCGATAGCGTGCCAACGGGACCGGCCGGTCCCGATTCGCCAGCACGAGGAGGCAGCAATGGGGAACGTCGTCGTGGGCTACGTGTCCAAGCCCGAGGGGCAGGCGGCCCTCACCAGCGCCATCGCGGAGGCGAAGCTGCGGGGAGCCAGGATCGTGGTCGTCAACTCGCACCGCGGCGGGCAGGACTTCGACAGCGTGGCCTCGGCACGCGCGGACAGCGAGATGGAGGAGGTCAAGAGCAAGCTGGACGCGGCTGGGGTGGAGCACGAGGTCCGACAGCTGGTGCGCGGCTTCGAGCCGTCGGAGGACCTCCTCGGCATCGCCGCGGACGTGTCGGCCGAGCTGATCGTGATCGGCCTGCGCCGCCGCTCGCCCGTCGGCAAGCTGATCCTCGGCAGCAACGCCCAGCGGATCCTGCTGGACGCCAAGTGCCCGGTCCTCGCGGTCAAGGCGGACGCCTGACCGAGTGGTCCTTCCGTCCGATGGCGGCGGCGACCTCGACCGCACTCCCCGCGCGCGGCAGGATGGGCGCCATGGCCTTCGAGATCGCGCAGGACCCTGCTGCTGACCACGTGCTCGACGAGTCCCCGTTTGCCCTGCTCGCCGGGATGATGCTCGACCAGCAGTACCCCATGGAACACGCGTTCCGCGGGCCCGCCAAGGTGCTGGACCGGTTCGGGACGTTCGAGCCGGCGGCGGTGGCGGCGGCGGACCCGGAGGAGTTCAAGCAGCTGTGCAGCACCCCGCCGGCCATCCACCGGTTTCCCGGTTCGATGGCGACCCGGCTGCAGGAGCTCGCGCGGATCGTCACCGACGAGTACGACGGCGACGCGGCGCGGATCTGGACCGGAGCGGCGGACGGCGCCGACCTGATGAAGCGACTGCAGGCCCTTCCCGGGTTCGGGAAGCAGAAGGCCCAGATCTTCACCGCTCTGGTGGCCAAGCAGGTCGGCGTCCGCCCCGACGGGTGGGAGAAGGTCGCCGGTGACTATGCGCTCGAGGGTTACCGCTCCGTGGCCGATGTGGTGGACGCGGCCTCGCTGCAGAAGGTCCGTGAGTTCAAGCAGGCGAAGAAGGCCGAGGCCCGCGCGGCAGCCGCACCCTGAAGCCCGCCGGGCGGGGTGAGTTCGGTTTGGCCTTCGCCCGCGTGGCAGAATGACCAACGCGGCTCTTGACGGTATCGGGTCTTGCCGCGCCCCCATGCTCCTGACGAGAGGTGTTCGTGTCTTCGAACCCGCGCAAGCCAGTTCCCGCCGAGGTGCTCTCACACCCAGCCGTCGTGGCCCTGATCGAGGGAGGGACTCCCTCGGGCACCGTCACCTCCGACGCCATCCGGCAGGCCAGTGAGGACGCGTCCGTCGAGCCCCGTAACCTCAAGAGCCTGATGGCCCACCTGAGCGGGCTGGGGATCTCGGTCGACCTGCCGCCGTCGAGCCACCAGGCGGCCGCGGCCAAGTCGACGCGTCGTACCGCGACGGCGAGCACCACGCCGGCGGCCAAGAAGGCCGCGACGAAGTCCACCGCGAAGGCCGCAGCCAAGCCGCCTGCCACCAAGCGAACCACCGCGGCGACCACCGCCAAGAAGACGGCCACCAAGGCCACCGCCAAGCCGGCCGCGAAGACCGCGAAGACCGCTGCCAAGAAGGCCCCGGTCAAGAAGGCCGACGCCAAGGCCACCCCTGCGGAGCAGGTGGTCGCGGCCGCCGTCGGTCCGGACGGCAAGAAGATCCTGCCCGACATCCCCGACGAGCAGTTCGAGAAGGACGTCAAGGTCGACCCGACGATCGTGGAGGACGAGAAGCAGGCCACCTTCATCGTCTCCGACGCCGACGACGCCGGGGAGCCCGAGCAGCAGGTGATGGTGGC
>DASSJR010000175.1:0-6912 GCA_035691135.1 Nocardioides sp. | reverse complement strand
TCCTCGGTGTCGTCCTCGGCGTAGGTGTCGATGCCCTTGACCAGGGCGTGGGTGATCCGCTCGGACACCGGCAGGGAGCGCCACTCGTCCTTGACCTCGGCCTCACCGGACTCGGCGCGGTTGTGCTCCTCGGCGATCTCGAGCAGCCGCTCGGCGGCGTCCGGCCGCCGGTTGAGCACGACGTCCTCGATCCGGTCCCGCAGCTCAGGGTCGACCTCGTCGTAGACGGCCAGGGTGCCGGCGTTGACGATGCCCATGTCGAGGCCCGCCTTGATCGCGTGGAAGAGGAAGACCGCGTGGATCGCCTCACGGACCGGGTTGTTGCCACGGAAAGAGAAGCTCACGTTGGAGATGCCGCCGGACACCAGGGCGCCCGGGAGGTTCTCCTTGATCCAGCGGGTGGCCTCGATGAAGTCCTGGCCGTAGGTGGCGTGCTCCTCGATCCCGGTCGCGACCGCGAACACGTTGGGGTCGAAGATGATGTCCTCGGCCGGGAAGCCGACCTGCTCGGTCAGGATCCGGTAGGCCCGCTCGCAGATGGCCTTGCGCCGCTCGAGGGAATCGGCCTGACCGTCCTCGTCGAAGGCCATGACGACGGCCGCGGCGCCGTACTTGCGGCAGAGGGTGGCCTGCTCGACGAACTTCTCCTCACCCTCCTTCATCGAGATCGAGTTGACGATCGCCTTGCCCTGCACGCACTTCAGCCCGGCCTCGATCACCTCCCACTTGGAGGAGTCGACCATCACCGGAACCCGGCTGATGTCGGGCTCGGTCGCGACCAGCTTCAGGAAGCGGTCCATCGCCGCGACGCCGTCGATCATCCCCTCGTCCATGTTGACGTCGATGACCTGCGCGCCGTTCTCGACCTGCTGTGCCGCGACGGACAGGGCGGTGTCGTAGTCGCCATCCTTGATCAGCTTGCGGAAGCGGGCGGAGCCGGTGATGTTGGTGCGCTCACCGACGTTGACGAAGAGGCTGTCCTCGGTGATGTTCAGCGGCTCCAGCCCGGACAGCCGCATCGCCGGGGCCGGCTCGGCGAGCTGCCTTGGCGCCGTGTCGGCCACGGCCGCGGCCAGGGCCTCGATGTGCGCGGGCGTGGTGCCGCAGCACCCACCCACGATGTTGACGATCCCGCTGGTGGCGAACTCCCCCACCACCTTGGCCATCTGGTCGGGAGTCTCGTCGTACTCCCCGAACTCGTTCGGCAGCCCGGCGTTCGGGTGGGTGGAGACGAACGTGTCCGCCAGTCGGCTCAGCTCGGCGACGTAGGGCCGGAGGTCCGCGGCACCCAGGGCGCAGTTGAGGCCGATGGCGAGCGGTCGGACGTGGCGCACGGAGTTCCAGAACGCCTCGGTCACCTGTCCCGAGAGGGTGCGCCCGGACGCGTCGGTGATGGTCCCGGAGACGATCACCGGCCAGCGGCGGTCGTGCTCCTCGAAGAGTGTCTCGAGGGCGAAGATCGCGGCCTTGGCGTTGAGCGTGTCGAAGACCGTCTCGACGAGCAGCAGGTCCACGCCCCCGTCGACGAGGCCCCGCGCCTGGTCGAGGTACGCCGCCACGAGCTCGTCGTAGGACACATTGCGGGCACCTGGGTCGTTGACGTCGGGGCTGATGGACGCGGTCCGGTTGGTCGGGCCGAGCGAGCCGGCCGCGAACCGCGGGCGCTCGGGCGTCGAGAACTCGTCACACACCTCGCGGGCCAGACGTCCGGCCGCCTCGTTCATCTGCCGGGCGAGGTCCTGCATGCCGTAGTCGGCCTGGGCGATCGAGGTGGCGGTGAAGGTGTTGGTCAGCACGATGTCGGCGCCGGCCTCGAGGTACTGGCGGTGGATCGAGCGGATCATGTCCGGCTGGGTGAGGCTGAGCAGGTCGCTGTTGCCTTTGACGTCGCTCTCCCAGTCGGCGAACCGCTCGCCGCGGAACTCCGCCTCGCCGGGAGCGAAGCCTTGGATCAGGGTGCCCATGGCACCGTCGATGACCAGGATCCGCTCGTTCAGGGCACGGGTGAGCGTCTCGGTGGCGTCCGGTCTGGCCGACTCTGGCACGGCACTCCTCTCGCGGGCCGGGGCTGACTTCAGCCTAGGAACAGCGTCCGAAGCGTGGACAGCATTCCCGCATCCTGACACCCCGGCCGGGAAACCTCCGCATTCTCGAGGCCGGGACGCGGTGTCCCGGGCCCGTGTCGGGGCCGTGGCCTCACGCCTTCATGACTACTGTTGAGGCGTGATCGAGATCCAGGATGCCCCGGACCTGGTGGACCCCGTGGTGATCGCCGCGTTCGAGGGCTGGAACGACGCCGCCGACGCCGCCTCCTCGGTGGTCGACCACCTGATGACCGTGTGGAACGCCCGGACCATCGCGGCCATCGACCCCGAGGACTTCTACGACTTCCAGGTGAACCGTCCGGTGGTCGGCACCGATGAGCTCGGGCACCGCCGGCTCACCTGGCCCAGCACCCAGATCGCCGTGGCGTCCCCGCCGGACCTCGACCGCGACATCATCCTGCTCCGCGGCATCGAGCCGAACATGCGGTGGCGCCAGTTCTGCGCCGAGCTGCTCGCGGCCTGCGACGAGCTGGGCGGCCAGCTCGTGGTGACCCTCGGCGCCCTGCTCGCCGACACCCCCCACACCCGGCCGAACCCGGTGACGGGGACGGCCACCGAGCCCGAGCTGATGGACCGGCTCAAGCTCGAGCAGTCGACCTACGAAGGGCCCACGGGCATCGTCGGCGTGTTCCAGGACGCGTGCGTGCGGCTGGACATCCCGGCCATGTCCTACTGGGCGGCCGTCCCCCACTACGTTGCCCAGCCGCCGTGCCCGAAGGCAACCCTGGCCCTGCTCGGCCAGCTCGAGGACCTGCTGGAGGTGGGCATCCCCCTCGGCGACCTGCCCGAGGACGCCCGGGCCTGGGAGCGCGGGGTCGACGAGCTCGCCGAGGAGGACGAGGACGTCGCCGACTATGTGCGCGCGCTCGAGGAGACCCGGGACACCACCGACCTCCCCGAGGCGTCCGGAGACGCGATCGCCCGCGAGTTCGAGCGGTACCTCAAGCGCCGGGGCGACGAGCCCACCGGCTAGGTCAGCGCGTGGTCATCGGGTGAGGATGCAAAACGGGTGCCCGGCGGGATCGGCGAGAACGTAGAGCGCCTCGGGTTCCCCGGTGCGGTCGAGCAGGACCGTCGCGCCGAGAGCGATCGCCCGCTCCTTCTGGCGCTCGAGCTCGTCGCGTGAGCTGACCGAGAAGTCGATGTGGAGCTGCATCGGAACCTCGTGACCGGGCCAGGTCGACCGGGGCAGCGAATAGACTCGTTGCACCGCGATCTTGCGGTTGCCGTCGTCATCGACGAGCACGAGCCAGCTGTCGTCATCCTCGGAGCCCTCGGTCGGCGGCTCGTCGCCCGGGCGATATCGCAATCCGAGGAACTCGCGATAGAACTCGGCGAGCCCGCGACCGTCGGTCGTGTCGATCGCGGTGTGCAGCAGATGCGGAAACTCAGGCATGGGACTGTTCTAGCGGTTCAGGCCCCCGGAACCGTCGACGAGGCAAACGTTCGCCGATTGCCCGGCAGGCACCCGTCGCGAGCCGTCCGCCTCGTGGCCCGGCCCTGGCTCGTGGCGCGGTCACGGTTCGTCGCGCAGCACGTCCCGTACCTCGTCGTCGCTCATCGTCGGCTCGGAGTGCAGCAGCCACTGCACCCCGAACGGGTCCCGCACCCGACCCCACCGGCCACCGAAGGGCTGGTCCGACATCTCGAAGATGACCGACCCGCCCCCCTCGACGATGGCGGCGGCCACCCGGTCGGGGTCCTCGGCCAGGACGTCCAGGATCGGCCCGGGACCCTCAGGCACGGGGTCGTGCTCGTCGGAGTCCTTGAGGGTGATCCGGGTGCCGAAGACCTCGGTCTCCGCGAACACGATCCGGCCCTCGACGTCGTAGCGCACGATCTCGTCGGCCCCCAGAACCCGTGCATAGAAGTCCAGCGCGGCGGACGCGTCGGTCACCACCAGCTTCGGTCGCACCCGGTTGGGTCTCATCGGACCAGCATTTCACAACCCCAGGCCCAGCGTCGCGTCCAGCAGCGCCAGCATCGTGGCTCCGGCGTCGGGGTCGCTGGTGTCGGCCAGGCCGTCGGAGCCGAGCGTCGCAGCCACCCACGCGTCGACGGCGGCCGTGGCGCGGGGGGCGTCGAGGTCGTCGGCGAGGGCGCCCAGGACCGTCTCCACGACCGGTCCAGCCGGGGCGCCGGCGCCCAGGGAGATCGCCTTGCGCCAGTCGACGAGCGCGTCCACGGAGTCCCAGAGCAGCTGGTCGGTCCACTCCCAGTCGGAGCGGTAGTGGTGGCGGAGCAGGGTGAGCCGGAGCGCCACGGGATCGACGTCGCTGTGGCGCAGCTGGGAGACGAAGACCAGGTTGCCCTTCGACTTCGACATCTTCTCGCCGTCGTAGCCGACCATGCCGGCGTGGGCGTAGACCTGGGCGAACCGCTGGCCGGGCACGACCACCTGGGCCTCGCCGGCGCACATCTCGTGGTGCGGGAACGACAGGTCGCTGCCGCCGCCCTGGACGTCGAAGCTGGTGCCGAGGTACTCCATCGCCATCGCCGTGCACTCCACGTGCCAGCCGGGCCGACCGCGACCAAAGGGGCTGTCCCAGGCGGGCTCGCCGGGCCGCTCGGCCCGCCACAGGATGCAGTCGAGGGGGTCCTTCTTGCCCTCGCGGTCGGGGTCGCCACCGCGGTCGGCGTAGAGCCGCAGCATCTCGTCGCGCCCCAGCCCGGACACCTGGCCGAACGTCGGGTCGGCGGTGACCGAGAAGTAGAGGTCGTTCTCGACGCGGTAGACGGCACCCGCGGCCTCGAGCCGGCGGATGAGGTCGATGACCAGGGGGATGGACTCCACGGCGCCGATGTAGTGGTCGGGCGGGATCACCCGCAGCGCCGTCATGTCCTGCCGGAACAGCTCGGTCTCGCGCTCGGCCAGCTCCATCCAGTCGACGTTGACCTTGTCGGCACGCTCGAGGAGCGGGTCGTCGACGTCGGTGACGTTCTGGACGTAGGTGACCTCGTGGCCGGCGTTGCGCCAGGCCCGGTTGAGCAGGTCGAAGGCGACGTACGTCGCGGCGTGGCCGATGTGGGTGGCGTCGTAGGGCGTGATCCCGCAGACGTAGAGCCGCGCCCGGCCGTCGGGGCGGGTCGGCACCAGCGAGCCCGAGACCGTGTCGTGGAGCGAGACCGCCGGCCCGCGCACGGGCAGCGTCGACATCTCCGGGACCGGCCAGCTGCGCATGCGGGCAGCCTAGCGGGGGGTCACAGTGACCTGGATGGACACCGTCTCGTGCCTCGACCCGTCCCGATCAGAACGGCGGCCACGGGATGGCGGGGCCCGCGCCGGTCGGGGCCGGCATCACGCGCTTCTCGAGCAGCCGGGCACACCGCCGCTCGAACGAGGTCACCTCACGCTCGGTCAGCAGTGCCCGCAGCTCCACGCCGAGCCGGCCACGGAGGTCGGCCTGGAGCTGCTCCACCGCGGCCAGGTCCTCCTCTGCCACGGGCTGGCCCAACCAGCCCCAGAGGATGGTGCGGAGCTTGGGTTCGGCATGGAAGGTGACGCCGTGGTCGACGCCGTACCGGTGGCCATCGGCCATCGGGAGCACGTGCCCGCCCTTGCGGTCGGCGTTGTTGACCAGCACGTCGAACACCGCCATGCGGCGCAACGGCGCCGTGTCCTCGTGCACCAGCGACACCGGCTGGTCGAGGCCGTCGACCCCGTCGAAGACGTGGCACCAGTCATCGGGGACGGCGTCGACCGGCACGATTCGCACCGCCTCGACACCGTCGTCCGGCTCCTGCCACCGCTGCACCATGCCCTCGCCGTGCGGCCCGTCGCGAAGCCAGGTCTGCGGCACGATGTTCCAGCCCAGCGCCTCGGACACGACGTACGCCGCCACCTCGCGGCGGGCGAGAGTGTGGTCGGGGAAGTCCCACAGCGGCCGCTCCCCTGCGACCGGCTTGTAGACGACGCGAACCCCGTCGATCTCCCCGATGTAGGTCGCGTTGGACGCCGGCATGATCCGTCCGTGGACGACCAGCTCGCCGTCGGGCTGCTCCGTCACGGTTCCCGGCGCCGGAAGCCGTTCATGCGCACACACAGATGCCCCTCGGCGTCGACGGGATTGCCGCAGAACGGGCAGCTGGGGCGGCCGGCGCTGAGCACCTGCGTGGCGCGCTTGACGAAGGCGCGGGCAGCTCCGGCCGGGATCCGGACCAGCAGGAGCTCGTCGGGCTCGGGCTCCTCGAAGTCCTCCTCGACCTGGTCGGGCGACACGACGGCGGCCTCGGTGAACGGGAAGACCTCGATCACGACCCGGGAGTCGGCGGGGTCCCACGACAGCGTCATGGTTCCGGCCCGGAACTCCTCCTCGATCGGCTGCTCGAGCGGTTCGCCGTCCTCGAGGTCCAGCGGTGCCACCGCCGGGATCGTCGCGGCGCCGCCCTGGCTGGCCATCACCTCGTCGAGCAGCTCGTCGATCCGCTCGGCCAGTGCCGCCACCTGCTGCTTCTCCAGCGCCACCGTCACCAGGTGGCTGCCGCTGCGGGCCTGGAGGAAGAAGGTGCGCTGCCCGGGCTCGCCGACCGTGCCGGTGACGAAACGCTCCGGCGGGTCGAATCCGTGGACGAGAGCCATGCGGCCACCCTATGACCGGGCCGATGGCACCTGCGGACCGGCGCCGCCCCCCACGACGGCCTCGCGCGGGGCGCGCTTGCGGCCACGTTGCGGCTTCGGCGCCAGCCAGGAGAGGTCGCCCTCGTGGGAGTTCACGGCCAGGACGAAGGGGTGGCTCGCGGCGTAGTGGACGATCGACACCGAACCGGGATCGACATGGAGACGCTGGAAGAGGTCGAGGTGCATGCC
>DASSJR010000174.1:0-17257 GCA_035691135.1 Nocardioides sp. | reverse complement strand
TGTTCCTTCTCGCCGGGCGGGACCGAGTCCTCGAGGTCGACCACGACCGCGTCCGCCGCCGACCGGGCCGCCTTGGCGACCAGGTCAGAGCTGTTTCCCGGAACGTAGAGCAGTGATCGTGGCAGGACCAGCTCCGGCCATCTCGCGATCACGAGGGGCTCCGGAGCGCCTCGGTGATGTGCTCTGCGGCGGCGACGACCAGAGCGGCATGCTCCGGCTCGTGCTCGCCGGGGTAGCGGAACACGGGGCCGGAGGCGCTCAGCGAACCGAGCACGTTGCCGGTGCGGTCGAAGAAGGCGGCAGCGATGGACGCACCGCCAGTGCCGCGCTCATTGTGGGAGATGGTGTAGCCGCGCCGCCGGGTCTCTTCGAGCTCGTGCAGGAACGCCCGCTCGTCGAAGTCAGGCCTGACCTGACGCAGCTCGCGCACAGCCTCATCCGCGAAGGCGGGTGGGAGGTAGGCGAGGATGGCGCGGCTCGATGCTCCGGAGTGCAGGGGAAAGCGGGGGCCGATCTCGACCACCATCTTGATCTCCTGCGGACTCTCGAACTGGTCGAGGTAGATCCGGTGACGTCCGACCAGGATCGAGAGCGTCGTGGTCTCGCGGGTCGCTCCGCGCAGCTCCCTGAGGATGGGTGCCGCGACGCTACGTACGTCCATCTGGCTCCACGCACGGGTGCCGAGCCCGATGGCCGTGGGGCCGAGCTGGTACGTCGCCCGCCCGGGAACCACCTCGACGAGGGACCGGGACGCCAGCGACTGCAGGATCCGGTGGACGACGGCCTTGCTGATCGCCAGGGAGCGGGCGATGCCGGAGACCCCGAGGGGTTTGTCGCTGCGTGCGAAGAGGAGCAGGACGTCGGCGACCCTGTCGGCAGCTTCCGTTCCGCCACGGGGCTGTCGCTCGTCGTCCTCCACGACACCAGTTTCCATGGTGCCAGTGTCGCACAATTCGAGGATCAATGTTTCGCCTAGCGGACCACCTTGACCGGAAGATTCAGGCGAGGAGGCCTAGATTCACGGGGGAAGGAGTGACATACTCCCCGGAATGACCCCCTTGGAGGGTCGCTCAGCGGAACGATCAATCGGATTTGGTTTCCGCTTCGAGAACGCCGACGGAAGGCACGTGACATGAGGAAGCTGGCGGGGATCGTCACCGCAGTGGTGGTGGCACTGGGCATGGCGGCCTGCGGGACCGAGGACGAGGGCGGTGGGTCCGCCTCGAATCCCGACGAGATCGTCATCGGTTCCATCCACCCCCTGACGGGCCCGCTCGCGGGCGCCGGTCAACCCATGGACCAGGCCGCCCAGATGGCGGTGAAGGACATCAATGCGGACGGTGGGATCAAAGCCCTCGGCGGCGCCAAGCTCGTGCTCAGCTCCGGAGACTCCAAGGGTGAGGCCGAGACGGGTCAGAGCGAGGCCCAGCGGCTGATCGACGACGGAGCCGTGGCGCTGGTCGGGACCTACCAGAGCGATGTCACTCTCAACGTGGCCTCGGTCGCCGAGCGCAGCCAGGTGCCGTTCGTGATCGACGTGGCGGTCGACGACCAGATCCTCGAGCAGGGCTACCAGAACACCTTCCGGATCCAGCCCAACGCCACGTCCATGGGCCAGGACGGCGCCGACCGTCTGCTCGAGATCGCCCAGCAGTCCGGCGAGAAGGTGGACTCGGTGTCCTACATCCACGAGGACAGCTCGTTCGGCACCAGTGTCTTCGACGCCTTCAAGAAGGAGGCCGAGAGCAAGGGCATCTCCGTGGCCAAGGAGGTCACCTACACCGCCACCAACTTCTCCGATGCCACGACCCAGGTCCGCGAGGCGGCGGCGGCCAACCCGGATGTCATCGTCGGTACCGGCTACTACCCGGACCAGCTCCTCGTGGCCAAGGCGGTCAAGGCCCTCTCCCCGAACATCCAGTCGCTGTACGGCGTGGCCAACGGAGCCTTCGACGACGAGAACTTCGCCAACGACGCGGGAGCCGCCGGACAGGACGTACTCTCCGCCAACTACCACTACAACTCGGCGAGTGATCGCACCCAGGAGATCCGAAAGCGGTTCGAGCAGGAGTACGGGTCGCCGATGCAGACCTCGGCGGTGCTCTCCTACCAGGCGGTCGAGGTCATCGCGCAGGCTCTCGAGGAGGGTGGCTCGGCAGATCCCAGCGAACTGCGCGACGCCATCTCCGAGACCTCGGTGAAGGACCCGCTGCTGGCGTTCGATGGTCCGATCGAGTTCGACGAGACCGGCCAGAACACCAATGCGACCGTCGTGGTGATGCAGGTCAAGGGCGACAACGTCGAGCAGGTGGCGCCGCCGGAGTTCGAGACCACGCAGGCGAGCTACCCGGCCTTCGGTGGCTGACGCCTGCGGGCACCCACGAAAGGGAAGGCGCAACGCATGAGTCGCACCGAGGTCGTGGAGCAGACGGCCGCCGAGGTCGACACCTCCGGCGAACGGCGCTCCCGTACGGTCCTGATCGGAGTGCTCGCGGTCGGCCTGCTCGGCCTGCTGGCGGTCTACACCGTCGGCGACCGCGACTCCGGTCTGGTCACCCAGGCCATCGCCACCGGTGTCCTGCTGGGCGGCGTCTATGCGCTCGTGTCGGTCGGCCTCACCCTCATCTTCGGGGTGCTCGGCATCGTCAACTTCGCGCAGGGGTCGATGCTGGCCCTCGCGATGTACATGGTCCACAGCCTCGTCCAGGGCTTCGGCCTGCCCGTCTACGTCGCGACGGTGCTGGCAGTGCCACTCATGTTCGCCCTGGGATACCTGGTCCAGCTCTCACTGCTCAACAAGCTGACCATGTCCGGGAGCCAGGAGGGGCCGCTGCTGGTGACGCTTGGCCTGTCGCTGTTCATCGTCAACGTGCTCCTGATGGTCTACAGCGGGCGACCGCAGTCCGTCGGCTCCGCGGTTGACGGCTCCCTGCGGGTCATGGGGGCACTGCTCTCCTGGGAACGCGTGATCGCCTTCCTCGGGGCGGTCGCCGTCACCGTCGCTCTCACCGTGATCCTGCGCAAGACCTCCTTCGGACTCTCGATCCGCGCGGTGGCGTCGAATCCGAGCGGAGCGATGCTCGTCGGGGTCAACGTCGGACGTGTCTACGCACTGACGTTCGCCATCGGCGCGGCCTGCGTCGCCGTGGCCGGCGGGCTGATGGCGCCGCTGGTCAGCCTCACCCCGAGCGTCGGGGAGGAGTTCACCATCCTCGCCTTCGTCATCGTGGTGCTCGGCGGCCTCGGGAACGTGTTGGGCGCGATGATCGGCGGCATCCTGATCGGCCTCGTGCAGACGGTGGGATCGCTCTACCTGCCGGGCAGCGGCTCACTGATCGCCGTCTTCGCGGTCTTCGTGCTGACGCTCTTCCTGCGGCCTCAGGGCATCTTCGGAGCGGCCCGATGAGCGTGACGACGGAGGAGAAGCCGGCCTCATCCGGCGCGCCGGGGTGGGTCCGCGACCGGACGGCCCGCCGCCAGTTCGTAGCGCTTGCCGTGTTCGTTGTCGTCGTGGGGCTGCTGCCCCTCGGACTCACCGACCGCGGCGAGAGCATCGCCGTCCAGACCTTGATCATCGCGCTGCTGTCCGTGGGCTGGAACCTGATGAGCGGCTACGGCGGGCTGTTCAGCTTCGGGCACGCCGCCTTCTTCGGCATCGGCGCCTACACCGACGCCTACCTCGTGGTCGAGCACGGGATCTCGCCGTGGATCGCGATGGTCGTCGGAGCCCTCCTCGCGGCTGTGGCGGGCACGCTGATCGCCTACCTCTGCCTGCGCTACCGGCTGGCCGGGGCGTACTTCGCGCTGGCCACCTTCGCGTTCGCCCAGCTCTTCCTGCTGGTGGTCGAGAACGTCGACGCGCTCGGCAAGACCGAGGGCTTCAACCTCCCGATCCTCCCGGACGAGTCCTTCTGGATGATGCAGTTCGTGTCTGGGAGCTCGATGTACTTCTGGATCCCCTTGGGGCTCCTGGCGGTCGCCCTGGCCGTCGTCATCGGCTTCACCAACAGCCGGGCGGGGCAACGCGTCCAGGCCGTGCGTGACGACGAGACCGCCGCGGAGTCGCTCGGGATCAGCATCATGAAGTACCGGCTGATCCCCGTCGCCCTCAGCTGCTTCATCGCCGCCGTGGCCGGCGCCTACTACACGCAGTACTACTTCTTCGTCGGACCTGAGCAGGCGTTCGGGGCGAAGGTGTCGGTCGAGGCGATCGTCCCCGCCGTCATCGGTGGCATCGGCACCGTCTGGGGCCCCGTCATCGGGGCGCTGGTGGTGGGGCCGCTCGCCGAGCTCATCGCCGAGCTGCTGCGTGACCCGCCGCAGTCGTTGTCGTTCCTCCAGGGCCTGACCGGCCTGGACATCGTCGTCTACTCCGTGCTGTTGATCGCGATCGTGATCCTCATGCCCAAGGGTATCTACGGAACGATCCGGGACCGGTGGAAACGATGACGCTCCTTCAGCTCGAAGGCCTCACCCGTCACTTCGGCGGGCTGAAGGCGGTCGAGGACGTGTCCCTCGAGGTCGGCCAGGGCGAGTTCCTGGGCATCATCGGCCCGAACGGTGCAGGCAAGACCACCCTGTTCTCGATGGTTTCCGGCCAGCTCGCGCCATCGTCCGGGCGAGTCGTGTTCGATGGACAGGACATCAGCGGGTGGCCGGCGGACAAAGTGGCCCATGCCGGACTTGTGCGCACCTTCCAGCTGATGCGTCCGTTCGGTTCCATGTCGGTCGTCGACAACGTCGCCGTCGCCTCGCACTCCCACCACAGGTCGCGAACGGCCGCACGTCGCCACGCGCTCGGCGTCCTCGAACAGGTCCACCTCGCCGACGACGCCCAGCGCGACACCAGCAGCCTGACCACGGCGGGTCTCAAGCGCCTCGAGCTGGCGAGGGCGCTGGCGATGGAACCTCGCGTGCTGCTCCTCGACGAGGTGCTCGCCGGACTCGTTCCCGCCGAGCGCGAGCCGATGATCGAGACCCTGCGAGCACTGCACGACGACGGGCTGACGATCCTCTACGTCGAGCACATCATGGCCGCGATCATGGCCTTGTCGAAGCGACTGCTGGTGATGCACGAGGGACGGTCGCTGGCGCTCGGCGACCCACAGGAGATCATCCACGACCCGAAGGTCGTCGAGGCGTACCTGGGCGAGGAGCAGAAAGCATGAGCACGCTCGAGCTCCGGAATGTTGATGCGGGCTATGGCCGCATGGCGATCCTGCACGAGGTCTCGATGCGGGTCGATGACGGCGAGATCGTGTCGCTGATCGGCGCCAACGGCGCGGGCAAGACGACGACGCTGCGCGCCATCGCCGGGCTGGTCCGCGTCTCGAAGGGGGAGATCGACTTCGACGGGCACGACGTCGCCAACTCGCGCCCGGATCGCGTGGTGCGGCGCCGCCTGGTCCATGTGGCACAGGACCGCGAGCTGTTCGGCGACCTGAACGTCATCGACAACCTGCAGATGGGCGGCTACAGCCGTTCGCGCGGAGAACGCGAGGAGTCCCTCGACGAGGTCTTCGACCTCTTCCCTGCGCTGAAGGAACGCCTGACGCAGCGGGCGGACACGATGTCGGGCGGTCAGCAGCAAATGCTCGCCATAGGACGGGCGCTGATGGCGCGCCCGTCGTTCCTGACCCTTGACGAGCCGTCGGTCGGGCTGTCCCCGAGGCTCGCCCAGCAGGTTCTCGACGCCATCGTCCGGATCCGGGACACCGGCGTGACCGTGCTGATCGTCGAGCAGAACGCGGCGCAGGCGCTGGCCATCTCGGACCGCGCCTACGTCATCGAAAGTGGCTCGATCGTTCTCGACGGTCCTGCCCGGGACCTGGCCGAGGACCCGCGGGTCCGCGAGGCCTACCTGGGGGTGTGAGCGGTGGAGTTCCTGGTCCGGATCGAGATCGGTTGGCCGCCCGAGAGCCCGGTCGAGGAGCGGGAGCGCATCTTCGCCGAAGAGCTGGAGGCCGGCCAGCGGCTCGCGCACGCGGGGGCGTTGCGACGACTCTGGCGGATCCCGGGCCGGTGGGCGAACTGGAGCCTCTACGAGGTCGAGGACGCGACCGCTCTGCATGAGGCGCTCTCCTCTCTTCCGTTCTTCCCGTGGATGGACATCGACGTCCATCCGCTCGCCGAGCACCAGAACGACCCACGGTTACTCGGCATCGACCCGCCGGTGTTGAAGAGGTGACGATGAAGCTCCTGGCACTCACGCCGATCGACGTCCCCCCGGAGGAGGTGGCCAGGCGCCAGGCGCGCTACGACGCCATCGCTCCCGACGGCCTGCAGGTGGTGGTCCGCTGTCCGCCGGGGCTGCCCGCCGAGCTGGGCTCCGAGGAGGACGTGGTCAAGTCCGATGCGGTCCTGGTGTCGGCGTACGCCGCAGAGGACGGTGACTGGGACGGGTTCCTGCCCGACTGCGTGCTCGACCCCGCCGTGCACGCGGTGTCCTCCCTGCCTCTCCCCATCCACGGCATCGGCCGCCTCGCCATGCATGCACTGGCGGGAGCCGGGCTCAGCTGGCGGGCGGTCGCACGCAACGAGCCCATCGCGCGTGAGCTCGATCGGCTGGCTGGGAGCTACCGGCTGGCCACGTCCGGCCAGACCGTCGTGCTGTCACTGGGCGTCGCCGACATCGCCGACGAGGCCGGGTGGTCCGCGGCCCTGTCCTCCGCCGTGGCCGACCTGCCCTGCGACGCGGTCCTCAACGGATGTTCAGCGGTCGATGTTCGTGAAGGCTTGCCGGGCCCAGTCGTGGTGGACCCGACAGCACTCGCGCTGCGGGTCCTGGCCGGAATCGTCGACACGTGAGCGGTCACGACGAGATCGAGGCCGACGGCCCCGACCTCGTGGTCGCGGGTGCCGGTGGAGGTCTCGTCGGCGCGCTTCGTGCCGCCCAGCTGGGGTTGGACGTCCTGGTCCTCGAACGGCAGGAACACTTCGTCGTCGGCAACAACACCGCGATGTCCACCGCGATGATCCCCGGCGCCGGCAGCAGGTGGCAGCGCGAGCAGGGGATCGACGACTCGCCCGAGCAGTTCCTCGACGACATCCGTGCCAAGACGGGCGGCGACTTCGAGGAGCGGATCGCCCGGTCTCTGGTCGAAGTGAGCGCTCGGCTGGTCGAGTGGCTGGCCGACGACCAGGGCCTGGAGCTGTCGCTCGTGGAGGACTTCAGCTACCCGGGCCACTCCGCGCTGCGCTGCCACACCATCCCCGGCCGGTCCGGACGTCGCCTGCTGGAGCACCTCGTGCGTCGGGTGCGTCGGCAGGGGCGCGTCGACCTGGTGGCTCCGGCGACCCTGACCGAGGTCGTCACCGGCGACGACGGGGAGGTGGTGGGGGTCGTCGCCGAGACGCCCAACGGCACCGAGGAGATCTCGTGCAGGTCCCTGCTGCTGGCGACGAACGGGTTCGGCGCCGACGAGGAACTCGTCTCACGACACCTGCCGACGATCGCGGGCGCCGTCTACCACGGCAGCTCGGGGTCGCAGGGGGATGCACTGCGTATCGGAGAGCGTCTCGGCGCGGCGACGGCGTACCTCGACGCCTACCAGGGCCACGCCGCCCTGGCCCACCCCGGTGCCACGCTCGCGGGCTGGGCGACGGTGATGCACGGCGGGTTTCTCGTCGACGCAGACGGGCGACGCTTCGGCGACGAGACGACCGGTTACTCCGAGTTCGCCGAGTCGGTGCTGCGGGAAGCCGGTGGTGAGGCCTGGCTCGTGCTCGACCAGCGCATCCACGAGGCCTGCCTGTCCTTCCAGGACTTCCGCGACACCGTCGAGTCCGGCGGCGTACGCCGCGGCGACACCGTGGAGGAGGTCGCCGCCCGGAGCGGTGTCGACGCGGCGGGACTCGCCGCGACCCTCAGGTCGACCGCACGGTGCGCCGCCGGCGAAGAGACGGACCCTTGGGGTCGCACCTCCTGGGAGGCTGCACTTGCGCCGCCCTACGAGATGGTCCGGGTCCGTCCCGCGCTGTTCCACACCCAGGGTGGCCTGCTCGTCGACGGCCACGCTCGAGTACTCGACCAGCAGGACCGCCCGATCCCAGGGCTCTACGCGTCGGGCGGGGCTGCGGCCGGCATCTCGGGGCACGGTGCCTCCGGCTACCTCGCCGGCAACGGCCTGCTGCCGGCGTTCGGGCTGGCATTGCTGGCCGCGGAGCACGTCGCCGCCAGCAGGTCGCGCTCGACAGCCTCCTGACCGGACAGAGCTCCCGATCCGCCGGATCGCTTTCGGCTGGCGACCCGGCGGAAGGCTGTGCTGCGCGTCGGCGCACGCCCTGAGCGCCAGTAGGCGTTGAGGGCGCTGTTGGTCTTGATGAACCAGACCAGCGGGCCGACCAGGAGGAACCACCCCGGGAAGTACCAGAGCCCGGTGGCGCCGCTCACCGGCTTGCGCATGCCCGCACGCTCGTACATCGAGCCAACCTCGCTCGAGGTGATGTAGGGCATCACGATGCCGACGAAGATGGCGAGGACGAGAGCGAGGCCGCCGCCCATTCCCTGACCGGTGTGACGCTTCATCCCCTCATGCGTGCTGAAGTACCAGACCAGTCCGTAGATGCCGAAGGTGATCACGGTCAGGAAGATGCACATTCGAGCACCAGCCACAGGATGTTGGCGATCACCCCCATGGCGATCACCCCAGCGACCAGGCGTCACTCCGCCAGCGCCTCGCTGAGCGCGGCTACCACAGTCCTGATCGAGCCGAACGGTCCGGCCTTCTCGCCGGTCCCCTCCCATGTCCCGTGCCACTGACCGCGCCGCAGCCTCAGGTCCAGTGCCGGGAGGGAGCTCTGAGCGCCCGGCCCGATGATGCTGACCCGGACGTGCTTCGGACTGACCTCGAGCACGCGGATCTCGTGCCCGGCCACCAGCACGGTCGCCTCGCCGAATCCCCAGATTCCGCGCCTCACGCCCAGACGCTAGCGCCGACTGCGACGGCCTCACGAACGGTGGAATAGCGCGGGCTCTCCAGGCAGTTGGTCACACCAAGCCATGCTCGAACGCGTACGCCGCCGCCGCGGTGCGGGACCCGACGTCCAGCTTGCTGAAGATGTTCGACAGGTGGCGGGCGACGGTCTTCTCGCTCAGCACCAGCTCGGCCGCGACCTGGGTGTTGCTTCGGCCGGCCGCGACCAGGCGGAGCACCTCGACCTCGCGGGCGGTCAAACCCGCCGGGAGGGCCGCGGCGGGGCGCAGCAGGCGCTCCGCCTCCTCGGCGGCAGGCGCCGCGCCAAGAGACACGAAGGCCTCCCGGGCTGCGGTCACCTCCTGCCGCGCGGACTCCTGGTCGCCGAGGGCCGCGAGGGCGCGGCCGGTGAGGAGCCGCACCCGGGCGCTTTCGTACGGGCTGTCCGCGCGCGCCCAGAGCTGCCGCGCCTTGCGCAGGTACGGCATCGCGCCGGCGGGGTCGCCCGAGTCGAGCTCGACGGCCGCCGCTGCGTAGGCCGCGAGGGCCAGTAGCGACACCGAACCGATCTTCCGGGCGAGGTCGTCCAGCTCGGTCGCCGCGGTGCGGGCCTCGTCCACGGCCCCGACCGCTAGCAGCACGTCGACCGCGGCGGGGAGCAACCGGCAGGGCTGGGTGGGGTTGCCGACCTCGGAGAGCAGGCGACGTACCGCGGCCGCCGCGGCGTCGCGGGATCCGCGGGCCAGCCACAGCAGCGCAAGACCGGGTTGTGGATCGTGGCCGCGCTCGCCCGCCCGCTGGTAGGCCGCCTCGGCCGCGCCGTACTCGCCCCGCAGCCGCAGCACGTCGCCGCATTCGGCCTCCGCGAGCCCGATCGGCGGCAAGGCGTCGGTCTGGCGGTACCGCTCGATCGCGAGCGCGAACTCCTCGAGTGCCTCCGGCCAGGCACCCCGGAGCCGCATCACCTGTCCGCGGTGCACCGAGCACTGTCCCGTGAAGGCGACCAGGCCCGGCTGGTCGGCACACCAGCGGTGCAGCGCGGAGGTCCACTCCGCCACCCGGCCGAAGTCGGAGATCTCCTGGCAGCCCTCGATGGCGGTGCAGTAGACGTTCCCGAAGATCATCGGGGAGACCTCGCCGGCCGCGGCGCCGGCCATCGACTCGTCCAGCCGGGCCAGCCCTTCCGCGACCCGCCCAGCGTAGATCGCCAGCCGCCCCTGCGAGACCAGCCCCAGCGCCAGCAGGTCGGTGTCGGCGTGCCGCCGGGCGACGGCCGTCGCTTCGTTCGCGCACTCCGCCGCGGCCGCCCAGTCGCCGGCGCCGAGGTGGCCGTACATCTGCAGGAACGCGACGTACCCGGCCTCGACGACATCGCCACCCAGCTCCTCGACGAGCCGGCCCGCGCGGGCGCCCCACCCGGCCGCCAGCGCGGGCTCCCCGCCCGTGCCCAGGATCATCGACAGGTGGAAGCAGCAGCGGACCGCGCCTGACCGGTCGCCGACGGACTCGAAGAGGTGGAAGGCCCGCTGGAAGAGGTCGATCGCGAGATCCCGACGGCCGACCAGGTACGCCGATGTGGCGGCGGCGCGCAGGTCGTCGGCACCCATCTCGTCGGGCACGACGCCGGACCAGGAGTCCAAGGCCGCGGCCCAGTCGCCTCGCTCGTAGTCGCTGCGGGCACGGGCGAGGTCCTCGAGCACACCCATCGCGAGTACCTCCGGATCGGACGATACTCGCGACGAGCGTGATGAGGGGCGGCGTTCGGTCACGCGGCCTGCTCCTGGCGCTTGCGACTGTGTTGGGGCGTGCGCTCCTCGATCCGGCGTACGACGTGCTCGGCATCCCGCCCAGCGCCGGCCAGCAGCATGGACGAGAACGCGTACTGCATCGACAGCCCGCAGAAGAAGAGGCCGGGGACCTCGTCGGCCACACCGCGAAACTCCCGGGGCCAGCCGTCCTCGCCGAAGACCGGCAGATCGATCCAGTCGAATGCCTGCCGGAATCCGGTGGCCCACACGACGTTAGCGGCGTCGATGACCGTGCCGTCAGCCAGCACTGGGAGTCCGTCGCGGACACCCTCGACCCGCTCGGTGGTGCGGACGACGCCGCGCTCGGCGAGGTCGGACCGCTGGACCCGCAGCATGGGGCCGCCGTGGAAGCGGATCTCGGACATCTCCTTGCGGCCGATCGGCGTACGACGGGTCACGAGGTGCTTCCATGCGAACAGCAGGATCGGGAAGATGAGGTGCATCCGCCGTGACTCGAGCCGAACCGGGATCTGGCCGCAGTCGCGTCCTGCCAGCGTGGTGGGACGGGTTGCGGCGACCTCGTAGGCGATGTCGCATCCCGAGTGCGAGGCGCCGACGACGAGGACGGGACCGTCGCGGAGCTGTCCCGGCCGGCGGTACTCGCTCGAGTGCAGCTGCAGGATCGCCGGGTCCAGGTCCGCGGCGAGGTCGGGGATCTTCGGCGACCGTCCGAAGGTGCCGGTCGCGACCACCACGTTGTCGCAGTGCAGCGGGCCGGTGTCGGTGCTGACCACGAAACCGTCGCCGTTGTCCGCCGCGGCGAGACGCTGGACGCCGACCCCGAGCCGAACCGGCAGCTCGAACCGCCGGGCGTAGACCTCGAGGTAGTCGGCGACGGCGTCCTTGCCGGGGAACGACCACTTCGGAGCCGGGAAGGGCATCCCCGGGAGGCTGTCGAACTGCGCGGGGGAGTAGAGCCGCAGGCTGTCCCACTGCTGACGCCAGTTGTCCCCGATCCGCTGGTTGCGATCGAGTACGACGCAGGCCCGTCCTCGCTTCTGAAGGTGGTACGCGGTGGCCAGGCCGGCCTGTCCCGCGCCGATGATGACGGTCTCGACGGTGTCCATGGTGCCTCCTCGTGAGCTGGTGAACTCACGCTAGGGAGGGCATGGGATGGCCCGCGTCGGGCGGATGTCGCATCGGTGACCGCCGGGTGTGTGGGTGGAAATACCCATCAGCCGTGGGTTCGCCTGACGCCCACGCCAGCAGCCAAGCCGGCCGCCCGGTCGCCGGCGGTTCACGGGCACGTGAGCGAGCCCAACCGGGCGAGGCCCTCCAGGTCTCCGGGTCCGTAGTGCAGTTGACCCGCATTCGTCGCGTCCTCAGCTTGGCGGAGCCCTTCACGTGTGCGAGCCCGACGAGGTGCCCGAACTCGTGGTCGACGATCGCCTCGGCCTCGGCCTCGTCCGCGAATCGGCAAAACACGTCCCGGTTAGCGGGCCTGCCTGCCCTGGTCGCAACAGGGCTAGGGTGGCTCGCGATGGCTGACGACTACTGCGAGCTCTGCGACCTTCCGAGGTCCCAGTGCATCCACGGACTGCCGGCGCCGACGCCCGCAGCCAAGCCGGCGGCGAGAAAGACGACGTCCCGGCCGAAGCCCGCGAAGCGAGTGGCAACGACGAAGGCTCCGGCCCGTCCACGTCGATGGACGCCGCCGGAGGCGTTCGGCCCGCACATCCTGGCCGTCCTGCAAGACGCGGGGGGAGAGCTCGAGGCCGAGGACGTGTTCAAGCGGCTCGAGGAGCGGATGGCCGACGTACTTCTCGAAGCGGACCAGGAGCGGACGCCCGAGGGCGAGCTTCGCTGGCGGTACGCCGCGCGGCGGGCCCGCCAGACGCTGATCGTGGACGGGCTGATGGCCAAGACCCGGCCCGGGGTGTGGGAGCTGGCGGAGCCCGGCCTCGCAGAGCGATAGCCGCCGGTCGGGGAGCTCCTGCTCGTGATGCAGGCCGATGCTCGGATGCCGTTGTTGTCGGTGATCATTCATACCTTGGCGTCATGAGCACACGATGGAGACGACGCCACAGGCGTCACTGGTGGCGCCGGTGGTCGGCATCAACACCTGAACGAGTTGAACCCACGACCCACGACCTAATGCTCGGGACGAAATCCGAACCCGAGGCCCTGTCGTTCGCCGGACTCAAAGTTCAAGATGGCGCCGTTGTCGGAGCCGACAAGGTTCTCGACCTTTATGACGCCACGGCCTTGATCGGAGGCGTCGAGGGGTTTCCCCGCCACATCCGGACAGTCCTCTCGCCGGACACCGTTGGCAGAGATGATTGGCCCCAACTGGTTGTCTTCACCCCGTCCGGCGTCCTGCTCCATCGCCGCGTGGCTCCAGAGTCGGAGAACCAAGCACGAACCTTCGCCAGGCATCTCAACGTCGCCTCTGCCGAGATGAGGAGATCGTAGGTCAATCAGCAGCCTCCCCATTGCTTCGCGGCGCAAGCCCGCTCGACGCATGAAAGCGACCTAATCCCGGCCACGGAATCTGGGAGCGCACTGCGAGTGGGCTAGACCTTGGCCGCGGCATGACCCGAACGGGCAGGCACACCCGAGGGATGAATTGACCCGAGGGGGCGATGGTCCCGGCGGGTTCGACGCGGCAATGTTGAACCGGCATAGGGGGACCTGGGGACATCTCTAGGGACGGCCAGACATGGACATCACTCGTCGAGACATGTTGAAGCTCGGGGCACTGGGGGTTACCGGCGCGGCCGGTGCCTCTCAACTGCCGTTGGGCGAGATACTCGAGGCTCGCGTGACGCCGCTGCTCGCGCTCCGCAACATGCCGAGGCTGTTCACGACGCCGTTCATGCGTCCTCCGCTCCTGCATCCGACCCACAGCCGTCGCGACCGTGACGGCGTGATGACGGACTTCTTCACCGTCCACGAGCGTGCTCGGCGGGCGCGGATCCTCCCGAACCGGGACACCCTTCTCTTCGGCTACAACGGGATGGCACCCGGCCCGACGATCAAGGCACATCGCGGCCGGCGAGCCGTGCTGCGGGTGATCAACCAGCTGCCGAGCGTTCACCCCTCGTTGGGGCAGACCACGGAAACGTCCGTACACCTGCACGGCTCGGCGTCGCTACCCCAGTACGACGGGTACGCCAGTGATGTCACCGCTCGGGGCTGGTTCAAGGAGTACCACTACCCGAACTTCCAGCCTGCGCGCACGCTCTGGTACCACGACCACGGCTTCCACCACACCGCCGAGAACGCGTACGCCGGCCTCTACGCGCAGTACCAGATGCACGACAAGGCGGAGCAGGAGCTCATGCCCCAGGGCGAGTTCGACGTACCCCTGACGATCGCCGACGCCCTCTTCAAGGCCAATGGCCAGCTGACGATCGGCAGCGACGAGTCGGGCCTGTGGGGCAACGTCATCCTCGTGAACGGACGGCCCTGGCCGGTGATGAAGGTCAAGCGCCGGATCTACCGGTTCCGCTTCCTCGTCGCGTCCATCTCGCGCTCCTACCGGTTCCGGCTCGGCAACGGAGACCCGGTCAAGATCGTCGGGACCGACGGCGGGCTGATGCCCAAGCCGCACGAAGTGACCCAGTGGCGGCAGGCCAGCGCGGAGCGGTACGAGGTGCTGATCGACTTCCGCAACTACCGGGCCGGCCAGCGGGTGGTGCTGAACAACCTCTCCAACCCCAACAACCGGGACTTCGCCAACACCGACAAGATCATGGCGTTCGACGTCACCGACGCACCCTTCTCCAAGAAGGACCGCACCTGGAACCGCGTGGACAACACGCTGGTCACCGCCCCCGTCATGCGACTGCGGGAGCAGGACGCGAGCGTGACCCGAAGGATTGCGCTGGCCCGTACCGGCGGGATCTGGACCATCAACGGGCAGACCTGGGACGACGTGATCAAGAGCGACTTCCAGCTGCTGCTCGCCGACCCGAAGCTGAACGCCACCGAGATCTGGGAGCTGGAGAACGCCGGCGGCGGGTGGTTCCACCCGCTCCACATCCACCTGGTCGACTTCAAGATCCTGGACCGCAACGGCCGGCCGCCGTTCGAGTACGAGCTCGGCCCCAAGGACGTCGCCTACCTCGGTGAGAAGGAGACCGTCCGGGTCCTGGTGAAGTTCGGGCCGCACCGGGGCCGCTACATGGTCCACTGCCACAACCTCGTCCACGAGGACCACGACATGATGGCCCAGTTCGCCGTCGGCATGACGCCGGGCGCCCGGGACCCGAACGACCCGATCGGCGGGGCCCCGCCCCACCGCATGCCGTAGTCGCTGGCGCGTCGTCACCCCTCTGATGACGCGTGCGACCACTCGACCGGGTACTATGGCCACACCAAGAGTGCCAACGTGCGCTCGGCTCCTCCGGGATCTCCCGGCGCCTCATCTCGTGATCGTCCGGTCCAGGCGTCTTCATCCCGTTCGAGGACGTCCGACGCACACGCGTGACTGCCGGCGCAGTCGATGGAGAGTGGATTGGCGACACAGACACGACGGGGTCGTGGCCGCAACGACCGGCGCCCCCGCAACGACAACGAGGGCGTGCTGCCCGTGCTCGCACAGGCGGTACGACGCCTGGAGAACGCCGTCCAGCGCGGCCGGGTGCAGGGCGGGGACTACAACCGGTACCAGGCGATCGCCCTGCTGGCCCGCGAGGAGCGGGTCCGCGTGCGGACCGACGACTCGCTGACCCAGGTCCGCCGCGACTCCGAGCTCAAGCGGCTCGACGGGATCGCCACGATCCTGGCTCAGATCGCCGCGAGCGAGCCGTCGTTCTTCCACCTGCTCGACGAGAAGGCCGACGTCTCCGACGGCACCCGCAGCCTGATCCGGGAGATGCAGGTCGCCGCAGGACGTGAGCCCGAGCCCGAGCCGTCGCCCGACGCCACGATCGAGCTGGCCGACGGACGGGTCGAGCGGCGCGTCGTACCCCAGGCCGTGCGAGCCCGGCAGCTGGCCATCCCGTTCCAGGTCCCCGACTACTCCGCGGTGCCCCAGATGCCGGCCCGCCGCCGGCTGGTCGGCCTCGAGCTGATCGAGCCGCTGCTCAGCGCCTTCGAGGACACCACCCCCGGCGCCCCGGCCTGCATGGAGCTGCCGGAGCCGCACGGGATCGTGAGCCGCACCGGCCACGACCTGATGCACCACCAGGCCCAGGTGGTCGCGGCCGCAGCTGCCGGGCACCGGACCTTCCTCCTGGCCGACGAGCCGGGCCTCGGCAAGACCGCCCAGGCACTGCTGGCCGCCGAAGCGGCCGAAGCGTGGCCGCTGCTGGTCGTCGTACCCAACGTCGTCAAGACCAACTGGGCGCGCGAGGCCGCCATGTGGACGCCGGGACGCACCTCCACCGTGATCCATGGCGACGGTGAGGGCATCGACGCCTTCGCCGACATCGTGGTCGTCAACTACGAGATCCTCGACCGGCACGCCGGCTGGATGGGCAACCACGGCTTCCGCGGGATGGTGGTCGACGAGGCGCACTTCATCAAGAACGTGTCGTCGCTGCGGTCCCGGATGGTCCTCGAGATCGCCGACAAGATCCGGGGGCGGATCGCCCGGCCGCTGATGATGGCGCTGACCGGGACCCCGCTGATCAACGACATCGACGACTTCCGGGCGATCTGGCAGTTCCTCGGCTGGATCGACAAGAAGAAGCCGCGTCCGGTGCTGATGGCCGAGCTCGAGGAGATCGGCCTGACGCCGATGGAGCACGGCTTCTACCCGGCCGCTCGCCAGAAGGTCGTCGACCTCGGCATCGTGCGGAGGCGCAAGGTCGACGTCGCCTCCGACATCCCCGAACGCCGGATCGCCGACCTCCCGGTCGAGCTCGACGAGGCAGCCACCCGTTCGATTCGCGAGGCCGAGCGCGAGCTCGCCCGCCGCCTGCTCGAGAGGTACGACGTCGCGCTCAAGACCCGCCGCAAGGGCAGCACGGTCGAGGGGATCGACCACGAGCTGGTGCACCGGGTCGCGACCTGGGAGACCCGCTCCGACGACGACAAGACGTCGGAGGAGAACGTCTTCAAGATGGTGCGGCGGATCGGGCAGGCCAAGGCGACGCTGGCCGCCGACTACGCCGCCCAGCTTGCGCGCAGCGCGGGGAAGGTCGTCTTCTTCGCCAAGCACATCGACGTCATGGACGCCGCCGAGGAGTTCTTCGCCGCCCGCGACATCAAGTACTCCGCGATCCGCGGGGACCAGACCTCGGCGGTCCGGCAGCGCAACATCGACGCCTTCACCAACGACCCCGACGTCGCGGTGATCGTCTGCTCGCTGACCGCTGCCGGCGTGGGCGTCAACCTGCAGGTCGCCTCCGACGTCGTACTCGCCGAGCTGTCGTGGACCGACGCCGAGCAGACCCAGGCCATCGACCGGGTGCACCGGATCGGCCAGTCCCAGCCGGTCACCGCGTGGCGGATCATCGCCGCGCAGACCATCGACGCGCGGATCGCCGAGCTGATCGACACCAAGGCAGGCCTGGCCGCCCGCGCGCTCGACGGCGCCGACACCGACGCACCCGCCTCCGTCGACATCCAGGTGGAGGCCCTGGC